>NZ_JAJCHK010000025.1:0-81636 GCF_020554465.1 Enterocloster sp. 210928-DFI.2.20
GGTGCTGCAAAATCAATGTTTTGTAGAAATCACGAATTCACTCTGTAATTTTACCATGAGGAAAATTGAAAAATTAAGCGTAAAATGCTGTTATATATCCAAAATATTCTCAAATGCCGTGAAGAGCAATCGAATCCAACAATCAGCTCCCGCCCTTTTCAATGTCCCTGATACGGAATTTTACCACATCTGCTCCGCTGGAATCCGAATCGCGTATGACATCAATGGCTGCTTCCAGACGGACATCCGGCTCCAGGTATTGAGGGGTTGTCATTCCTTCTATTATAAAACCAGGAGTAAATGCCATTGTCACGGGCTGATTCGGATTAAAGGCCACAAAATCCGTATAAATGACATCCCGGATGCGGCTGCTGTCCAGGTCCTCTAAGGGTAAGGATACGATTTTTTCCGACTCATCGTAGAATGTGACCATGTTTTTCTCCTTGTCGAGTTTATAGGACAGGCGCCGGTCCAGCTGTTTTTCATAGTCCTCTTCCCGGAATTCATATGGTTCCAGATGTCCTGTGTCATATCGCAGAAAGGCATAAAACTGCTCTCTGGACAGGGAAGTGCCAGTCATGGTATGAAAGGAGGCTTTCAATATGCCGTTCTCCTGGTCCCATCCCATTTTAGGAAGAATCAACCGGGGAGAAGTATAGGGAATGGAGGGAAATGAATTCATGTTGCCCTCCCAGTCCGTGATGTAAATACCGTCGTAATGTCCTGCCGGCCCTGCATAGCCGTAGAGACGGAATTTGTTCTGGGAAAGGGCTGATAAAAATACTATTCCCTGCGCATCAGGCGCCTTTCCAAGTTCTTCTAAGGATACAGGCTGAATCTCCTTCTGCGCAAAGGCTTCCTCTGTTTTCCAGAATCCTTCCTCCGCCCTGCCTGTCACTGCGGCTGTATCCCTGTCCTCTGTTTTACCGGTTTTATCCTGTCCCTGTCCAGACAAGGTGCCAGAAACTTCAAGGGGTTTACCTGATGCTTCCGTCTCCCCTCCTGTTGTTTCCGATGATTTCCCGCTGCCGGTTACCACCCTGATGCCATAGATACGGTTATCATAATCACTCATATGGACGAAACCGTCAATGGGATCCATGGCTGTGATATCGAGAGTATCCTTTTCCGTACCCGTAAGCATAATCCAGTGCACGGCCCCGCTTTTACGTTTTACCTTTACAATGGGATACATTTTTTCGTCCAGCAGGCGGTCGATGCTCTCGCTGGTGGTACCGCAGTCCAGGCGGACCCTGGCATAGGGCAATGCCTGTTCCAGTTCCTTCCACACAATGGCTCCGCGGTCATTATAAACCTTATTTTCATTGAAAATCTGATTCAGTTCCCCCGGCGAAAAACTGTGCACTCCCTGAGCGGTCAGGGATGCAGCGATGCAGCTGGTCAGACATCCGGAACTTCCCATGGTGTCCTTTGAACTGCCCAGAGGATTGCTGCTCCAGCGCGTATCATGCTGGGAATACGAGGTATAGATTTTATTATCCACAGCAGCTTCGTGGTAATCCATCCCGGCTATAACGCTGCCGGTCTCCCTGTGCCTTGTCATGAATACAGCCAGGACGGCAGCTAAAACCAGTATGCCGGCCAGGGCTGACACAATCATGTATCTGCCCTTTCCCGGCTTATGAGGTTTGTTGCTGTTTGGTTCTGTATCCTGTCTGTCCTCCTGGTTTTGTCCGTTTTTTTCTTCTGTTGTTGGTTCCATATAAAATATTTGCTCCTCCTTACCTGCCCCTTTATCTGTTTCCAAACCGGGATAATCCCGCCAACGGCTTTTGTCAAAAGTATAGCAGGAGAAGCAAGAAAAGTCTTTGGGCACTCCTTACGATTTATTACGATTCCCGTACCAGTTTTCCCACTGTTCACGGCTCCCGCAATACACATTCATATCAATGAATGTCTCCTCTCCCTCATATCCCCCAAGACGCTGGCGGTTGGTATACTGCCACAGCAGCCATGGTTCCCCTTCGGTGCGGGGCTTTGTTTTTACGTTGCGAATCCAGAGCGGATACCGGTCAAACCTTCCGCGGATGTACAGGTTCCAGGATTCCTCCGTGGCATAGATTGCAGGGACTATCCCATACTGTGCTTCCAGTCCTTCCAGCAAGGCCCCAAGCTCCTGCTCCACGTCCGCCGGATTTGGAGGATTGGCAGCCTTGTCACCGTAAAACTCCACATCAACTGCCGGCGGAAGCATCCCTTCCCTGTCAGGCAGACATTGGATGAAATGCGCCAGCTGGTCCTTCCCGCTGCTGTCAAAACTGAAAAAATGGTATGCTCCCACAGCCAGGCCGGACAGGGCCGATTCTGACCAATTCTGAGAAAATTTCTCATCCACATGGGAGCTGCCCTCTGTGGCTTTGATGTAAGCAAAATCAATATCCTGCTGTCCCAGCACCTTCCAGTCAATTTCGCCCTGGTAATGAGATACATCCACACCACGTACCGGATAACGTGTTTTTGAAGGATTGTTTAAGAGAATCCGTCCACTCCATATCAGATAAGCCATGATACCGGCAGCAAAAACCGTCATGACAACGAGAGCGGCCAGTATGCGGAGCCATTTGTATCTGTGTTTCATGTGAAGTCCTGCTTTCCTGAACCCCAATCCGTATTGCTGAAGCTGTTTCAGTAAGATATCAGAGGGTTCATCTTTTATCATTATGCATTACCTGTCCTGGCTTTTCAAGTAAAATGAACATAGAAATTGAACGGTTTTCCAAAAAATCCGCTGCCGGCATCTTCGGATGGGTTCTGCTTAAAACACAATAAAAGGATGCATGTTCTCTTTACAGAGTTTGCATCCTTTTATTGCAGATAAACAATGCGGCGGTCACACCCTCTACGCAGTCACACCCTTGCCTGGAGCTGCCTTATCTGCCTCTGTATCCTTATCCAAAAGCTTGCGGATGCCCTCAAAGGCAACAATCACGCCCAGAATCAGAAGAAGAACTGCGAACACCAGCTGAAGCGCGTTGCCGAATACAAACTGGCTTGACAGGGCCGATATAAGGTCCTTGATTTTAAGGCTCAGGGCCGTAAAGGTGACGCCAAGCATGATAACCATGGGCCCCCAGAGCATGACGCCCTGTCTGTGTGTTTTTTTCAGGAATACGGCGCAGGCAATCAGGGCCAGCGCGGAAAGCAGCTGGTTGGCAGATCCGAACAGAGGCCAGATGCTCGCGTAACCTGCCCTGGATAATGCGTAGCAGAGAGCCAGGGTCAGTATGGTGGAGAAATATTTGTTAGTCAGCACCTTGTTCAGGGAACTCTGCCTTGATGGGTCAATATCGTCGTTGGTAAAAAATTCCTGGAAAGCAATACGTCCCACGCGCGCCACGGAATCCAGGCTGGTCAGGGCAAAGGCTGAAATGGACAGCGTGATCAGTGTATAGCTGATGGAATCAGGCATTCCCAATGTGGTAAGAAACATGGCAATGGCCTTGGCAAATACCTGTGGAGGTGTTCCGGTTGGAAGGCCTTCACTGGTAGCCAGCGCACCGACAGCAATCAGCGCGGTAATGGCCAAAAGACTTTCTAACAGCATGGCGCCAAAGGATACCGGCAGCATGTTCTTTTCATTTTTAATCTGCTTGCTGGCTGTTCCGGAGGATACCAGCGCATGGAAGCCGGATACGGCACCGCAGGCAATTGTAACGAACAGGGTTGGAAACAGATAGGAAATATTTCCCTTTGCATCTGTAAACACAAATGATGTAAAGGAGGGAAGGTTGATGGCCGGATTATAAACACATATTCCCAGAACCGCACCGATAATCATGGCCAGCAGCAGGTAGCTGTTCAGATAATCCCTGGGCTGAAGCAGAGCCCATACAGGAGTCACGCAGGCAACAATCACATACAGGAATACGAAAATGAGCCATGCGCTCTGGGGCACATAGACGGGAAATGCCAGTCCAAGGGCGACAGCCAGAACAAGAAGTCCGATGGCAACCAGGGTATTTACCAGCTTGCTGCATTTTCCATACTTCAGGAAGCATCCCAGTACCACTGCAAATGCAATGAATAAAAGAGATGTGGTGGCAACGGCTCCGTTAGCAGCGATTCTCTCGCCTGTGGCTGCATCAAAACCATTGAATGTGCCTGCCACAATGTCAGCAAAGGCCGCCACTACCAGGATGGAGAACAGCCAGGTGAATAAAAGGAACAGCCTTTTGCCGAGCTTGCCGATATAAACCTCGATTATGTAGCCAATGGAACGTCCCTTGTTCTTGACGGAAGCATACATGGCGGCAAAGTCCTGAACCGCGCCGAAGAATACGCCTCCCAGAAGAATCCACAGCATAACGGGCAGCCAGCCAAACATAGCGGCCTGGATGGGGCCGTTGATGGGGCCTGCTCCTGCAATGGAGGCAAACTGGTGGCCGAATACCACGTTGGTATCAGCCGGCACATAGTCCACACCATCCTCCATCTCATAGGCTGGGGTCTTTGCATCGGGGTCAACGCCCCATTTCTTTGCCAGATATCTGCCGTAAATCAGATAGGCACCGCCTAATACCACTACGGCTAAAAGCATCATAACTAAACCATTCATCATCAAGTCTCCTCACGTATATAAAGTAGGTTTCAAAGAGTTTGTCCGGGAAATGCCTCTGCGTCCTGCTTAAGCCCCCTGCACTGAAAAGAACAATAACCGGCCCTGTAAAAAGAAAAGGTCCCTGCACCTTGCGATGCAGAGACGAATCAATCCGCGTTACCACTCTGTTTGCCGCCCCGTAAAAGGACAGCCCCTTAAGTTCCTGCTGCTCTCAGTCAGCCGGAATCTTTGTTAACGGAAAGAAACCCGTCCATCCCTACTGGCCTTTCTCTCGGGAAAGGGGTTCAGAACAGAAGCTGTTGGGTGAGGCCATGATTCCTCTCGCGCGCCCTTCCACCAGCCGGGCTGCTCTCTGTGCCGGAATCTGAAACCATGACATGTCCCAGTCATTGCTTTTCTCAAGTATCAAACTCTTGATGTCAAGAAGTTTACCACTTTAACACAGAGAAATCAATGATATTTTAACACTTTTTTTATACTTTATTTATATATTTTTCATAACTACAGGTTATACGGATGCAGAACCTTCCGCTTCGCGGGATATGGCGTCATCTGCAATGGCCTGCACCAGCCCCTGTATATGGTATGTTCCGGCAGTGATATCTGCCTTTATTCCATGTTTTTTTAACTCCCCTGCCGTTATGTCCCCGATGCATACCAGCCTGGTCTGTCCTGTCCTTTGTCCGGGATTTATATTCAGGCCGCTTGAAAGATAAGCCCTTACACCGGACGCGCTGGCAAAAGTGATATAGTCAAATCCCTCTTCCGCCTGCCTCTGTTCACTCACCAGCCTGCCTTCCACCTGGTAAAGAACAATGTCATCGTAAACAAGTCCGGCTTTTTCCAGTATATTGGTCAGAACAGGTGATCCGCCTTTGGAGCGGGCAATGAGGATGCGGTCGCTGTCTGTAAGGATGGATGCCAGTCCCCGGGCCAGTGCCTCGGCACAGAAGGAATCCGGCATATAGTCTGCATGGAAACCGAAGTTTGCCAGTTCCCTGCCTGTGCCGTCGCCGATAACGGCAAATTTTATATGACCCAGCAAGCGGTAATCCATGCCGGAGTGCTGCATTTCCTGGAAGAACAGGCGCACACCATTGGCGCTGGTGAATATCAGCCAGGTGTATGCAGCCAGGTTTCGGTAGGCTTCCTGCATGGCAGGGCATTTTGTATGGGATATCACTTTCATCTCCAGGATTGGTGAGACAACCGCTCCCTCCTGTTTAAGGGTATGTCCAAGACTGTCTGTAAAATGCCGTGTGCCAACCATACCGATTCTGTATCCGGCCAGGGGACCAAAAGAACGGCATTTCAAATCGCATTTCATATCAAAGGAGGCTGTTTCGCCCACAACAATAATGGCCGGAGTGCCGATCCCCGCCTCCATTACCTTGGCGTGAATCCCGGAAAGCGGCGCCCGGACTGCCCTCTGGTCCGGCAGGGTGCCGTTTTCAATGACAGCCGCAGGTGTGTCCGGAGCCATTCCTCCCTCAATCAGCCTGGCTGTAATGGCCGGAAGCTGTCCCAGGCCCATTAAGAATACCAGGGTACCCGGCAGGGAACCGTATGTTTCAAACTCAGGAGGGAGACAATCCTCTCCGTCCCGGGTGTGGCCTGTAATCACATGGAAGCTTCTGCTTACCCCGCGGTGGGTTACGGGAATCCCGGCGCATTCCGGGACCGCTATGGCGGATGTTACGCCAGGAACGGTTTCGTAGGGAATCCCGTGGGCCTCCAGTGCCTGGATTTCCTCGCCGCCCCGCCCGAACACAAAGGGATCCCCACCCTTTAGCCGGACCACCGTAAGCCCTGAAAGAGCCAGTTCCACCAGAACGGCGTTTATCTCATCCTGTTTCATGGAGTGATGTCCGGCCTGTTTGCCCACATAGATTTTACGGCAGGCGGAGGGCACCCATTCCAGGAATTGTCTGGATGCCAGATGATCATAGACAAGGGCGCCGCAGGAACTAAGAAGCGCCTGGCCTTTCAGGGTCATCAGGGCCGGGTCCCCCGGACCTGCGCCCACCAGATATACCATTCCCTTATTCTCCATATCACATCAATCCTTTCCATGCTTCTGACGCCAGTTTTTCTATATCCCTCCGGGATGTACCGCCGGTCAGGTGAATCCGCTTTACCTCTTCCCTGGGGCTGCTGATGCCCCATACCTCCAACTGCCCGTTTTGAAGGACAGAGTAGATGCCGATGGGCTCATGACATCCCGCATCCAGCTGTTTAAGGACGCTTCTCTCCAGATCCAGGCACAGCCGTCCCTGGGCATGGTCCATGGCCTGGGCGAGACTGTGGGCCGCGGTTCCTGCTTTTGCCTCCACCGCCATCAGTCCCTGGCCTCCTGCCGGTATGAATTCTTCCGGAGCCAGAAACGTATATTCGTAGGTATCCTGTTCCAGCAGTCCCAGCCTTTTTAATCCGGCAGCCGCCAGGATGATACCGTCAAAATTCTCCTCTTCCAGTTTCCTGAGCCGGGTGTGAACATTTCCCCTGAGAGTGCTGCATTCTGCCCCGGCAGCCTCCGGCCACAGTGTTTTGCACATCAACCGGGCCTGAAGCTGCCGCCTTGGACTGGAGGTGCCGATACGGACCACGCTCTCCGGCCGGATCCTATGGCCTCTCATGGTGACCAGCACATCCCTTGGGTCTTCCCGCCCGGATACCGCTGCAATGGTCAGTCCTTGGGCCAGCTCCATGGGAAGGTCCTTGGCGCTGTGGACCGCAAGGTCTATGACGCCTTCCTGTATGGCCTGCTCAAACTCAGATACAAAGACACCCTTGCCCCCGAATTCCTGTAAGGGCTTGTCCAGTATCCGGTCCCCCAGGGTATCCTTTGTTACGATTTCCACCTGTATGCCAGGACAGACCTGCCTTAATTCATCAGCTACAAGCTGTGTCTGAATCAGCGCCAGTGCGCTTTTTCTTGTTCCAATGCGGATGATATCATTCATGTTCCTGTTCCAGCTTTCTGTTTATTATAATTTGCGCCTGTTCCCGTGTGAGACAGCCGTTATGGCTGAGTCCTTCCTCCGCCAGCTCGTAAAACAAGGCTGAACGGACCCTGGGCGAGTCAGGGAACAGGTCTTTGACCGTCTCTCTGTAAGCTCCCAGCCGGGTTGCCAGCTCTCCCAGGCTGTCCGGCATTACGGACCGGATTCTGGCCTTCAGGTACCTGGCTATGACAGGGCTCATGCCGCCGGTGGAAATTCCCACCACCACAGGTCCGTCCCGTACAATGGACGGGAAGATAAAGGAGCATTCCTCCTTTACATCCACCACATTTACAGGAATCCTTTTTGACCTGCACAGTACGGATATTCTGCTGTTAAGGCCAGGCTCAGACGTGGCCGCAATGACAAAGTCGGCTCTATCCAGGTCCCTGTCCTCGAACTCTCTTCTGGTCAGCTTGAGAGTGTCCGTGTATGCGATGTCTTGCGCCATCTCATCCAGGCCAGGGGACATGTCCGGGGATACTACCTCGATGACCGCTCCATAGGGAAGCAGATCATGCACCTTTCTCAGGGCCACGCTTCCACCGCCCGCAATCAGCCATCTCATTCCCTCAATATCTGCAAAAAACGGAAAATATGCCATGAAGTTCGCTCCTCCCATTCTATCCCCGGACAGAGCCGTCCGGGCGAACGTACCGAAAAAGACGCAGACAGCCATTCACAAAACCTCCTGTCTGCGTCTCTTTCCTGCTATTTTTATCTGCAACATGAAGAAAATCAGCGCATGTCATGCTGCTTTCTTCGTTCATCTAACAGACGTTCAAAATCCTCTTCCGTATAACCTATGTCCGCCAGACGCTGTCTGCGCTTTTCCCTGAGGATACGCTGGCGTTCCCGCTCCGCTGCCTGCCGTCTTTTAAACCAGAATACTCCGCCGCCGGCAATCAGCGCCAAGACCAGGACAGCCCCGCCGCCTATGAGCGCTGCCCTTGGAAGCTTAAGGCCGGTTTTTCCGTCCTGTCCGTCCTTTTCGGGCTGGCTTTCCTGGGGCGTATCCTCACCAGGCCCGGAGGGAGTTGCGTTAACAGCCTGGACCCTGGAGCTGTAAATCCATGCATCTCCAACTCTCCGCTCATTATAGGTGTAGACCAGCCTGGCCACGGCCTCCTGGGGATGGTCCTCAGGCAAATCCGTCTCCAGCGCCTTGTCCGCATCTGTAAACTGCGCGTCATTAGGTATGGTGATAACCGCCCCGCTTTCAATGGATAGTTCCGATGGATCATATGTCTCCCCGGCAATGGTTACAGGCGTGTCTCCTGTGACATATTCGATTTCATTGTCAGCTATGTTCACATTCTTGAATTTTGCAAAGCAGAAATCCAGAATGGTCTTTGTATCTGAATAATGGGTTTTCTGGGTACTCTTAAGGGTAACTGCTATCTGGCCTCTGCCCTCCCGTCTGGCATAGGTGACAAGGGTCTGTCCTGCCTGGGATGTCCAGCCGGTCTTACCTGCAATGGCATCGGGATAATAGTTGGAATCATCCGACAGCAGCATTTTATGCTCAATGGAAAAAGTCCGCCCATTGGGGTTGTTGGCAGTGGCTGGTATAGTAGAAGTTCTGGCTGAGGCAATCTCCAGCACAGTGGGGTTCTGGAAGCAGGCCCTGGCTATGATGGCCATGTCGTAGGCCGTGGTGCGCTGGGTGTCGTCGTTCAAACCGGATGGATTGGCAAAATGGCTTTCATTACAGCCAAGCTCCGCAATCCGCTGGTTCATCATATCCACAAAAGCCTGTCTGCTTCCCGCCACATACTCTGCCAGAGCATTGGCCGACTGGTTGGACGACTGGAGGAGCATGGCGTAGAGACACTGGCGGACGCTTAATACATCCCCTTCCTCCAGGTTGAACTTGTTGCCGGCCCCGGATTCCACATTGTATATGGCGTCATGGGAAAATGTGACCGGCGCGTCCAGGTCATTGGTATTTTCAATGACCACAAGGGCTGTCAGCAGCTTGGTGATGCTGGCCGGAATCTTCTGCTCATGTATGTTCTGGGCAAACAGCACGGCCCCGGAATCCATATCCATGACAATGCCGGCCTCTGACTGAATCCCTGTGTCTATGGGCCAGTCCGGTTTTGCGAAGGCGGTGATGGTGGCCATTGAAAAGACCATGATTAGACTTGTGATTATGTAGGATATACGACGCATAATTACCTCTTCTTTTTTATCAAAATAAAACAGCCTACCCATGATTATATTTTAATAAAGGGCCGCTGTCAATGAATTAAAATTACTAATTGTATCTCGTTGAGAAACGAATCAGCCATGCAGTGGGAATTGCGGTATACTTTAAATGGCATATCCTGGAAGCAGTGCCATTATTTTATACATCACTGGAGGTAAAAAAGAGCATCCTTCTGAATCCCTGTATCATCATCGTATACCTGGGCATTGTCCGCTGGATGTCCGGATTTCCGGTTCCGGATTTATAGACACAACCATTGCCAATACAGGAGACGTCACGGTACGCCTCATAACATTGGCAACGGCGGCCTTCTGGCTGCCAAATGCGGGGCCATGAGGATTATGCGCTGTATTGTCACCACCGCCATCATGTCCCTGGCAGCCATTCCGGTTCTGATGCTGTCTTTATAGGGATACATACGTTGTTACAATATATCCCCGGAAGATTTTGCAGGCTCAGAAGATTCAGAATTCCCGTCTTCCGCTGCCTCCCCCGGAATATATTCAATATGGTATTTATTCTTTCCGTTTGCCTTTGCTTGATACAAAGCGTGGTCAGCCATCCCAAACATCTCCTCATAGGATATATCGCCGGTCCTGCCCACTGCAATGCCCATGCTGCAGGTGGCATTGAAATCAGGGTTATCCTTTAAAGCCCTATAGACACGGTCCGCAAACCGTGTCAGCTGGTCCGCATCTTTAATCCCGCCCATGAACAGCATGAACTCGTCCCCGCCAATTCGGCCGGCCACATCATCCTGGCGCACACATTTGTGTATGGTATCACCAAAGGCCCTGAGTACCACATCACCAGCCTGATGCCCCCTCTCGTCATTGATGTGTTTAAAGTCATCCAGGTCCAGGATAAACAGGGCACATATGTCCCCTTGTGCATGTTCCAGACAGGCGCGGCACAGCTCCTCCGTGGTGCTTTTGTTTTTCAATCCGGTCAGGGCATCAGTCTGTGCCTTGCGCCTAAGCAGGGTCTGCATGGCAATAGCAGCCTTCAGCTCCTCATTCTTCTTCTGGAGAATCAGATTCTGCAGTTTCTGATGGCGGGCATCGTAACGCATGAACAGGATTCCCACTCCCAGCAGTGAAACCGCTATAACCCCAAAGGCAAAATATAAGGGATAAGTCTGTATGAAGTAGCTGAAGTCCTTGTTTTCCTTGCCTGAAAGCAGGGTTGCATACACAGCCTCATCCATAGCCCCCTCTCCCGCCTTTGCAATGGATTTGGAGAGGACCTGGGCCAGCAGGGGATTGGCACTTTCCGAGACTCCTATGTAAACAGGTGAAACAGCCGTACTGCCGTCCACCACCACAAGATTCATGCCCAGAAGATTCCGGTCCGCCGACAGCTTGATGGAGGATACCATGGCACAGTCGGCATTTCCGTTTTCCACCGCTGTGAGACAGTCTTTAGGGGTATCATAGGTAACAATCTCCCATTTGGGATACTTGTCTTCCAATACCTCCTGCAGGCCGTCCACTTTTTCTACCATTGCAATCCGCTGGTAGGAGGAAAGATTCAGAGGCTCATCCTTTTTACCTACCAGGCTAAAACTGCAGTTATAGTAGGGGATGGTATATTTAAGACTGCCGGACATTCCGCTTCTTTTCTGCTTAAATACACTTAAACGAATCTGGGCATTTTCTCGGAACAATTTATCTGCTGAAGCCTCTTCCGGTTCCAGTGGAATGAACTCAAAGTTCAATCCGCTCACCTTGGAAAGGTGCCTCATATAGTCCACGTAAGCGCCCTTGCATGTTTTTTCCTTCTCGTCATACCATTCAAAAGGATAGTCGGACCGGGCCACCAGCACTGATACCGGCCCGTTCTGTTTCACAAACTGGCTCTCCTCCCGGGTAAACTCTGCAAACTGCCGGTCCATCTCATGGTAATATTTTTCATAAAGTCCTGCCGAGTAATAGGGATTATCTATGAAAATCTGCTTCAATGCCTTGTTCAGCCGCACCATCAGCCCGGGCTTATCCACCGACGTGATGAAGTAAGCCGGCATATAGTCAATCTTGGCCAGAAGCTTCTGGTTCATGTTATATTCCATATTGCCGTTGATAATGGCATCCACATCCTCACGCTCCAGGGCCTCCAGTATCTGGGTGCCGGTATCATAGTATACGGCTTCATAGGAAAATCCATGATTCTCTGCATATTCGTCAAATAAATCATTCAGGAAGTTACCCTTAATCATGCCTACCCGTATTCCCTGGAACCCGTGGTAATCATCATAATACAGACGTTCGTCCGACTTGCGCCCAACCAGGGCGGCAAAATCAAAACAGCACTCGTAGCTGCTGAAAAGGAAATCCTCTGCCCGCTCCTCGCTGTATTCAGCAGGGAGCAGTAAATCCAGTTCCCCTCTGCGCAGCATATCCAGGCACTCCCCCCAGGGCGCCTGGATATACTCATATTCCCATCCCGTATATTCTGCTATTTTATTCAGATAATCCGCCCCATATCCTATTGCATAGCCGTCCTGGTCTATCTGGATGAAATCCCCGATATCCACACAGCCTACCCGCACCTTCTCCGCTGCCTGCACAGGCAAAGCTAAAAAAAGGCACAGAAGGAATGATGACACAATCAGGAAAATCCTGTATTTAGCCGCCGCCAACTTCTTCATCCCATCACCCACAGGTTATAATTTGTTTGTTCTAACAATATATTGATTATAACATGCAACTATGGAGGATTCCAGTAGTTCGGCTTAAATTAAGCATTGATTTCTTTCAACTTCCGGAATATGTCTTCCAGCCTGACATATGCGTCACGGTATACTTCCATAACCTTTATAGCGCAAAAAAGGCAGAAGGCCGAAAGGCCTGTCTGCCGGTTAAGGAAGTTCATAATGGTTTCATAGATCAGGAGCAGGTTAATAGAACAATATTAAAAAAGCACAAATCAGTCCAGACGCGCCTTCAAAAGCTCCAGCCCTGCCAGTATCACACCGCCCAGTAAGAAAAACAGAATGCTGAAGGTGGACGGACTCATGGGCGCTCTGGGCACATCCAGGGTGGTTGGCCCCATGGTGATGGCATAGAGGGAACCCGTCATCAGGCCGATGATGGTGTAAATGGTCTGGGAACGGTACCGCTCCAGGCACATCTTGATGATTTTAATGATTCCCACAATCCCTGTGACGACGCCCAGACCAAATACCATCAGGATGGGGAAATAGTCCATATTCATGTGCAGGAATTCCTTCACAGCACCTATGATGGGCACATAGAGCCCGAATATGAGAAGAAGTGTGGAACCTGAGATGCCCGGCAGCACCATGGCCGTAATGGCAATCATGGCTGTGAAGAATACATACACCACCAGCCCCAGTGACAGATGCTCCACCGATACACTGATCCCCTCGCCGCCGGAGGGATTAAAATAGGTGATGCAAAATACCAGCAGAACTCCTATAAGGGTGAATACAATATTTCCGTACCTGTCTTTAAGAACTTCTTTTTCCTCACGGATCACCATGGGAATGGCGAATAAAGTCAGTCCAAGAAACAGGGAGCTGATCCGGTAGATGTGAACCTCAAAAAGGCTGGACAGAATCAGAACCGACATGCAGAAGCCGATGACCCATCCCACTCCCAGCTTTACCAGAAACAAAAAGGCAGCCTTCCTTCTGCCGTTGTCCCGGCCCATAAGGTCGTTCAGGGATTCAATAAATGTATCATAAAAACCCAGTAAAAAAGCAATGGTTCCTCCGGATACCCCCGGAACGCTGTCCGCCAGAGCCATGCAGAAACCTCTTATTCCATTTAAAAGCACGTATCTTTCCTCCTGTCATTTTACTGCCTTCCGGCCGCACCGGATGTCAGCATGTTTTTCTCTGAATCATTATACAGGAATTGACAGAAAATTCAAGCACGGTTTTTCATTGACGTTTCTGTGATCTTATATTTTCTTCCTTCCCTTTAATTTGTTCCTGTGGTATCATAGTAATAATTTAAATTGTGAAAGGAAGGGAAATCCCATGTATGAATTGATTCAGGCCGGTCCCAGAAGTTTCTATATTAACAGTCCGGTCAAAATAGGTGTGTATCTCATTGATGATGAGAAAGTCTGTCTGATTGACAGCGGCAATGATAAGGATGCCGGACGCAAGGTGCGCCAGATTCTAGAACGGGAGGAATGGTCGCTCCACGCCATCATCAACACCCATTCCAATGCGGACCACATCGGCGGCAATAAATATCTGATGCAGCAGACCGGATGCAGGATTTATGCCAGCAGCATGGAAGCTGCGTTTACCAGACATCCCATACTGGAACCGGCCTTTCTCTACGGCGGCTATCCGTTTAAAGACCTGCGCCATAAGTTCCTGATGGCACAGGAAAGCGATGTCAGCGATGTGTCCCGGCTGTCAGAGGACCAGCTGCTAAAAGACCTGGAACTGATTCCCCTTCCCGGCCATTTTTTCCAGATGATAGGCATTCGCACCCCGGATGACACCGTGTTCCTGGCCGACTGTCTCAGCAGCCGCGCCACTCTGGAAAAATACAGGGTCTCCTTTATCTACGATGTGGCAGCCTATCTGGAAACCTTGGATAAGGTGGCATCCATGAAGGCAAACCTGTTTGTACCGGCCCACGCGGAAGTCTCTTACAACGTGGCAGCCCTGGCTTCCTATAACAGGGACTGCGTCATGGAGATAAAGGAACTGCTTCTGGAGCTGTGCCGCGTCCCCAGGACCTTTGAAACACTTCTTAAGGAAGTCTTTGACCACTATGGGCTGGTCATGACCTTCCAGCAGCATGTGCTGGTGGGAAGTACGATACGTTCCTACCTGTCCTGGCTTAAGGATATGGGTGAAATGGAGGCTTTCATAGAAGAAAACTGCCTGTATTGGAGAAGCTGACAGGCAGCCCCGGTTTCACAGGTACTCCTAGTATCACAGGCAGGCTCTATATAAGGTCCATGAAGCTCAGCTGCTCTCCCGCTCCCTTGTCCTCGAATTTCTGAAGATAGGCAAAGAGCTTATTGATATCAGTTTCCATCTGCCGTTCTCTGCAAAGGCGCTTAAAAAACGCCATAAGCTCTTTTTTGCGGGGGCTTCCCACCTCATAGGCATTTCCGTACATATCCATGTACTGTTTTTTCAGGCCCGGATAATGTTCATCCAGCCTGCTGTAAAAATATTGTCTGTCTCCATCCCTTAAGGTCACTCCAATGTCAAAGGCCAGGATGCCGTGGACCCTGGCCCTCTCCCCGTACTCGATGATACCCTGAATGTTTTCCTCGGTGTCGTTGATGAAGGGAAGGATGGGACACATCCAGATAATGGCGGGAATCCCCTCATCCCGCATGATCTCCAGCACCTGGGCCCTGCGGCTGGTGGTGCATACATGGGGTTCAATTATCCTGCACTGGTCTTCATCGCAGGTGGTCAGGGTCATCTGGACCACGCACCTTGTCTTTTGGTTGATTCGCTTAAGCAGGTCCAGATCCCGCAGAATCAGGTCTGATTTCGTCAATATAGAGACTCCGAACCCATAATGTTCAATGATTTCCAGACATTTCCTGGTAAGCCCCAGGCTGCGTTCCGCCGGCATATATGGGTCGCACATGGCCCCTGTGCCAATCATACACCGCTTTCTCCTGCGTCTTAAGGCCTGCTCCAGCAGCTCCGGGCCGTTTATCTTTACCTCAATGTCCTCAAATGCATGGTCCATGCCGTAGCAGGTGCTTCTGGAATCACAGTAAATGCATCCGTGGCTGCACCCCCGGTAGAGATTCATCCCATTCCTGGCCGACAATATGGATTTGGCTTTTACTTCATGCATTTTTGCATTCCTCTCCCTGATGTCACCACACTGTGACCAGTCCGATTTGTTCCTGTATCAGTTCCTTTGCACGGTTGAAACGCTCCAGATATGTGCCTTCGATACAGTGGTACTCCACCCTGTACCGGTCTAACAGTTCTTTAATCCGAAGGCTGCATCCCTCCCTGTCCTGCCGTATCTTTTCATTGCGTGTCCCGTCCTGGATAAATTCCACATCCGGTTCCAGAAACAGCACAAGATCCCAGCGGTCTGTCTCATGAATGGCTTCAGCCAGCTTCGTACACACCGTTAACTCCTTTTGCTTATCTCCTAAAAGAAAATGACTGTAAAACAAGGTGGTTACAGCGTCTGTGTCCACAAACAGGATTCGGTTGCTGTGTTTGGCAGCCTCCATCACATTGATTTTCTGGCGCAGCAGGTTTTCGTACAGATCCTCCGCTATCATCAGATCTTCCCCACCCGCATAATCGCAGGTATCCCTGCCGGCCTCACTGACATAGTTGGTATTATAGGCCAGGGCCAGATTCCGGACCAGGGTGCTCTTTCCCGTGCTCTCGCTCCCCAGAACCAGCACACGCCGGGCATAGTAATCCCGGCACACAGAGGGAATGTAATCCCAGTGTCCCAGCGCCCAGGCGCGGATGTCCGTGGAGCACACCGGCACCTCGCTCCGGTCAAAGTAAATCACCTGGCTCTCAGGTCCGTACAGAGCCTCGAACCGGCCTGTTCCCAGATAATCTGTCCCGCAGAACACAGCGTCAATAGGCTTTCCTATGACTGCCTTTATATCCCTGGCTCCCTGTTCCCAGTACCCCGGTGTATCATATTCCTCCTTGGTAAGGGCCTGGTCCTCCACCATCCGTATCATTACATTGGGAAGATGTCTGGTACTGTTTAAAATCCACCGGTAGCGCATCTCCTTTGAGGTGGACTCCCGTCCCCGGCACCAGCTGATAACCACATAGAGCTCCCTGCACATGGCGGCTGCCCGGATGATATCGTGGATATGTCCTGTGTGCAGGGGGTCAAAGGATCCCCCGAACATTCCCGTCTTATACTTCATTGACATGTTCCCCGCTTTCCCTGAACCATTTTACAAACATAAACATGGCGTTTAACAGATAGATGCACCACATCAGTAAGGTGGCGATATCGGTCCCGCCCTTCTGATAATCCGCAAACCACATGAATACAGTCACCACATCCACCACAATCCATACTATCCATTGCTCCATAAGGCGCCTGACGCTGAGAAGCATGGCCAGCACAGACAGGCAGGTGCTCATGCTGTCGATAAAGGGGAGGTTTCCGCCTAATCGTTTCAATACCAGCCCGTAGCCGCAGATGGAGACAGCGGACAAAACCAGAAGTAGTATCTGTCTTGAAACGGTAAGCCTGGTTTTCTCCACTTCCTTTGTCTTACCGTCCATGTGTTTTTTCCACATGAACCATCCCACAAACTGCATAGGGACATAGTAGCAGGCATTCAGCATGACTTCTCCGTAATATCTGGCCCCAAATGCAATCCAGGCATAGAGAACTGTATTCACCAGTCCGAACAGATAGCAGCTCATCTTGCCCTTTCCGGTCAGTATGACGCAGATCACACCGGTGAGGGCCATGGTAATGCCCAGAACGTCGTCACCCCAGTGTATGGACAGGGCCGTGATGATGGTGCAGGCAGCTGCCAGCCATATAATCTCCCAGGCCTTCCAGCCTGACAACTCATGTTTCAGAAATCTTCCCATCCCCGTTCCCCTTCTTGTATGTTTTTAGCGGCCGCAGCCCTTTACAGGCCACGCATCCTATATAGATCAGTCCCATATATCCCACAAAGGGATAAAATACATTGATTAAGCGGCTGAATGGAAGCATTCCCAGCAGGAACGCAAATACAGTCACCGCCGCTGCGGCCATCCTGTTTCTGCCGGGCGCAGAGAATGAGAAACGGCTGCAGACCGTCCACATCATGGTGGAGCAGGAGGAAAACATACCCAGGACAAGGACAACGGAAAAAACAGCGCCCAGCACATTGGAAATATGTCTGGCCAGATACAGAGTGGGAACCGCCAGGGACGCGGCATCCTTTGAGTGAAGCAGGATGGCGGTATTCATGATGGCAATGGCCAGTATCATAGTTAAGGCGCCCCATACAGCCCCCCATTTGGCTTCCTTCCTGCTGCGGGCCGTCATCCCCAGAGCCGTAAAATAGGTGCTGCCGCTGAGAAAGTTCAGGGATATGTAAAGGACAGAGCTGATAAGCCAGTTAGGCGCTGACCGTGACGCCCCCAGCACAGTCTCATACTGGCGGATATGGGAGAGATTTGCGGCGCCGCGGATTACGGTTGCTAACCCCACCATAAGGGTGAACGCGATTATGACAGGACCGATGGTGGATACAATACGTACCATTTTTTCAAATCCGGTCAGATACGCACACAGGACCATGACCGCCATTATCATGGAACCCAGATATCTGTTTATTCCGTAATACTCTGAAATCGTGGCCCCTGCTCCTGAAATCAGTACAGCCATAATCATGAGCAGCGTGACTGGAATCAGCCATGAATAAAACCTTCCCACATTTTTTCCGCAGAAAAAAGTGAAGTGATTAAAATTCACCTCTTCCCTGTGGGCATATCCTGTGGTAAGCAATACCTGGCCCAAAAATAAAAAGCCAAGGAGATTCAGCAGCACCACACCATAACTGTAGTATCCGTAACTGGTAAAGAACTGAAGTATCTCCTGACCTGTAGCAAAGCCTGAACCGATAATCCAGGCAATAAAAGCTCCTGCAAACGTAACCACATTTCGGATGCTGCACCTGCTGCCCTTTCCCTTCATTCCTGTTCCCCCTGTATCCGCACCTGATTTTGTTATATTATAGCAGAAGGCACATAAAAAATATAGCATTGAATACCATAATTCATATTCAATGCCATATTTATCTACTATTTCATCTCAGATTATAATTTCTGTTCTTTTACTCTCCCTGGAGCGCGTCATACCCCTGCTCTCCGGTACGGACCTTCACTACATTTTCCACTTCGTACACAAAAATCTTCCCGTCTCCGATATTGCCTGTGTAAAGAGCTTTCCTGGCTGTCTCTAATACATCCTCCACCGGTACCTTACTCACCACCACTTCCAGCTTCATCTTCGGAAGAAGGGCTGCTTCCTCCACCTTTATGCCGCGGTAGTAATTTACATGGCCTTTTTGCGTTCCGCAGCCCATGACCTGCGTGATGGTCATACCGGTAACTCCCAGCTCCGTCAGCGCATCCTTAAGGGCGGTGAACCTGGACTGGTTGAATATCACCACCACCTTGGACAGCTTGACACTAGCGGATACCGGCTTTGCCGAAGGGTAATGCTCCACCGGAACTGCCTTTTCAACAGGGACACCTGTATCTGCTGCTCCTTCCTTTGCTTTTCCCATAAATACCATTGGCATGAAATCCGCATAGGAGCTGGCCAGATTGTGTTCCGTTACATCCAGTCCCTTTGTCTCCTCCTCTTCACTGGCCCTGAGACCAATGGTATGCTTCAGCACACGAAAGGTGATAATCATGGTCACGCTTACCCAAAGGATAACGGAAACAACACCTAAAAGCTGTATTCCCAGGAAGGAGAAACCGCCTCCGTATGCAAGGCCTCCATCCACCGCAAAGACGCCGGTGAGAAGGGTGCCTGCGGCCCCGCACATGCCATGGACCCCGATGGCACCTACCGGATCGTCTATCTTACACACCTTATCAATGAATTCAATGCCGAATACCACCACAAAGGCTGCTATGAGTCCGATAAAAAACGCGCCCGCCGGGCTGACCATATCACAGCCGGCTGTGATTGCCACCAGACCGGCCAGGGAACCGTTCAATGTCATGGAGATGTCCGGCTTTCTATAGCGCAGCCAGGTGATAATCATGGTGGCTACGGTGGCTGTGGCAGCCGCCAGGTTGGTGGTTACAAAGATATTGCCGGCAGAATATACGGCCGCGTCACTGTCCATGGCTACGGTGGAGCATCCGTTAAAACCGAACCAGCAGAACCACAGGATGAACACGCCAAGGGCGCCAAGGGTAAGGCTGTGGCCCAGAATCGCGTTTGGCTTTCCGTCCTCAGTGTACTTTCCCATACGCGGTCCCAGTACCCTGGCTCCAATCAGGGCCGCAGCCCCGCCGCACATATGAACGGCTGTGGAGCCCGCGAAATCGTGAAATCCCATCCGGGCCAGCCAACCGCCGCCCCAAATCCAGTGTCCCGACACAGGATAAACCACTGCGCTGATAACAGCGCTGTAGATACAGTAAGAAATAAATTTGGTGCGCTCCGCCATGGCACCTGATACGATGGTTGCTGCCGTGGCACAGAACACAGTCTGGAAAATCAGATAGGCGGGAAGGGGAACACCGGCCGGAAGGATTCCGGAATAATCTCCCCGCACCAGCGGATCAAATCCTCCAATAAAAGCCCCCGCTCCTCCGAACATGATGCCGAAGCCTGTAAGCCAGAACAAAGGGGTACCAATGGCAAAATCCATCAGGTTCTTCATGATAATGTTGCCTGCGTTCTTCGCTCTTGTAAAGCCGGTTTCCACCATGGCAAAGCCTGCCTGCATGAAGAAAACCAGGGCCGCGCCTAACAGGACCCAAATTGTGTTTACCGCTGAAAATTCCATCATACATTCCTCCTTGAGGTTTTATTTTTGTTGGGGATGCGCATTCATGGGGGAATACGCAAAAAGAGGTGCATTGCCCGCCCGGTACCTGGCTGCGGCAATACACCTCTTTGTGTATCTGTTATCTGCGCAGAAAATAGAGAAAGCGCCGGATGTCTAAGCACCGGCGCTTTTCTTTATGTGGCTTATTATAGTTTACACTTTGCGAAAAGTCAATGACTAATCAGATTTATTTTTAACCCCGGCTCACAGCCTTCCATCTGGCTTTCTGGCCTTCAATCTGCTCGTTCAGCCAGTCCACTCCCTTTGCAATGCCGTCCGCGTCAAAGGACAGGATTTGCTGTTCCTTTTCTTCTTCCGGAGTAGCATCATAGCCATAGGGCTCAGGCCAAATGGTAACACCCAGGCGGGGGCCGTCCTCACCTTCCAAATCCAGCTTCTCCATACGAAAACGCATGCCGTTGTGGCTTCCTGTAAACTTCTCCTTTTTCAGGAAATTAACCGGCATAAAATCCCTTAACTCCAGCATATGCTATCCTCTTTTAAACTACTTTTCATACTGGCTCAGCTCCACCAGGTTCATGGTCAGATCCGTGATGGTTTCATCGTCCACCTGGGCTGCCGTATAGAGTGTGTACTTGGTGCTTCCCCACTCCCATGAAGCCAGGCGGCCGCCGCTGTCCGTGGTCTTAATCAGGACCTCCAGGCTGGTTTCACCGTAATCATAGTTCTGTGCAATAGCCTCATCCTTAAATCGCTCGAAAATTCCCGCAAAGTCCTCTGCCGTATCCGAGGCCCTGTAGGTGTATGCCACACCGTCCAAAGTGAACTGGGCATCCGCTACCTCCTGGTTGATAATGAAAAAGCTGGTATCCTCAGCCCCCTCCGGCAGCACCATATGGACGCCAATGGCCTCAAAGGCCAGGACATCCTCTACCTCCACCATGGGATTGGGCAGTTCCTGGTTCCCGGCTTCCGGCTCTGTTGCTGTTTCTGCCGGAGCGGATGTCTCTGCCTCAGACGTCTTAGCAGGCTCCTTTTTGCTCCCGCATCCTGCGGCCAGCAGGGCCGTAAGCGCTATTGCCAGCAGAATACCCTTTCTGCCCATAAACCTTTTGATTCGATTCATGTAATTCCTCCTTCCATCCGTCCATGCACAGGTCACTGCCCTTTCTGCATGGGAGCCACCGTCTCACAATATTCCTGCAGCGCCTTGTGAAGCTGCCCCTGTGAAGTCTCGTCGCACAGCACCACTATCTTGTCACCTGCCCTGAGCACGGTATCTCCTCTGGGCACAAACTCGGCCTCCCCGCGCATAAGGGATACCACCAGAGAGGTCCTTGGCCAGGCGATGGCTGAAACCTTCTTTCCCTCAGCTGCGCTTCCGTGGTAAATCATACCTTCCACCAGCACCTTTTCCCCTGTGAGCGTGACCTTTTTGTCCGGGTTCTGCTTTGCCAGAAGGCGGTGCAGAAGCTGGTCGTACACCGGTGCGCAGTGAACCATATCCGGAACCAGATAGGCTGCCAGTGATACCATGGACAAGGTCAGCAGATGAGAAAAAGATCCTGTCATCTCACTAATCAGTATGATGCCTGTAATCGGTGCCCGCACAATGGCGGAGAAATAGCCCGCCATGCCCAGGATAATGAAATTCCCCACCAGGCCGCTCAGAGAGGGGCTGACAAGAAGGGCCGCATTGTAATATATGCTTCCTATGATGGCCCCCATCACCAGCAGGGGCAGGAAGATGCCTCCCGGAGCTCCGGATCCGAAGCTTATCATGCTGAAGGTGAATTTGACCACCAGCAGCAGACACAGCGCCCCAAGCGCCATCTCACCCGTGGACAGCTCCTCCACCAGGGCATGGCCTCCGCCCAGCACGCTGCGGTATGTAAACCCAAACACACCTGCCAGCAGAAAGGGGATCAGAAGCTTCACCGTGCCCCAGGGGATTTTTCCGTACAAGTCCTGGGTTTTAGACAGGGTGGTATTATAAACCACGCCCATGGCTCCCATGAGCACACCCAGAACCAGCACATGTCCGTAGGTGCCAAGGGGCATCATATGGGTGATGTGAAAGGAAAATACCGGCGTAAGGCCGAATACATTCCTGGATACAAAATCCGAAGTAATGGATGCCGCCATGGAGGAAAGGAGAAGCTCCGGTGAAAAGTGCTTATGTACCTCCTCCAAAGAAAACAGTATGCCTGCAATGGGCGCATTAAAGGCGGCCGACAATCCGGCGCTGGCTCCGCAGGTAATCAGAAGTTTTTCCTCTGTTTTCACACGCTTGGCGGCTCTTGAGAACCCCTTTGCTGTCATGGCTCCCAGCTGAATGCTGGGGCCCTCGCGTCCCAGGGACAATCCGCATCCCAGGGATATAATGCCCCCGCCCAGCTTGGCAAGCAGCACACGCCACCATTTTTCGTCAATTTCCCCGATGATTTCTCCTTCAATCTGGGGAATGCCGCTGCCTGATATTAGGGAATCCCATTTAAGGAGAAGGGACACCACACACGCGGCAACGGCCAGAATCAGAATCCATACCGGCACAAACCAGGTATGGCTCTTACCATAGTCCAGTATCATGTTCAGCAGTATATCCGCGGAACCGATGAGATAGCGGAAGGCCACCACCACGGCGCCTGCCAGGGCTCCCACCACTACCCCCTCTAAAATCAACTCATAACGAAAACTCCGGTAACGGTTAATGGTATGAGTAACCGTATGTTCTTCCGGCTGCATAACGTTTCCCCCTGTATCCTTCTGGCCTGATGCCTACATCTCACTGTAGGTGCCCTTGAATTTTACAAGCTTGGGACGGTAGCCCGCGCTGGTAAGGGCAGATACAATCTGATTCTTATGTTCTGTGCCGAACGCCTCCATGGTGATGCGCAGCTCCACGGCAGCATTTCGGTTGATGCTGATGAACTGGTTGTGCTCCAGCTTGATGATATTGCCCTGCTCCTTTGCAAGAAGGGCGGATACCCTGGCCAGCTCTCCCGGCTTGTCAGGAAGCAGCACGGACACGGTAAACACACGGTCCCTCTCAATCAGGCCGTGCTGCACAATGGAGGACATGGTGATGACGTCCATATTGCCGCCGCTTAAGATAGATACAATCTTCTTTTTCTGTACGTTCAGATGCTTTAAGGCCGCCACGGTCAGAAGGCCGGAATTCTCCACAACCATCTTGTGGTTTTCTACCATGTCAAGGAAAGCCACAATCAGCTCGCTGTCCTCGATGGTGATGATGCTGTCCACATTTTCCTGTATGTAAGGGAACAGCTTTTCGCCGGGACGCTTCACCGCCGTGCCGTCCGCAATGGTGTTCACCTGGGGAAGTCCCACCACCTTTCCCTCCTTAAGGGATACCTGCATGCAGTTGGCGCCTGCCGGCTCCACGCCAATAACCTTAATCTTCGGGTTCAAAAGCTTGGCCAGTGTGGAAACGCCGGTACAGAGACCGCCTCCGCCGATGGGAACCAGGATATAGTCCACCGTGGGAAGCTCCTTGATGATTTCCATGGCAATGGTGCCCTGTCCCGTAGCCACGTCCAGGTCGTCAAAAGGATGTACAAAGGTATATCCGAACTCCTCCGCCAGCTTATAGGCGTGATCGCAGGCCTCATCGAACACATCCCCCTCCAGCACCACGTCGGCGCCGTAGCTCTTGGTACGGTTCACCTTCATAAGAGGCGTGGTGGTGGGCATGACAACAGTTGCCTTTACGCCGGCCAGCTTGGCTGCGTAGGCCACGCCCTGGGCATGGTTGCCGGCTGATGCAGTAATCAGTCCTTTGGACTTCTCCTCCTCGGTCAGGGTGTGTATCTTATAGTAGGCTCCCCTCACCTTATAGGCGCCCGTGTACTGCATGTTCTCCGGCTTGAAAAATACCTTGTTTCCTGTCTGGGCAGAGAAATACTCACTGTATACCAGTTTTGTCTCTGTGGTCACATCTTTCACAAGCTCGGAGGCCTCTTCAAATCTTTCCAGTGTCAGTTCTTCCATATCTTGGTCCTTCTTTCCCTTACTTTTATCCTATACTATAGCACGTCAATGTATTAAATTCAAGATGGATTCTCCTCTGCCTGCTTCTGCACATGGAACAGGGCATTGACAAAGTCATCTGCATTGAATTTCTGCAAATCGTCTATCTTCTCCCCGATTCCAATGTATTTTACAGGAATTCCCAGTTCGGACTGAATGGCCACGGCAATGCCTCCTTTGGCTGTGCCGTCCAGCTTGGTCAGGATAATGCCTGTGATGTCGGCCACCTCCATGAACTGGCGGGCCTGGGCCAGGGCATTCTGTCCCGTGGTGCCGTCTAACACCACCAGAGTCTCTCTGTAGGCATCCGGATACTCCTTGTCAATGATGCGGTTGATTTTCTTAAGCTCTTCCATCAGATTCTTTTTATTGTGAAGCCTTCCGGCCGTATCACAGATAAGCACGTCCGCCTTCCTGGACTTGGCTGCCGCCACTGCGTCGTAGATAACAGCCGCCGGGTCGGATCCCTCCTGCTGCGCAATCAGCTCCACGCCGGCCCTTGATGCCCATTCGGTCAGCTGCTCAATGGCAGCCGCCCGGAAGGTATCTGCAGCCGCCAGTATGACCCTGCGCCCGTCGTCCTTAAGCTGTCCGGCCAGCTTGCCCACAGACGTGGTCTTGCCCACTCCGTTGACGCCGATAACCAGAACCACGGACTTCCTGTGCTCAAATTCGTATGCGTTTTCCCCTAAGTCCATCTGCTCCTTGATGCTGTTGATCAAAAGCTCCTTGCACTCCTCCGGTTCCCGGATATGCTGCTCCTTCACCTTCTTGCGCAAATCCTCCACAATGGACATGGTGGTCTGGATTCCCAAATCTCCCATGATAAGGGTCTCCTCTATCTCCTCATAGAAATCATCGTCAATGGCGGAAAAACCACTGAAAATGGAGTCTATCCCTGACACGATATTGCTGCGGGTCTTGGCCAGGCCCTCTACCAGGCGCCCGAAAAAGCCCTTCCTTCCCTCTGCCATAAATCATTCTCCTTTTTGTGTCTTACATTTAGGTCTTATATACAATAAATATATATATGAATCATCATATCATAACTTTCACTATTTATCCAGTTGCACTATTTATCCAGGTCATCCGCAATGAGGTTCACGCTGACCAGCGTGGATACGCCCTTTTCCTGCATGGTGATGCCGTAGAGGCGGTCCGCTGAGACCATGGTGCCTCTTCTGTGGGTGATGACAATGAACTGGGTATTCCTGGTCAGCTTGTGAAGGTATCCCGCGAAGCGGTCCACATTGGAATCATCCAGGGCCGCCTCAATCTCATCCAGAAGACAGAAGGGGGACGGCTTTAGGTTCTGGATGGCAAACAGCAGGGAAATGGCTGTAAGGGCCTTTTCACCGCCTGAGAGCTGCATCATATTCTGCAGCTTCTTACCGGGGGGCTGGGCAATGATCTGTATGCCTGCCTCCAGGATATCCTCGTCCTCCATCAGTTCCAGTGTGCCCCGTCCGCCTCCGAACAATTCCTTAAAGACCTTGTCGAATTCAGCCCGGATTTCACCGAACTTTTCTTCAAACTGGCGCCGCATCCCGGTATCCAGTTCCTCGATGATTTTCTCCAGCTCGGCCTGGGCAGTGACCAGGTCCTCATGCTGGGTGCGCATAAACTCGTAGCGCTCCGATACCTCTTTGTAATCCTCGATGGCGTTGACATTGATGTTGCCCAGTCCCTTTATCCTGGATTTCAATTCGTCTATGAGCTTCTTTACCTCAGGGACGGACTGGTATTCCTCTCTCTTAAGCTCCAGGGCCGTGGAATAAGTCATCTCATATTCAGACCACATATAGGCAGTGGACGCCTCCAGTTTTTCCTCCAGCTTTTCCCTCTGGGCCTGGATGCGGAACATATCCTTGTCCAGCTCTGCCAGGCGGGCGGTCAGTTCCTCCCGCTTTGCCAGAAACGCCTTCTGCCTGGAGGACATCTCCTCCTTCTCGGACTCATGGCCAGCCATCACCTGTTCCAGCTCCTTCATATGCACCATGGCATTCTGAATCAGTTCTCCCAGATGGGCAATCTCCCGGCGTTTGCTCTCAATCACCTGTTCGGAATTTCCCGTGCCTTCGGCCAGTGAGTCAAACTCCTCCGTAAGCTTCTCTATTTCTCCGGACACACGGTCTGCATTTTCGCGGATAAAGTCCTGTTTCTGGCGCAGGTTGGCTGCCTCCATCTGAAGGGCCGACAGGGCCGCAGCGCAGGTCTCCCGCTCTTTTCTGGAGGTCTCCAGAAGAACCGTCTTGTCCTCGATCTCCTGGTTGGCCTGGGTGCTCACCTGCTCCAGCTCCCTGGAGTCCTGGGTGAGGGCTGTGCGGCTCTCATTGATTTCCTTTACCTGCTCTTCCAGCTGGCCGTGCTCGCGCACCAGGTCCGTGGATGACTCCGCTATCTCCGCTTTCTTGTCCTCCAGCTGGGATATGTTCATGCGGATGGTATTCTCCCGGATGGCCATGGACTGCATGTCGGCGCGCAGCTTCTCCAGTTCTCCCTTTTTCTCCTGGGCCATGGATTCTTCCAGGTTAAGCTCCTTTTGAATCTTCTCCACCTGGACCAGGGCCTTGCTGCAGGTATTCTCTAACTCCTCAATCTCCCTGCGCCGCCCCAGCAGGTTGCTGGAATTCTTAAAGGCGCCGCCCGTCATGGAACCGCCGGCGCTTAAGAGCTCGCCCTCCAGGGTGACGATGCGGAGACTGTATTTATACTTTCTGGCCAGTGCAATGGCATTGTCGATGGTATCTGCCACCACCACCCGGCCTAACAGATACCTGGCCAGGCCTTCATACCGTGAATCCACCTGGACCAGATCGCTGGCCAGCCCCAGAACCCCTTTCTCCTTCAGGGCGGCCGGCTGGGAAAATGTCTGTTTGCCGTTAATGCTGGTTAACGGCAGGAAGGTTGCCCTGCCGTATTTATTCTTCTTCAGATATTCAATCAGCTGTTTGGCCGTTGCCTCTGAATCCGTTACAATGTTCTGGATGCTTCCGCCCAGGGCTGTCTCGATGGCCGTCTCATACTTCTGGCTGGTGGTGATGATATCCGCCACCACCCCATGTATGCCGTGTACCCGGTCGCGCACCTCCATGACCCTGCGGATGCTGTTGCCGTAGCCGTCATAGCGTTCCGCCAGGTTTTTAAGAGATTCCAGCTTGGTGTAGGCCATATGGTATTCCTGCTGGGTATCGTTTAAATTCCGGTTCAGGCGGTGTGATTCCTGCTCAGCCTTAAGAAGGGCGTCCTCGGCTTCCTGAGCCGCGAACTGTTTTTTCTCCAGCTCCTCATTCAGCTGGTCCAACAAAGCCCGTTCCCTGCCGATAAGCTCGTCCTGCACCGACTCGTCGCTCTTGAATCTGAGAAGCTTTTGGGATACCTCGCTGCGCCGTAAATTCACCTGCTCCAGCATAGTCTCATACCGCTGCTGTCTGGCAGTCAGGGAGGCTCTCTCGTTGAGGGCCTGAATGATACTTGCCTTTGCCCCTTCAATGGCTTCCTCCAGCCGGCGGATGGACTCGTCCTGGTCCCCAAGACGGGCTCCGGCTTCCTCCTGGCGCTTTACAGCATCCCTCACCTGGTCGCCCATGGCCTTTCGTTCTTCTCTATAGGAGGCCAGCTGCTGATTCTTGGCAGCCAGCTCCTCCTTGATCACGTCCCGTCTGTGCTCCAGATGCTCCTGGTTCATCTCCTCCGTATGTATCTGTTCCTTCAGAACATTAATCTGGCCTTCCAGATTCCCCTTCAGCACAGTGCCCTGGCTCAGCTCATCCCGGTCAGCTGCCATGCGGCGCTCCAGGTCCGCCAGAGTCTGCTCCAGCTCCTCGTATCCGGCCTTCAGGCGTTCAGACTCCCTGCCCGTGTCCTCCATATCGCCGGAGAGAACCTGATGGCGCTTCTCCACTTCCTCCAGCTGCTTGCCTGTTCCCTCTGTTTCCATGAGGAAGAGGTTGGCATCGCAAATCTTAAGGCTGTCCTTTAACTGAAGATACTCCCTGGCTGCCCTGGACTGACGTTCCAGGGGACCTACCTGCTTCTCCAGCTCAGAGAGGATATCGCTTACACGGACCAGGTTTGCCTGCTCGTCCTCCAGCTTCTTCTGGGCAATGGCCTTGCGGCGCTTAAATTTAACGATACCGGCAGCTTCATCAAAAAGCTCCCGGCGTTCTTCCGGCTTGCCGCTTAATATTCTGTCAATCTGTCCCTGTCCGATGATGGAGTATCCCTCTTTGCCGATACCCGTATCATAAAACAGCTCGTTGATATCCTTAAGTCTGCAGGCGCTGCCGTTTATCATATATTCGCTCTCACCGGAACGGTAGAGTCGGCGGGATACCGTCACCTGGTCATAGTCAATGGCCAGCTGATGATCGCTGTTGTCCAGGGTAATGGCCACGTAGGCAAACCCCTGGGGCTTTCTCATCTCGGTTCCCGCAAAGATGACGTCCTGCATGCTGGCGCCGCGCAGCTGCTTGATGCGCTGCTCGCCCAGCACCCAGCGCACGGCGTCGGCCACATTGCTCTTTCCGCTGCCGTTGGGGCCCACGATGCCGGTGATGCCGTTATGGAATTCAAATACCAGCTTATTGGCAAAAGATTTAAACCCCTGAATCTCAATACTTTTTAAATACATAGTCCACCTGCTTATTCTTCTGCTGCGGCTTCCTGTGCCTTAAGCTTCAGTATGCCGTTATAGGCAGCCACCTGCTCTGCTGCCTTCTTGGTACGTCCCGCGCCGCGGCCCACCTCCTCATCCCCGATTTTGGCGCAGACCTCAAAGGATTTATTGTGATCCGGCCCTTCCTCACGGATGATCTCATAGGACAGGGGCGCCTCCTGGCGGCTCTGCACCATCTCCTGTAAGATAGTCTTGCTATCATAAAAGAGCTGCTTGTGTTCAATGTCGTTTAAGATAAAACGATGAATGAACTCTTTTGCATTAGCAAAACCACCGTCCAGATAAATCGCGCCAATCAGGGCCTCCATGGCGTCTGACACCACGGAATTGCGGTTCCTGCCGCCGGTGGCGTCCTCACCCTTGCCCAGATACAGGTATTGGCCCAGCTCAATGTCCCCTGCGCAGTAAGCCAGGGTGGGTTCGCACACAATGCTGGCCCTGATTTTCGTCAAATCTCCCTCAGGCAGCGTTTCATACTTGCGGTAGAGGAATTCGCTGGTCACGATTTCCAGGACAGCATCCCCCAAAAACTCCAGGCGCTCATTGCATCTGCTGTGGTCCAGACGGTGTTCGTTAGCATAGGAGCTGTGGGTCAGGGCCTGGGTAAACAGGTTCTTGTTCTTAAACTCGTATGCAATCCTCTCTTCCAGTTCTTTTAAATGACTGTTCATAATGATCCTTCCTTCTTCAAATACACTTTGGGACAGGCCTTTAAAACAAGCCTCCCAAACGCACAAAAAGGGCTGTGCTTACAGCCCCTGTGCCTGTCCGTTAGTTTAAAGCGTTCTTAATCTGCTCTACTGCATCGCCTACTGTCACAATCTGTTCTGCAGCCTCATTTGGAATCTCTATGTCGAATTCCTCTTCAATTCCCATGATAATCTGGAAAATGTCCAGTGAATCCGCACCCAGGTCATCTACGAATGTAGCTGCCATTGTCACTTCCTCCGGTTCAATGTTCAACACTTCTGCGATAATACCCTGTAATTTCTCAAATTCCATCTCTTAGCTCCTCTTTCTTAAATCTTGATTTTTACTTCGTCCTTCGGACTTATTCTTCGTTCTGAACGTTCAGGCACTGTTGGATTTTACCATTGATATCCTGTTCCTTAAACGTCACACATTGAATAATGGAATTACGCACCTCCGTGCGCTTTGAATTGCCGTGGGTCTTGACCACAAGGCCTTTCAGACCCAGCAGGGGTGCTCCGCCGTACTGGCTGCCGTCAAAGGATTTAAGCGTTTCCTTGAGGGCCGGCTTCACCAAAAGGGCGCCAATCTTGCTGCGCAGGGTGGACATCATACCGCCCTTCACCATACTGATCAAGGTGGCCCCAACCCCCTCATACAGCTTCAGGATTACATTGCCCACAAATGCCTCACAGACAATGACATCCGCTCCGCCATGGGGAATTTCCCTGGCTTCAATGCTTCCGGTGAAGTTGATCCCCTTACATTCCTTTAACAGGGGAAATGTCTCCTTCACCAGCGCATTGCCTTTTTCTTCCTCCGCACCGATATTGACAATGGCCACCCGCGGGTTCTTTATTCCCATCACATGCTCCATATAGATGGAACCCATCTGGGCAAACTGCACCAGATGGGACGCTCTGGCATCCACATTGGCTCCACAGTCAATCAAAAGTGATACGCCCTTCTCCGTAGGAATAAGCGGTGCCAGCGGGGGACGTTCCACACCTTTGCTGCGCCCCACTATCACCTGTCCGCCTACCAGGATTGCCCCGGAACTTCCGGCGGATACAAAGGCGTCGGCCTCCCCCTGTTTTACAAGGTTTAAGCCTACCACGATGGAAGAGTCTTTCTTCTTACGGATAGCGTTTACCGGCGGCTCCTCAGTGGCAATGACTTCTGTGGCGTTCACAACCTGAATCCGGTCCTTGTCGTAGGTGTGCTTTGACAGTTCTGAAACAACTGCCTGCTCCTGCCCCACAAGAAGCACCTGAATGCCAGGTTTTGCGTTCACAGCCTCCACTGCTCCGGCTACCATCTCGCCCGGCGCATAATCCCCGCCCATGGCGTCTACCGCTACTTTAATCATAATGACTCTCCTTTCGGTCCTGCATACAACTTATAATATACTAGATATCATTCTATAAATCAATATATTTTTTCAATGGTTTTGGGGGAATTAAGAACCCATGTTCCTGTCCGCTGCAGACGTACAAACGTTAAAAATATGCATACTTCTGCAACTTTGCAAAGTCGTTAGACAATCGGTTCATAACATGGTAAAATAAGTTCTATAGACCTTGTGGGGGCATATTATGAAGCAATGCCCCTCCCACTCCATTTAGCAGGTGAATAACATGACAAATGATAAAACAGATATTCTGGGACAATTCGGATTTGAACTGGATGCGGCTCTTTTTTACGATGCCATCGTAAAGAGTACGGACGATTATGTCTATATTGTCAATATGAAAACCGACACATCCCTGATATCGGAAAACATGGTCAGGGACTTCGAGCTTCCGGGCAGAATCGTGCCCGGACTGGTACCTCTCTGGGGCAGTCTGATTCACGAACGTGACAGGGCTCGATATGATGAATCCATCGAACAAATGTTAAGCGGCCTGACGGATGTACACGATGTGGAGTATCAGGTCCGAAACAGAAAGAATGAGTACGTCTGGGTCGTATGCCGCGGCGTCCTCCAGAGGGACCAGCAGGGCAGTCCCGCCATGTTTGCGGGCATTGTGACCAATTTAAGCCACAGGGGTAAGGTGGACTATGTCACCGGTCTGTTTATGCAGCAGGAATGCGAACGCGTGGTGGAGGAATGCCTGTCCGAAGGCCAGAGTGGGGGAATTCTGCTCCTGGGCCTGGATGATTTCTCCGGCATCAACAATTTGAAAGGACACATATACGGCGATTCCGTCCTGCGCCAGTTTGCCCAGAACGTCCAGAGGCTCCTGCCAGATTACGCCAGCATATACCGCCATGACGGGGATCAGTTTGTCATTGTGTGCCAGAATACGTCCTACGGCGAGATAGCCCTGCTCTATGAAGTCATAAACAGCTACAGCGACTGCCGCCATGAGGTGGACGGAATCCAGTACTATTGTACGGTTTCCGGCGGAATCGCCGTATTCTGCCAGGACGGTTCCAGCTATACGGAGCTTTTGACCTGTGCATCCGGTGCCCTGGAAACCTCCAAGCATAAGGGCAAGAACAAGTGCACCCTCTATGACGAGGAGCTGATTCACACCAGACTGCGCTCCCTGGAAATCATGGACCGTTTAAGAAGCAGCGTCATGAACCATATGGAGGGATTCTCTGTGGTCTACCAGCCCATTGTGCGTTCCAGCGACACAAAGATTGCCGAGGCCGAGGCGCTGCTGCGCTGGTCCTGTAAGGACATGGGCAGTGTATCTCCCCTTGAATTCATCCCTTTGCTGGAATCCAGCGGCCTCATTATCCCAGTGGGAAAGTGGGTGCTGGAGCAGTCTGTCCGCCAATGCTGCAAATGGCTTGCCTGTGTACCGGATTTTGTGATGAACGTCAACTGCTCCTACCTACAGATGCTGGATGAGGACTTTGTACAATCCGTCAAAGAAATCATTAACCGTTACAGACTGGACCCCAGCCATATTGTGCTGGAGCTGACGGAGAGCCGCTTTGTCACGGACCAGGACCGCTTAAACGATACATTTAAGCGTCTGCGCAGCCTTAACATACGGCTGGCCATGGATGACTTCGGCACAGGCTACTCGTCCCTGAGCTGCCTGTCCTGTACACCGGCCGACATTGTAAAGATTGACCGTGAATTCATCAGGGGAATCTGCGACCAGTCCCACTCCTTCAACCGTTCCTTCATCGGGTCTGTGATAAATCTCTGCCATAGCGTGGGAATATCCGTATGTGCAGAGGGCGTGGAGGAAAAAGACGAGCTGGAAACCGTCCTCAGATTGAAAGCTGATTCCGTACAGGGATTTTATTTTTCAAAGCCGGTTACACCTGATGAATTTGAAAAACAGCATATAAAGCATCCTGATATAGGGTAAGCCTGTTTTATATTCTCTCAAATTCCGCTATCTCCAGAGGCCTGCTGTAATAGTAGCCCTGAATGGCGGTACATCCGAAGGAAGTCAGCAGTTCCAGCTGTTCCTGGTTTTCCACCCCTTCTGCCACACATTCCACCTGCAGGCTGTGGCACATATCAATAATGCATTTTACCACAGTCTGATTGGTCTGGTTTTCCACCAGGTCATCCATCAGGGATTTATCCAGCTTTACCTCGTCAAACTGCATGATGGAAAGAATGGACATATTGGCATAGTTGGCCCCGAAATCATCCAGGGAGATACGAAATCCAGCTTCCCGAAGTTTTGAACCAATGGATTCAATCACCTTGCGCTCAATGTCCCCTATGCTTTCTGTTATCTCAATCATGACCAGGCGGGCGGGGATATGGTATCTTTTCTGCATATCTGTCAGCACCCGGAACAGGTCCCTTTCAAGCAGCGTAATCCGCGAAAAATTGACCGAAACAGGAATAAGCTCCCTGCCTCGCTCCTTCCAGTCTGAAAGCAGTTTAAATACCTGCTCCAGCATATAAAAATCCAGATACCGTATAAGCTTTGTCTTCTCCAGAAGGGGCACGAAATTCAGCGGCTGTGTGGATTCGGTACCGGCTGCCCGATAACGCACCAGGGCCTCGGCGGAACACACCTTACCGGTCAGGGGATTATACTTTGGCTGGAGACAGAGACGGTAACAGCCCTCTTCCATGTCCTGTAGCAGACGATTTAGGTATTCCGGCGAATAGTGCTTGCGTTCCTGGCTGCTGTCCTTATAATAAATCTGTTTGTTCACAAGCATCAGTTCTTCCGCATGGCGCATCAGCCGGTCAAAATCCGCCAGGTGTTCTTCCCAGGTACACCCCAGTGAGACACCGTTTGGGGTGCGGCTGTCTAACATCCATTCCATTTTCCCGACCCGCTCCATGAATTCCTCATATGCGGATTCCAGGCTGACAATAATAAACTCATCCCCGCTGAGCCGGAATATGCTGGCCCCTGCAAAAGAGGAGGACATGACGGATGCCGCCTCTTTGATGGTCATATCTCCCCTGCTTTGCCCATAATCACGGTTTAACTGCTTTAAGTCATTGATATCCCCGGCCACAATTCCGCAGGATACCGCCTTGCCGCTTCTCATCAAATCATTGCGGAAATGCACAAAGCTTTCTCTGTTCAGCAGGCCGCTGAGGCTGTCATGGGCAGCTTCATACTCCAGGCGCTCATAGAGGCGTCTCTTTTTTATCTCATTCGCAATATTATAGGCAATGGAATCCAGCAGCTTAATGGTGTCCTGGTTGATATTGGGATTGTCGATTCCAATATATCCGCTGAAGGCGGATTCGTCTTCAAACGGCACAGCAAAGAGGCTGTCCGTGTTTCTGGCGGTCAGGTAACGGTACTCGCTGGGGTATGAATCCCTAAGTTCCCAGGTTCTGGAGATAATCAGGTGCTGCTTTTTGTTAAAGGTCTCAAACAAATAGGGAATCCCATCCAGGGGCACCTGCTGCAAGGCTGCCTTTTGGGAAGGAATTCCAGCCCGGCACCATTCATAGGTATTACGGGCAAATCCCTGTACACGGTCAATTTCTATGATATAGGCCCGCTCTCCGCCGTAAAAATCAGCTATCATTTCCAGCGTACGGTTAATGGCATCATCCAGGCAGTCCGCAGTATTCAGGACCCGCAGCGTTTCCAGCATAACGGTTTCCATATGGTATTTGGATGTATGGCTGCCGCGCTCCTTCACGCGGTCTCCCACATCCACTGCGATTTCCATGCGGGCAGGCCTTCCCTCCCATTCCACCAGCTTATCCTTTACAATGAAGTTCTTATTTAAGTGGGGATTCTCATATTCCCACACGTAGAAGCCGTCCTTGCTCAGTTTGGCATTGGTGCAGAAGGGACATGGGGTATCCCTGCCCTGAAGTACACGATGGCATTTGCTGTTTCGCACGTCCTCCTGCTTAAGACCTGTCAGCGACCTGCCAGCCCGGTTAAGATAAAGAAGGCTGTAGTCCCGGATATCGCTGACATAGATGATTTCCTCCAGTTCATCTAAAAGCGGTGTTCCATATAAGATCATATCCTGCTCCATGATTGTCTCCCTTTTTACTGTACCGTGTGATGTTCCTGTTCCGTGTCCGGCCGGGAAGCCCTTCCCGCTTCATCTTCTATCCGGAAATTATTTTTACCGCTGTTTTTAACTTCATAGAGCAGGGTGTCCGCCCTCTGATAAAGCGTGGTATAGTCGTCCTCCCTGCGGCTTATAGATATACCGATGCTGACAGTCGCAGCAGGGTATCCGGACGCCCTACATTTAGCCTGCAGTGAATCAAACAGTGCATTGCAGCATTTTGCCAGATGGTTTTCCCCTGTATAGGGTACACAGACGATAAATTCATCTCCGCCCATACGGGCAGTGACAGCCTCCCCGCAAAAAGATTCCCTTAGCGCTTTTGCTGTATGAATCAGCACCTGGTCCCCCGTATAATGGCCGTAACGGTCATTGATTTCCTTAAAGCCGTCTAAGTCTATGACAGCCAGAGCAAGGGCGCCGGTATGCAGGTTTATCATCCGGGTGATCTCCATTTTTGCTGCCGCTATATTGTAAATCCCCGTCAGAGCGTCCCGTTTGCTCCGCTGCTCCAGTCTCTCCCTTTCCAGCTTGTCGCCATGGATATTCTGTAAGCGTCCGATGGCAGAATCAGCCTGATTCCCGTCGAAAATCACTTTTATGACTGCACGGTGCCACTTGGTGTCCCCATTCGGCAGCACCATCAGAATCTCTGTATCCACATCCTGTCTCTGCTCCAGCAGATAATACAGAGATGGGAGACCCTCCTCCTGTCCGCTGCTTCCCTGATACCGCGAATACTGCCCGATGCTTTTATCCGTGCCGAAGATTTCAACGCCCTCCCTTGATAGGGTCAGCACATCACTGCCATAGTCATACGTAAAGGTCACTTCCTTCAATATGTCTGAGAGATAGCGGTAACGGGTATTTTCCAGTTCAATCTGCCGCTTCATCCTCATCTGGCTTCTGTAATGGGCATAAATCAGGGCCAGCAGGCCGGAAGCAGCCAACAGGGTAAACAAAATGAAGGGAACGGAATTATCCCTGATAAAGGTCCTGAGAGTCACTTCCTGTTTCTGCTGCGCATTGTTGTAGATGTATTTTTCCAGTTCACCCGTCTCTATGGAACGGATTCCTTTATTCAGGATAGCTAGTATCTGTTTATCATCCTTTCTCAAAATACCTATGCTGTATTTCACACTGTCACTGCCGGCCTGGGGATAGATAGCCACATGCTCGTACTGGTTGCGGCTCAGATAATAAGAGGCAGTGTAACTGTTGCTGTATGTATAATCGCACTCTCCCCTTTCAACTGCGTTAAGACTTTCCTCCAGAGAATCATAGAACCGCACATCCGTCCGGTCATCGTCGCTTTTGCGCATGCCCATATACACAGCCTGTACCCCGCCCTTCAGGTTTGTCATATCAAACCCGTCACGGGCCACCAGCACACTCTCTGTCTCCAGATATGGATTGCTTAAAAGAACATTTCTCCGTTGGACTGCATCATAATCATACAGGATAGACAGAATCACATCGGCTCTGCCTTCATTTAACGCCTGTTCAAATTCACTGTAATCATCCGCGTAAACATACTCCAGCGTCCATCCGGCCTTTTGGGCTATACTGCTGAGCAGGTCTCTGGCTACGCCCTGCACCTGTCCCTTTCCATCGTAGTACTGGATGGGGCCAAACCCGTCATGGACCAGTACCTTAAGTACCGGATGTTCCTGTATGTATTCCCGTTCCTTGCTGTTGAGGTGCATCTGGCTTCCGGACCGGGAAAAATACTTATTATACAGGTTCATCTGAAGGGTGGGATTATTCTCACTGATATAGGAGATTGCCCGGTTCAGTTCATTGATTATTTTGGTATTACCCTTGGTGGTGGCAAAATAAAAGGGAGTAGGCGAAAATTTAGCAACAGGACGGAATCCCTGGGACAGGGATACATCAACGGACAGCAATGCGTCCGCCTTACCGGAATAAACCCTCTCCTCCTGCTCCCCATCCCTCTCGCACCAAACGATCTCATACTGGATGCCATTGAGCTTCGCGTACTGGTAAAACTTGTCGTTATGGTAATCTGCCTGTTTCAAAAGCGCTATGCGCAGTCCCTTGAAATCAGAAAGATTATATTCATCAATGCGGTCATCATCATCCCGGACCGCAATCACACTGTACGCGTTGCCGTAGTTTTCACTGGGAAAATCAAAAACAGAGGAAGTCTGCTTGTTGTTATTCATGGCTCCAACAAGATCCAGTTCCCCCCGTTCCAGCATATCCATCATTTGAATCAACTGTTCATCCATGGATCCTTGGGGTTCCACAAACTCATAGGTCCATCCTGTGTACTGTCCAATCTCTTTCAGATAATCATAGGTATAACCCGCATAATTGCCATTTTCATCCTTCATGGTCAGACCCGACTGCACGGGAAATCCCACCCGAATCACAGACTCTGCTTCTGCTCCATAGGAAACAAAACTGTATGGCAGTATCAGGCAGTATATTGCAGACAAAACCATCCTATATTTTTTAATCAATTGGTTCATGGATTCTCTCCCGGTCGTTTATATCTATTATTCATGTACATAATATCCCATCCATTATATAACAGCTTGCCGCATATAACAATGTAAATCACTCCCCATGCTGTTAAGACAGAGAGGGGGATTCCCCCTTATGGAAAAATCCCCTTTTTGTTTACCTTGGCAAGCCGGTTCCGCCGCAATGTTTCCAGCCAATGTATTTCCAGCAGTTCTTCTGCTTTATTATCCCTTGCTTCCGTTCTTTCTTTGCGGTCCAGTCCTCATTCCCCAAAAAACAGAAGAAATAGGATAATCATGCTATATAAACATATTGTAACCCTAATATCTTAAAACTTCAATGTCAAATTATTTATGTTTCCAGCAATGTTCCGGCAAATGCGCCTGCATCAAGATTCGCATTGTGAACCGGACGTCAGCGTGGTAAAATATACTCAGATAAAACCGTGATACTTTCAAATTATCCAGGAGGGATTTTTATGAATTATGAAGGACAAATCTGCCGCGGTCCCATGGAGCGTTCGTCCTATATGCTTCCGGTTGCCGTTGGCTGTTCTTACAACCGGTGTAAATTCTGCACCCTGTTCCGGCATCTGAAATACAGGGAACTTCCCATGGAGCAAATTGAGGCAGAACTGGAAAGAGTCCGCAGCCTGGGCGGCAATCCAAAGCATGTCTTTCTTGGGGACGGCAATGCCTTTGGCCTGGGTACAAAACGTCTGCTGGAAATAACAGACCTGATTCACCGTTATTTTCCGGACTGCCAAGCCATCAATATGGATGGGACCATCACCAATATTCAGGCCAAGTCCCAGGAAGAGCTGCGGGCCCTTCGGGAGGCAGGTATACGTCATCTGTATCTGGGCATTGAAAGCGGTCTGGACGATGTCCTGCGTTATATGGGAAAGGACCATAATCTGGACCAGGCATACCGTCAAATCGACCGCATCCAAAGTGCAGGGTTTATATTCGATGCCCATATCATGACCGGAATCGCGGGACATGGAAGGGGACTCGAGAACGGAACTGCCACCGCAGAATTCTTTAACCGCACCCAGCCGCAGCGCATTATAAATTTCTCTCTGTTCCTGTTTCACAGCGCCCCGCTGTATCAGGAAGCGCAGGCCAAAATCTTCATCCCTGCCACTGAGCTGGAGAACCTGCAGGAGGAACGGCTGCTTCTGGAGCTTCTGAATACGGATGGGCCTTTGACTTACGACGGGTTTCATGACCGTATTGAATTCAGAGTGCGCGGTACCTTGCCTGATGACAAGATGAAAATGTTAGACAGGCTGGATCTGGCCATCGAAGGGTACAGGGAGCATGAGCCTGTCATTGCAGCCGCAGATGATTCGCCCGGAGCATATTCCATTTAAAAACACTAAAACAATCTTGCCTTCATATAATATCGTAACTGAAACCCTTGTCCTGACCCATGGATTCCAAGCAACCGTTTTTTCAGGAATATGGAAGCGTATTATTGATTGGATTCTAAATCGGACAAACCATGTTCAGTCTGTAATAAATATGAGGGAGTGAATTTAAATGAGATATGATTATGCGAACGGTATGAACCGAGGTGAATACTCATATGATGAGTCGAATGAATATTCCGGATATGATAACAGGTACGCAGAGCCCATGGGCACAAAGCCCAATTCCTTTTGCCACAGATGCTGCCAAGGTCCAACCGGTCCCGCTGGTCCGCCTGGTTGTCCGGGTCTGCCCGGTCCCATGGGGCCACAGGGCTGCCCAGGCCCTCAGGGCATCACCGGACCAACCGGGGCAATGGGGCCTCAGGGCTATGTAGGCCCCACCGGCCCTATGGGTCCAACCGGTCCTGCTGGTCAGGCTGGCGCAGTTGGGCCTACGGGCCCTGCCGGTTCCACCGGCCCTATGGGTCCCGCCGGAACTACGGGAGTGACCGGAGCCACCGGCCCTACAGGTCCTGCTGGTAATGAGAATTCTGTCAGCTGCCGCTGTAAGGAGCAAATGAGGAATATAATCCAGCAAATTATTGCTTTATATCCAAATAATAATTTATTGGTGACTTTGAGTAGCGGTGATGCATCTTTTGGACGCCCTGGTTCTTTGATATTAGGGCCGGATGGACGTACCGGAGTATTTGAAGTGATAAATCCTCAAAATCAAATGCAGTATTTATCTATATGCAGCATAGATACGATTCAAATAGACAATGCAACGTATAATGATACAATTGTTTATTTGCCAGAGCCGTTTCCCGCTCCCACAGACTGCTGCGCTGATTGCCAGGCAGCCATTCGTTCTCTTTTGCCTGTGGGAACAGCTGGGGTTAATATAATAACCAGCAGCCAAACTCCATCCGTGGGAACCGTTATTAGAAATGAATATGGCATGTTAGTACTTTCCAATGAAGCCAGAACCAATATAACCTTTGTCTCATCCTGCAGCATTGATCTGTTTTTGATTAATACCTGAGACAGTTAGGAACAGGTGTACACCCGCTTTTTCCAATGCGGTAAAACAGCCTCCCTGAAACGTGTATAACACTTGACAGCATACCCATGAGTGGCTATAATGACTATAATATGAAGAGGAAAGGGTGAGTGCAATGTTATTCGGTAAGTTCTGCATTGATTATAGCTCCGGACAATTTGATATTTTAAAACATTGTACGGAGCCTGAAAATACGAAAACAATAGCCGGCAGCTATTAGATTCCAAATTACTGGTTTTGGAGTTTTGTTTTCGTATTTTCCAATAAACAGCAGTTTGTTTTTTTGCGGCGGTGGACAGTGTTTTGTCTGCCGCCTTTTTTGATTGCTGGTGATAAATCTGTCTCTCTGAGAGCAGAGGGCGTGCAGGCTTTTGTACGCCCTCTGCTTTTATATCTGGAAAGGAACGATAAAGAATGAACGATAAACAAGACTTAACAACTGGAACTATTTCCAAAAAGTTAATTGCCTATGCTCTCCCGCTGCTGGCCGCAAATCTGCTCCAGTCATTTTACAGCCTTATGGATATGCTGGTCGTTGGCAGAATCGTGGGAGAAACCGGGCTTGCCGCAATCAGCAACGCCTCTATGCTCAGTTTTATTATCAACTCTGTGTGTATCGGCATTACAATGGGCGGTACGGTATTAGCCGCCCAGTATAAAGGGGCAAAGGATGAACACGGCCAGATTGAGATAATCGGAACCTTATTCACAGTTGCTTTTATTGCGGCAGTCCTTGTCACCGCAGCCGGTCTGGCCGCCTACAGGCCGCTTTTCCGGTTGCTGCATGTACCTGCGCCTGCAATGGAGGACGCCTGCGGATATATGAAAATCATCTGTTATGGAACCATATTTGTATTTGGCTATAACGCAGTCTGCTCCATCATGAAGGGATTGGGAGATTCCAAAAGCCCGCTTTATTTTGTGGCGGTTGCAACAGTGATCAATCTTGTTTTGGATCTTCTTCTGGTAGGTCCTTTTGGCATGGGCACCGAAGGCGCCGCCTGCGCAACCATTTTTTCACAGGGGATTTCCTTTGTAATCTCCGTGTTCCATTTGAAGCGGAAAGATTCTGTTTTCGACTTTCGGCTATCTCACTTTTCTATAAAAACCGACAAGCTGGCGGCCATCCTGAAAGTCGGTCTTCCCACAGCGGTACAAATGGCTTCCGTCAATCTTTCCTATCTCCTGATTACGGGAATGCTCAATCAATTTGGCATATCTGTGGCTGCTGCATCTGGTGTGGGATTAAAAATCAATACGTTGGCCGGTATGCCCTGCTGGGCAATCGGTCAGGCGGTGACAGCCATGGCAGGCCAGAATATGGGCGCTGGCAATATAAAACGCGTGCAAAAAACAACCAGTACAGGGCTTTGCCTAAATCTTCTTATTACACTTATTATGGTTTTACTGGTACAGATTTTTGGAAAGCAGCTCATTCTCCTGTTTACCCCGGCAAGCCCGGAAGTACTTGAGGAAGGAATCCTGTATTTAAGAATATGCTGCAGTGTAAACAGCCTGGTATACGCGGTCATGTATACCTTTGATTCCTTTGCCATCGGTATCGGATCTGCAAATATTGCCATGTTCAACGCACTGTTGGATGCGGGCATTGTCAGGCTTCCGGTAAGCTGGCTGCTGGCATTCCCCCTCGGTCTTGGTTATCCGGGCATATATATCGGTCAGGCCCTCTCTCCGTTTCTTCCTGCTGCTGCCGGATTACTCTATTTTAAGAGTAAAGGATGGAAGAATAAAAGAATCCTTTAAAGAGAACACAGCTATACAAATTATACAAAAAAGCAAGGAGGCTGATACAGTCATGAAAGGAACAAACATGAATCTCTCCTTTGGATTGGAAGTCATCTATGAAGATGCGGATTTTCATATAGACGCTCACGACAAAGCGGGCATTGTGGGAGTAAACGGCGCAGGAAAAACAACCCTGTTCCATGTTTTGATGCATGAACAGGAATTAGACAGCGGCACCGTATCCACCGGCCATTTACGAATCGGATATCTTCCGCAGGAAATCATCCTTGAGGACGAATCCTGCACCGTGCTTGAATACCTGCAGAGCGGACGGCCGATTCAAAAACTGGAAAACGAACTGAACCAGATTTACCAACAGTTGGAAAGCGCCGATTCATCGGAGCACGCCCAACTGTTTAAGCAGATGGAGAAGCTTCAGTCCCGCTTGGAATCGTTAGATTATTACGAGGCAGACAGCATTCTTCTTCATATCATTGACCGTATGCAAATTGATATTGACTTACTGGGCATGCCCCTTGGCAATCTGTCCGGCGGGCAGAAATCGCAGATAGCCTTTGCCCGTGTTCTGTATGCAAAATCCGACATTCTGCTTTTAGATGAACCGACAAATCATTTAGATGCGGCAGCCAAAGAATTCGTAACCGGATTTCTGAAAAATTACAAAGGCACGGTGCTGATTATCAGCCATGATATCAGCTTTCTAAACCAGATTATCAATAAAATCCTGTTTATTAACAAAGCCACACACAAAATTTCCGTCTATGACGGCAGCTATGATACCTACAAACAGAAGTATGCACAGGAACAGCGTTTGCGGGAACAGGCCATTGTGCAGGAGGAAAAGGAGGTCCGGGAACTGGAGGAATTTGTCCGCAGGGCAAACCAGGCAAGCCGGACCAACCATGCGCTCAAGCGTATGGGACAGGAACGCGCCCTTCGCCTGGAGAAAAAGCGAAGGGCGAAGCAGACCCGCGACCGGATCTACAAACGTATAAAAATGGACATCCACCCCTTGCGTGAGTGTGCCGCTATTTTGCTGGAAGCAGAACACCTGTCCTTTCACTATCCAAACCAGCCGCCCCTATACCGCGATTTATCCTTTCAAATAAATGGAAAAGAACGGTTTTTAGTTGTTGGGGAAAATGGTGTCGGAAAGTCTACGCTGCTTAAACTGATCATGGGAATCCTTTCTCCCGATGCGGGAAATATCCATTTTCATCCCAAAACCGATGTGGCTTACTATGCCCAGGAGCTGGAACAGCTTGATCTGCAGAAAACAGTACTGGAAAATGCCTGGACGGATGGATATTCGGTAAAGCAGCTTCGCTCTGTTTTAAGCAATTTTCTCTTTTATGCAGACGATATCCATAAAAAAGCAGAGGTCCTGTCCCCCGGTGAAAAGGCCCGCATTGCGCTTTGCAAGGTTCTGCTTCAACGGGCGAACTTCTTAGTACTCGATGAGCCTACAAACCACCTGGATCCTGAAACGCAGAGCATCATCGGAGGCAACTTCCATCTTTTTGAGGGCACGATTATGGCTGTCAGCCATAACCCCTGGTTTGTAGAGCAGCTCGGCATTAACCGGGTACTGATCCTGCCATCCGGCAGAATCGTGGATTACTCCCGGGAATTGTTAGAATACTATTATGGATTAAATTCAGAGGAGGAGTTATAAAATGGCAGATACAAAAAAATTATATCCCAGAACCGGGGATAAACAGACTGTGTATTTAAAAAACGTAATTACAGATCCGGCTATTACTGTTGGAGATTATACGATGTACAATGATTTTGTCAATGACCCGGTTGGATTTGAGAAAAACAATGTTTTATACCATTATCCCATAAACCGCGACCGCCTGATCATAGGAAAATTTTGTTCCATAGCCTGCGGCGCAAAGTTTCTCTTCAACAGCGCAAACCACACCCTCTCTTCTCTCTCAACCTACCCCTTTCCCCTTTTCTTTGAGGAATGGGGACTGGAAAAGAGGAATGTGGCCGAATCCTGGGACAACAAAGGAGATATTGTCCTGGGAAATGATGTATGGATAGGATATGAGGCAGTCATTATGGCAGGGGTTACGATTGGGGACGGAGCCATAATCGGGGCCCGGGCCGTGGTGACAAAGGATGTCCCTCCATATACGGTTGCCGGCGGCATTCCCGCAAAACCGATTAAAAAGCGGTATCCGGAGGAAACCATAGCCGCCCTGTCAGAACTGAAGTGGTGGGACTGGCCGGAGAATCGGATTGCGCAAAACCTCCATGCAATACAGGCTGGGCAACTGAATGAACTGAAATAAATTCATTACATGCCTAAAGAATTATGATGTCCTGCACGGCCAGCATGCGTGTGCTGCTGGCCCCGTAATGTAACTCGCGCCTTAGCCCAGGGAAGCCCTCAGGCTGTCCGCTGTCAATGTTTTGGCGCAGCGCAGCATTTCCATAGGTGTGCCGGTAAATACCACCTGGCCGCCGTTCTTCCCACCGTCCGGCCCAATATCAATGAGCCAGTCCGCCTGCTTCATCACATCCAGGTTATGCTCAATCACCACCAGCGTATTGCCGCGGGACACGATTAAGTCAAACAGCTTGAGCAGATTTTCAATGTCGGACATATGCAGTCCGGTGGTGGGCTCATCCATCACAATAATACTCCCCTTTCTGCCCAGGTTCTTCGCCAGCTTGATTCGCTGGCGCTCCCCTCCGGACAGGGTGCTGAGGGGCTGTCCAAGGGTCAGATAGCTTAATCCCACCTGCTCCATCACCTTAAGGCGCCTGCGGATCTTGGCGTCCTCAAACACCTGAAGGGCCTGGGACGCAGTCAGGCCCAGCAGCTCCACAATATTCTTTCCCTTGTAGGTGCAGGCAAGCGCTTCCTCATTATACCGCACACCGCCGCAGGCCTCGCATTCAGTCACTATAGGATCCATGAAGGCCAGTTCGGTGACAATGACGCCCTTACCGCCGCATACCGGGCAGGCCCCGGCGGAGTTAAAGCTGAACAGACTGTCCGGTCTGCCGCTCTCTCCTGCTAGAAGCCTTCGTATTTCATCGAAAAAGCCCAGGTAAGAGGCCGGTGTGGAACGGTTGGTGGCTGTGATGGGTCCCTGGTCCACCATTACGATATTGCTCTCATAGAGTTTTGCAAATACCCGGGAGATCAGGGTACTCTTGCCCGAACCGGCCACGCCGGTCACCACGGTCATAATACCCAAGGGGATATCCACATCCACATGCTTAAGGTTGTGGAGACAGGCTCCCCTGACCGGCAGGCTTCCCGCAGCCTGCCGCGGCGTCTCCTTGATGGGCAGTACCTGCCTCATTGCCTTTCCTGTCAGGGTATCGGCCAGAAGCAGCTCCGGATAGCTGCCCGCAAATACAATTTCTCCTCCGTTTTGTCCGGCCCCCGGTCCCACGTCAATCACATGGTCGGCAATGGAAATCACATCCTTGTCATGCTCCACCACCAGAACCGTGTTGCCTTTGTCCCGGAGCTGCCGCAGCAAATTGTTCATCCGGTAAACGTCCCTGGGATGCATTCCGGCACTTGGTTCATCAAAGATATAGGTCAGGCCGGTCAGGCTGCTGCCCATGTACCGGACCAGCTTCAGGCGCTGGGCTTCGCCGCCGGAAAGGGAGGGCGTTTCACGGTTCAAGTGAAGGTAGGGAAGGCCTATTTCAATCAGCCTGTCCAGACCTTCGATGATGGTCTGCACCAGGACGTCCACCCTTTGGTCGGTAATCCCAGCCAGAACTTCCCGAAGTCCGGTCAGCTCCATGCAGCATAAATCAGCGATATGGTACCCCTTTATTTTGCAGCTCAAAGCCGCCCCATTCAGCCGCTTCCCATGGCAGTCGGTACACTCCATCTCAGCAATCAGGGATTGGGATTTCTCCCGGGTGTGCCTGCTCTTATTACTGATATCCCGGTTGAGAAGCGTCTTTGTGTACTTGTGGTACAGCCCGGTCACCTTTGGGTTTTCCGGTTCGCCTTTGCCGTCGCGGGAGCCATATAAGAGCAGGTTGTATTCTTCACCGGAATACGCTCTGATCGGCTTGTCTAAATCGAAAAGACCGGACTGGGCGTACTGTTTCCAGTACCAGGATCCGGGGCGGTAAAGGGAGTCCTTGACACAGCCCTCATTCCATGATTTATCCATATCCAGAACAGCTTCCACATCGACCTTTGTAATCTTTCCCAGGCCGGAGCAGGTCCTGCACATCCCGTTGGGATCATTGAAGGAGAAGTAAGAGGCCGTACCCGCATAGGGCTTCCCGATGCGTGAAAACAGCAGACGGAGGCTGGCGTACAGGCCGCTTATAGTTCCCACCGTGGAGCGGGCATTCCCGCCCAGGGGAGACTGGTCCACCACCACTGAGGCCGTCAGGTTGTCTATGCGCTCCGCTGCCGGCTTCGGATATTTCGGCAGTCTGGAGCGCACGAAAGCCGGGTAGGCGGCGTTCATCTGCCGCTGTGACTCAGCGGCGATAGTATCAAAAACAATGCTGGACTTGCCGGAACCGGACACGCCGGTAAACACCGTAATTTTTTCCTTTGGAATACGGAATGTGACGTGCTTCAGATTGTTCTGGGTCAGCCCATATACAAGAATATCTGCCATTTTTACCTCTCTCGATTTACGTTATAGTATACCTTATCAAGTGTTCATATGATTATATGCCCAGGGCTCCAAACGCTCTGCCCTGGCCTCATTGTTTCGTCCATTTCTCTTTTATCTTATCATGCCGGAATTCTGACACCTTCCAGATTACATCATATCAAAAGGGACTTCCCCATTCATGATATTTTTTGCGGAGTTTCATTCTTTTTTTAATAGGAGATTGTCTACGCTTCCGGTTATCCAGACTTCGTCATTGATAGTCTCTCATCCATACACTCACACCCCTATGGCTGGTTTTCCCATTCCGATTCCCTTTTCAAGGGCAGAATCAGTCTCCATAATAATAAATCGCCTTTAAATATCCCTTTTCATCGAACACCGGCTGGCCTCCGCCATAACCAGCTGCTCCTTGATTGGTTATATCGTCGAACTGCATCACTCTTTCGCCGCTTTCCAAATACGCTTTATCCGGGATACTAAAATATTGATACCACTCATGTTCCGCTCCCTTGAGCACATAGACCGTACCTTTATAAATATTTTTAAACAACGTATCGTCGCTATTCGCCCACAACGTATAATTTCCTGAATAAGGCTCATAGGACAGAAAATAGTAATGGGGCGTATCCTCTCCCGATGTTTTTCCTGATTCTGTACCAGAATCATAAAAAAGCATGCAGTCGCCATAATCGGAATTGTCCGTCCTTCTTACAGCAGCCGTCTCTTTCGTCAGCTCATTCACACAAATCCGTTCTTCTTTACCCTCTTTCATGACCGCTTCATACTGCTTGGGTGAAAGAATGACCGGTGTGTAAATCGTGCCTTCTGCTTCATAATATATCCCTTTATCTGCCCTGTGCTGAATATCAGAATACAGGCTTACTCCCATTTCCGTATGGGCAGTAAGAAGAGACGCATAGGGAGCCATTAAAAGCCCGTCATAAATTTTTTTCACCTCTTTGCTCTTTTCTTCGTCAAATTCAGCTTCTGCTTTCTTTAAAAATGCAATATTTCTTTTTTCCAGACCGCCAAACACGGTCTCGTCAAATTCATCCTCTGTTTTATCTCCCAGATACCATGTTTTTTCCTGAAAATAATCTCTCAGCTCCTGCTTTTCAAATATCCTTCCATGAACAGCGTAATACTGGTTTCTCAGGATTTTCATATCAGCCACAGTCATGCCAATAAGATCTGTCTCGTTGAGAGGTCTGGAGAAAAATTCCGGCATAAATAAATCATCCAGAGGAAAATAGCTTCCCTGCGCCTCCAGCTGTCCGTAAAGCCCTATAAAGCCATTCTCAGATGGAACAATCTGGTATTCCTTGATAGTTCCATCCGCCTGATAGGCGGCCTGATCCATACTGCTCTGCATCCGGAACGGATACTCCGGATCATAGTACATGGAAAGCCGGTTAAGAACGGTGTAGCCTAACCCATCTTTCTTTACTACATCTACATTCAGCTGATTTCTGTTCCTGCGCCCTCCGGGCGTGATTACGATCTGATAGGAAAAGTCTCCTGATTTAAAGTAGGTTCTGCACAGTTTTCTGGCTTCGTCCAGAAGCACTGTATCGTAATCTCCCTCTACATCCTTACCTGCTCCGTTCTCTGTATTGTTTTTTGCTCCGTCCTCTGCACGGTTCTCTGCTTTGTTTATTGCACTATCCTCTGCACTGTTCGCTGCACTATCCTCTGTACTGTCTTCTGTACTTTTCTCTGTTAAAGACAGTGCCTGTGAAGGACGGTCCGCTTCTCCGCTTTCTTTTTGGGCTTCTGCTCCGGCAGAAGACAGATTAACCCTGCCCCTATGTAAGAAAATATAGCCGGCTCCGACAAATGTTGAAATTATAAACACTGCACTTAATACCAGTATTATTTTTTTAATCATAATCTTCTCCTTTCATTCGGCTTTCCCGCTTGGGGGTGTGGGGGTGTCAAGCATCCGCCAAGTCCGTCATTTACCGATAAGGCGCTAATTTTCTTGATTTGCTTACTTTCTTGATTGGCATCCACGTCAAAACACCGTCCATCGTATTCATAATGCAGTTTTCCGTCCTCGCAGTAAAAACGATGTTCCGCTTGAAAAGCAACCGGCTTATAACGCCCGTCCTGTATCGGCTGATCCCGGTACAAGACCTGGGATTCCGATAATTTCAGCACACTGTTTTCAAGACGCACATCATAAATTCCACTTACGACAGCTTCTGCCGGCACATTTTTCCCGGAAGCGGAAATAAAACGAAAACAGCCTGTTACAGCGTTCGTACTTTTCCGCATGGCCAGTTCAAAGCGAAACATGGATACCGAGCTGAAATCCTTTCTTAGTTTATCCCGCTGTCCTTCCTTATCAATCAGCCATATTTTCTCGTTGGATACAATAAACATATCTATCTGAAATCCGCTTTGGGAGTATTTCAGATTAGAAAAGGATATCTGGTCAGAGTATACGCCCTGCAACGCGCCATTTTCCAATTCGTAAACCAACTCCTTTGTAAACAGCGTTCTGCCATCCACATTCTCTTCCATAAAGTCAATAATTTCTTTCATCTGAAAAGACTCCTTATCTGCTCTGTTTCAAATAACTCCTTCATTTCATCTATACTTCTGGTTTCATAATTTTCGCCGGCAGCTCGTCCCGCATCACTGTCAACAGAAGGATAAAACTGGGCAAATGTATCATTTCCCATGTCCACCTGCTTTCCGGCCCAATCTCCGACGGGCTCATAATACGTCTTTTCGCCGTCAGACTGCGGCGACACCCAGAGGCAGAAAACAATCTTGTCACCTGCTTGATCAAGCGGTACTCCTTGGGTCTGATCCAAAACCATATTACCTGCATCTTCAACCGGTATGTTCTGCAGCATCATATTGCGCACTGTCTCCCTGTCTGTCTTTGCGTAAGAATTGATATAATCATTGACAGAAATATAGCCTGTTTGCTGGATAACTGTAATTTCTGCTCCCGGTAAAAGCCGGCCTTTGTATGTCTCCAGAACACGAACCCGCTCTTTCACCCATGCGGTGCCTCCATCAGCGTTAAAGTTCTCAACCGACTCCACTTCACCATATATGATATCTGATGAATGATTTACGATATTCTTGTAATCAGATAAATCAATCGCCGGTTCTGCAGAAACAGTCTGCGGTATAACCACAGAATCCGTGTCAATGGAAATAACATATGAATTTTCCGGTCCCAGCCCGGCTCCTGATTCTTCCCATGGCTCATCCGATGTCTGCGCCACATTGGCTGAGCAGCCGCCTGTTGACAGCAATGCCAATACTATAATAACGGCCCGTATATTTTTCATTTTTTCCTCCCAAACACGATATGAAAACACGATATAAAAGCATGATGTGATAATATCATTTTATCACATCCGAACGGCCTCTTCTTTTAATTTTACTTTACATTTCACGTACAATAACATCATGGAGGCGCTTCAAATAACAGACGTATTTCCATCCGTTAAAGCCACTAAACAAAAAGGGAGTATTGCTTTATCAAATGCAACACTCCCTATCAATTATAACACTATTATATTTTCTCCTGAATGAATGCAAGAATTTCCTTACGCTTTGTCACAGACAGCTTATAGTTCTTTCCAGACTTAAGAGTCACCTTGATTCCGGTGGGAATAATCTGAACAAGACCGCCCACATTACATAACTGTACCGACTCAATATCAGCATAGGGGATTTCCAATATGGTGGCAAAACCGCCCCTGAATACGATTCTTTGATTTGTAAGCCAGTATTTACCACGTTTCTGGCTATAAAAACAAAGAGTTTTCTCCCAGTAATCAGATTTAAACTCCTTTTCAACTACTTCACCTTCATGTAATTCTAATGCATCTGCCATGATTTGTTCTCCTTTTATGTATATAATTGAATAATCCCTATATCATATTTTTGAAAGCGTTTTATCACCGGACCTGGGAAAAAATGCCAGCTGTGCACTCTCCGCTTTTGGTACAGAAACGGGTACAAACTGGATACTGTCCTCCAACAGACCGGTAATAAAGTCTTTGGTCAGAACCATCTCTTTATAATGTCTGTATCACTTATTTTCCCTCCAACTCCTTCATGCCGCCAATCATCACCTTCAGGGACAAGTCAAAGCTTTCCTCCACTGACAGAGAATGGCCAAAGGCATTGTTGTTGACCAGCAGACAAAAGCCTTCCAAAAATGCCCGAAAGGTACGGATTAGATGATTGCAGTTTTCCTCAGAAATGTTCAGGGATGATGTGATTGCAAAGCAAATGGAAAACAGCTTTTCCGTGACGCCCTGCGTCTCTTTATCCTGGTATTTATTATACCAGAGCATTGCGCTGAACACACCGGGGTTTTCGGTCGCATACTGATAGAATGCCCGGCAGACCGCTTCCCACGCAGCATACCCGTCAGCACCTGCTGCCGCTTCCAGCATACGTTCTTCCACCTGTTTCCAGCCATAAATCATCAGTTCACGACGTAAATCATCTAACCCCCTGATATGGTTGTAAAGGGACGGCGGCTGTATACTCAGACTTTCCGCCAGCGTTTTCAACTGAATCTGGTCAATTCCCATTTTGTTTGCTAACTGTGCAGCCTTCTCTACTACAACATTTTTATCAAGTCCTGCCCGCGCCATAACCTTTCCTTTCATCATCTGTTAAATACATAGTAACTAATCGGATTAGTTTTATCAAGCGCTGCTTTTTTCTGCAACAAACATATTATATCATACCTACGAAAAATTTTCTTGTATGATATGACACTCATTCTCACTGTTTTGCCTTTAACCTCCATGCGCCTGCTCATTGTACCATGAGTCCAAAAAAATATGCGGTCTTTTGAGAATACTCAAAAGACCGCGTATTTACCAACTCTTCACAAATGTTTGACTTGTTGAAAATTAATCTTCAACACTGACGATTTCTCTCTTGTTGTAAGAACCGCAAGCCTTGCAAACTCTATGAGGCATCATCAGGGCACCGCACTTGCTGCACTTTACCAAATTTGGAGCGCTCATCTTCCAGTTTGCTCTACGGCTGTCTCTTCTAGCTTTAGAAGATTTATTCTTTGGACAGATAGACATGGTTTACACCTCCTTCGACTGTTTAAAAATATCCTGGATAACTGACATCCTTGGGTCAAGTGGCCTATTATCGCAGTCACAAGTCTCATGGTTGAGATTTGTGCCACATCTATCACAGATTCCCTTACAGTCATCGCTGCAGAGAACCGCCATAGGCAGGTTCAAGGTTAACTCATTACCAACCAGCTGGTCGATATCCAGTTTATAACCATTTACGTAGGGCTGCTCGTCCAGGTCTTCCACTCGTTCTTCATCACTCTGGTTCATGTCCAGTTCCTGGTCAATTTCCAGATGGAAAGGAACTCTCACCGGGTCAAGGCATCTGGCACATGGCATAATCAAAACCAAATCAATGGTTCCCGCTAAAGCCAGCTTCTTATTTCCCCGATTTGTTATCACCAATGACAACGGTCCCTTTTCGGCAATGTCGTATACAGTGTCGGCCAGCCTGAACTGGGTCATCTCAAGCTCAGGCGTATATGTTTTGGACTTTCCCTCAACGGGAAACAGCTCAGATAAGTTAATTAGCATATTAACCTCCTAATACGCATCTCTTGCATTATACATACCATTGCACATTTTGTCAACTATATTTCCGTTTTTTTTCCAGAAGTTGTGTACTGTTTTGCATACCGGTGTGTACCTGGAGAGTATTGCCGGATTTTGTTATTTATATTATCCGATGTCCTGTCCCAGGCCATTGACCGCCATCCCGGAAACCAGGACAAAAGCCGGCGTACATGTATTAAAATCACATGTACGCCAGCTTTTTACCACTCCGTTATACTTATTTCACTAACGCAAGTGTTTCTCTGGCAATTGCCAGCTCCTCGTTGGTAGGAATAACCAGTACGCTTACCTTGGAATCAGGAGTAGAAATTACGATTTCCTGTCCCCTCTTGGAATTGGCCTCGTCGTCAATTTCAATTCCCAGGAATCCCAGATACTCGCACACTTTCTTTCTGGTAATCTTGTCATTCTCACCCACGCCTGCGGTGAACGCAATGGCGTCCACACCGCTCATTGCAGCTGCGTATGCTCCCACGTATTTAGCTACCCGGTAAGCAAATGATTCCAGAGCAACCTCTGCCTTCTTATTGCCGTCATTTGCAGCGTTCTCCACATCGCGGAAGTCGCTGGAAACACCGGACATACCGTATACGCCGGACTTCTTGTTCAGCACGTTTAACATCTGGTCAATATCCATATTCTCTTTGTGCATGATGAACTGCAGGGCGCCGGGATCCACATCGCCGCTTCTGGTTCCCATCACAAGTCCCTCCAATGGAGTCAGTCCCATGCTGGTGTCCACGGATTTTCCGTTGAGGACAGCTGAGATGCTGGAGCCGTTGCCCAGGTGGCAAACCACTGTTTTAAGGGAGTCATAAGGACGTCCAAGAACTTCTGCTGTTCTCTTTGATACATAGCTGTGGCTTGTCCCGTGGAAGCCGTATCTTCTAACCTTGTATTTCTCATAATACTCGTAAGGAAGTCCGTACAGGTATGCCTTCTCCGGCATGGTCTGGTGGAACGCTGTATCAAATACACCTACCATTGGTGTGTTGGGCATCAGTTCCTGGCAGGCACGGATGCCGATCAGGTTTGCAGGATTGTGCAGAGGCGCCAAATCGCTGCACTCTTCAATTGCTTTAACGGCCTCTTCCGTAATCAGGGTAGATGCGGTAAATGCCTCTCCTCCATGAACGATTCTGTGTCCCACTGCCCCTACTTCATCCAGGCTCTTAATCACGCCTGTCTTATCATTGGTCAGGGCATCTAATACCATCTGAATGGCCTGGGTATGGGTAGGCATAGGAGAAACCGTTACTTCCTTCTCTCCTCCTGCCGGCTGATAGGTAATCTGGCTTCCCTCAATACCGATTCTTTCGCAAAGTCCCTTTGCAAGTACAGCCTCTGATGCTGAATTAATCAGCTGGTACTTTAATGATGAGCTCCCGCAGTTAATAACTAAAATATTCATTGATATCTCCTCCTTTATTCCGGCTTATTCAGCCTGTGCCTGAACGGCCGTAATTGCTACTACACCCACAATATCATCTGCACAACAACCCCTGGACAAATCGTTAACCGGCTTTGCGATTCCCTGGGTAACAGGGCCGTAAGCCTCTGCCTTGGCCAGTCTCTGAACCAGCTTGTATCCGATATTACCGGCATCCAGATCCGGGAACATCAGTACATTTGCCTTGCCTGCCACTTCGCTGCCCGGCGCCTTGGAGGAAGCAACCTCCGGTACAAGGGCTGCATCTAACTGGAGTTCCCCGTCCAGCTTAAGCTCCGGATAAAGCTCCTTTGCGATTCTGGTGGCTTCCACTACCTTGTCCACGTCAGGATGCTTTGCAGAGCCCTTGGTAGAATGGGACAGCATGGCAACCCTTGCTTCCTTCTGTACCAGCAGTTCAAATGAATCAGCAGATGATTTGGCGATTGCTGCCAGCTCTTCCGGATTCGGATTCTGGTTCAGTCCTGAATCGGCAAAAATAAAGGTTCCCTCTGCTCCATATTCGCAGTCCGGAACTACCATGAGGAAGAATGCAGATACCAGCTTTGTGCCTGGTTTTGTTTTGACAATCTGCAGACATGGCCTTAATGTGTCGGCCGTGGAGTGGCAGGCACCGGACACCAGTCCGTCTGCATCTCCGTTTTTAATCATAAGACAGCCGTAGTAGGCATAATCGGACATGATGATTTCCTTTGCCTTTTCCGGTGTCATTCCCTTTGATTTCCTCAGCTCTACAAATAAATCAATATACTCCTGAGTCTTCTCATAGGTCTGAGGATTGATCACTGTTGCTCCTGATACATCCAGTCCCTTGCTGTGGTCTGCAATATCCTCCGGTGTTCCTATGATGATCAGATTGGCGATGTCCTCTTTTAATATCGTTTCGGCCGCCTCCCAGGTTCTCCTGTCCATAGACTCTGGCAGTACTATGGTCTTTTTGTCAGCCCTGGCACGAGCTTTAACTAAATCGATAAATCCCATGATAATTTACCCCTTTCCTTGGTGTATTTAAGCATACGTCTTTATTATATACTGACAGAATTGGAGATACAAGCCGATTTTATCCAAATATTGCACTTTTTCGTATACCTGAGGTCTTTCTGTGTTTATTTTCCACCTTTTCTGGCGGGGCGGCGGGCGGCGATAGCCAAACCGCCTGCCGTGAAGCACAGAAAACACAAAAAATCCGCGGACCATATGATTGCCGGTCCGCGGATTCAGGTATCTGATGATTAAATTTTCTCGTAACGGTCCACGTTAATCACAAAGATAGTGGCGCCGCCCACATCAACTGTCATGGGCATAGTTGCGTAATTTACCATGGTGGTGCCTGATATATAAGGCATGTTGACCGTTAACTTCTGATGCTGTCCGCATTCCTGCTTAATCACATCAATCACTTCCTGTACCTTATCATCTTCTGCACCAATCATCAAGGTTGTATTTCCCTTTTTCAGGAAACCTCCTGTGGTGGAAAGTCTTGTAACACTGTAATGATGCTGGGTCAGCTGGCTTACAACATCATCTTCATTATCATTTCTCACAATTGCATACACTAATTTCATAAGCTGTACCTCCTTGGCGAGTTTATATACGTTAGTATAGCACATTTTTCAGTTAAGATCTGTAATTTTTTTGCAAATGTTTCTTAATTCGCCTCATGCACAGTCAAACCCATAAAACAGTACTATCCGTTACCGGTTCATCAGCTCTGGGCGGCCGGCTTGGTTCCCAGAGTCACCTGCACGTCGTGCTCCACGTATGCCCCGTCCACCAGGGACTGTACTGTGAGTGTAACGGCTGCTCCGCCCTCATAGTAGGTGAGCATCTGCTTCAGTTCTTCCATGCTGGTAACGGACTGGCCGTCAAACTTGGTGATAATATCCTTTTCCTTTAAATCAGAGGATGAGGCTGCTCCGCCCTCCACGATTTTATAGACATAGATTCCCACCGGCATGCCGTACATCTGGGATGTGGCAGCATCAATGTTGGTTCCCTGTATTCCCAGATAGCCCTGGGCATCCTCGGATACAGCCACACGCGTTTTCTTTGTCATCAGGCTGTTTAAGATATCCTGGGCCTTTGAAATCGGAATGGCAAAGCCCATCCCCTCCACTTCTGTGGAAGCTGTCTTGGCGGCGTTGATGCCGATGACATTTCCGTTTAAATCAATAAGGGCGCCGCCGCTGTTGCCCGGGTTGATAGCTGCATCTGTCTGGATGAAGGTCCTGTTAATTCCTTTTTCATCTGTAATCTCGCGGTCCAGGGCGCTTACATATCCCACGGTAACGGACTGGCCGTATCCAAGGGCATTTCCTATGGCAATGACCTGCTGCCCCACCTTGATATCATCTGAATTGCCCAGAGTGGCCACCTTAATCTTGCTCATGGTATCGGAGGGGATATCCTTTAACTGCACTGCGATGATTGCCAGGTCAGATGCTGAATCCGTTCCCTTTACCGCTGCGCTCACATCCTTGTTGTCAACAAATGTAACCTTTAAGTCGGAAGCTCCGTCCACCACATGGTTATTGGTGGCAATGAGAAGTTCCGTGTCAGTCTGGTTCACAATGATGCCGGAACCGCTGCTCTGGGCTGTATAGGTCTGGGGCATTCCGAAGAAATCGCGCTGCTCCACGGTCATGGTATCATTGATGGCCACAATAGACGGCATGGCGTTTTCCACAATGCCCGACACATCGGTAACAGCGGATACTGCCGTGGCGCCCTGGTTTGCAGACGCCTGTGCATTGGCCGGTGCCGCCTGTGCTATCTGGTTCTGAGCCTGCGTCCCGGCTAATGTGCCCGCGGTTCCATATGCGCCTGTGAGCCGGTTCCCCAGGTAATTCACACCTGTCATGACCCCGCCTGATACGGCTCCGAAGAGGACCGCTGCCGCTGTAATTCCTGCCGCTCTTTTAACAAATCGTCCTTTATTGGAGTGATTGCGCTGCTTATCACCACCTCCCGGATATCCCTGATAAGTATTTCCGCCATAGCAGTCCTGGCGGCGGGTCTGGCTGCCGTATGAACCGAATGCGGCGTCTGGTCCCTGGGTATGCTGCTCTCGATGCTGCTCTCGGGAACCCTGGCCTTCCTGGGCCTGTGAATACCGGGCCTGTGAATACTGACCCTGCGTCTCCTGGCTGCGTGCCTCCGGATCCATTGTCCGGTGTCCTTGCGTATTCTGTCCCTGCCGGTTCCTCTCATCACCTGGAATCGTCCAGTTTACGGTTGTTTCAGGTACATCCCTGTGTTCCATATTTTCATTTCCCAAACCATTCATATTCTTATTTTCATTCTCGTACATAGCAAAGTCTCCTTTCATACATTTCTCTATTTTATTTAACTGTAAGGGCTGTTTTTTAATTGCTCTTGCTTTTTACAATTATTAATATAGCCGCCATTTATGGTGGAATTGTGAAACGATTGTGGAGAATCTGTGTTCTAATTATTATAGATTTATAAACTGAAGATTAACAAATGCCGTCTGGACGGAATGGATGTTTGCGGATATAATGGATATGATAAAATAAAACGGGAACGAATCAGGACAGGAGTAAAGGAACTTGGGACAGCCAGATAGTTTGGAACAGCCGGCAAAGGTAATCGGCATCATTGCCGAATATAACCCGTTTCACGGCGGACATAAATTTCAAATAGAAGAAGCAAAAAAACGGACCGGCGCAGACTGGTGCGTGGCTGCCATGAGCGGCGATTTTGTACAGAGGGGGGAGCCTGCGGTCTACAGCAAATATCTGCGCACCAGAATGGCCCTTTCCTGCGGCGCGGATCTGGTGGTGGAGCTTCCCTCCGCCTTTGCGGTCAGCAGCGCGGAGGATTTTGCCGCCTGCGGCGTGGCCCTGCTCACAGGACTGGGGGCAGTGGATGTCCTGTGCTTTGGCAGTGAGGACGGGGATATCCGCAGGATTCGGACGGCTGCCGGTATCCTGGCGCAGGAAGGCGGGGACTTTTCCTCACTTCTAAGCATTGGACTGCGAAGCGGCCTCAGCTGGCCCCAGGCCCGCAGCCAGGCCCTGCTTAAGATGGCGGACAAAGATAAGGATTTTCCTCTGAAGAGAGAAGAAATGGACAAACTCCTGGGCTCCCCCAACAATCTCCTGGGAATCGAGTACTGCAAGGCCATCCTGCGCCAGAACAGTCCGCTTATTCCGTTCACCATCCGCCGCCGGGGACAGGGATACCACGACAATGGGCTGGAGGGCGGACAGGCTTCAGCCTCAGCCATCCGGCGGACACTTAAAGCCGGGGTGCCATCCGGGGAAGCGGGCCTGTTTCCATATGCAAAACTGACGCCTGAGGCCATGACGCACATTCCTCCGGAAATCCGGCCCCTGTACGGCCGGGAGCCTGTCCTGCAGGCCAACGATTTGTCAGAGATACTGAACTTCTGCCTCCTGTCCCTGAAGCGGGAAGGAACGGATTATACGCAATACGGGGATATGTCGGCGGAAATGGCGCGCCGGCTGGAGCACTGCCTTCTCAAACAGGTCAGCTGGGAAGGCCGTATCGAACAGCTTAAGACACGCCAGTATACCTATACCCGGCTCAGCCGCGCCCTTCTTCACATGGTCCTCGGCCTGACCGATGCCAGGGTACAGTCCTACAAAGAGGCCGGTCGTGCCCCCTACGCCAGAATCCTGGGGTTCAGGAAAGAGTCTCAGGAACTGCTGGCCCTGGTAAAGCAGAAAACCGCCATTCCCCTGATTACCAAGACTGCCGACGCCCCCCACATTCTCACCGGAACAGCCCTGGACATGTTTTCACAGGACATCTACGCCTCCCATATCCGTCAGACCCTGCTCTCAAAAAAGCTGGAACAGCCGGTTCGGAATGAATATAACCAGCCAATCTGTATTTTATAAGATAAAAGGCAAAATGACAGGCCCCCCGGATGCAATGCCCGGATGGGGACCTGTCATTTTATTTTCATATATATCTGCTAATATCAGCTGTCTTTAGTTTTTCCCCCGGACTCCCAAAGCTCCGGAGCCAGGAGCTCCACCACGGCGGGCTTCACATGCAGGAAATCAGCCAGCTCCCGTATCTGGAGGCCATTGTCCCGTTTCTTCCCCTGACGCACAGCCCGAATCAATATATTCTTTGGCGTATGCTCCATATCTATAAATTCCAGTATCTGGGTTCTGTATCCCCTGTATTCCAAAACCTGGGCACGGATGGCATCTGTGTAAAGGGCTGCCATGCGCTCTTTTATCAGGCCGTATTGGAGTACCGGCCGTAGAAGGCTGTTTTCCATCTGCCCGTTGAGCTCATGCTGGCAGCAGGGAACCGATAAAATGACCCTGGCCCCCCAGTTTACCGCCTTTTCCAGGGCATAATCCGTGGCCAGGTCACAGGCGTGGAGGGTAACCACCATGTCCACCTTCTCCACTCCCTCAAAGGAGGCAATGTCCCCATGACAAAAGGAAAGTCCCTCATATCCATACTGGCGTCCAAGGCGGCTGCAATGCTCTATGACATCCTCCTTAAGGTCCAGGCCGACAATCCGCACCGGATATCCCTTCAGTTCCTTCAGATAATAATACATGGCAAAGGTGAGGTATGATTTGCCGCATCCAAAATCAATAATGGTGGACTCCCGGTCCTGGTCCAGGTTGGGAAGGATATCTTCTATAAACTCCAGGAAACGGTTTATCTGCCTGTATTTGTCATAGCGGCTGTTCACCACCCTGCCCTCTTTTGTCATGACGCCCAAATCCACCAGAAAGGGAACAGGAATTCCCTCCTCCAGGATATAATGCTTCTTCCGGTTGTGGGACAGCAAAGCAGCGCGTTCCGGTTCCCGGGAAACCGGGTTTCCGGCAGGCAAAATCCTGGCCGGCCGCGGACTCTGCTTCACCTTCACAGTCACCTTTCCCTTCCTGCTCACCAGAATAAGGGCATTTCCAAGACCGGATGCAATCTCCGCCTGGCGGAAGGATCCGTCCAGAAGCCCAGTGACATAATCTGCCGCCTCATCCCGGTCCAGATTGCGGTGAAATGCCTGCTTTCCCGCCTGTTCCTCCGCCTGGAATACCAGCCTGCCCTTCATGAGCAGAGGCCGGATTCTGGACCTGGAGATTTTGCCGCTGTCCGTGGGATTGCTCATGAGAATCCGCTCCAGAGATTCATTTAAAAACAGATCCAGCGCCTGTTTGATTTCTTTACATTCTTCCTGATTCATGTCCAGCTCCTAATCCAGAAGTTTCTTTGCAAGGGCGGTGAGCTGGCTTAATGACTCGATGGTGCCAACCGGCCGCTCTGCCCTGCCAAAACCATATGCCGCGTGTACAAAGGGAATCCCGGCCGCGCCGGCCGCTTCCTCATCCATATGGGTATCACCTACATAAAAGCAGCGTTCCAGATGGTTTCTCTGCACCACCATGCGGATATTATCTCCCTTTGGAAGTCCGGTATTGCCGTAGCACTCAATATCACGGACGTATTCCCGGAGGCCGCAGCTCTCCAGCAGCACCTCAATATATCCGCTCTGGCAGTTGCTGACAATGTACAGGCCATACTGGCGGCTGAGGCACGCCATGATCTCCCTGGTCTCCGGATACAGGACTCCCGGATGTGACAGCAGGTAATGGTTCTCATAGGTCATGCACTCCTCCATCACCTTCCTGCACTCCTCCTGGGACAGCCCCGGAAACAGCGTCTTTCCAATATCCATCATGGTCTTTCCCATATTGTCATACATATCCCGGGCCGTGATCCTGACTCCCAGATGAGGGTAACGGGCCAGCACCTCATTCCAGGATTCAGCCACCTGGGCCGCCGAATCCCACAGCGTACCGTCCACGTCAAACAATATCCCTTTATTCATACCCACTACCATTCCTTTCCCATCCATATTCGCAGGCTTTGGCTCTGAAGCCATACAGCACTTGTGCACCCCTAATTTTCAGCACTGACCCATCCCTTTCGCAGCAAATCGGGATAGGGCTCCAGATGGGCATAATCGTTGAACCGCTCCAGTGTAAAACGGCCGGATGCCCCATCCCAGTTAAGCTCCGTAATGCTGCAATTTTCCAGGTTCTTACCGAGGATTCTCCATTTGTTCATGGGGATTCCCAGGCAATGGGCTGTCACGGAACGGATAACGCCTCCGTGGGTCACCACGGCAATGCGCTCATAACCGCTTTCTGTCATCTCCCTGAACACAGGTTCGGCGCGCCGGACCACATCCCCGGCGCATTCCCCGCCCGGATAGGGCAGATCCTCCTCCATAAGGGCCTGCTGCGCCTTGAAATCCCTGTACTTCACCGCGATGTCCCGGTCTTCCATGCCTTCCATATGGCCAAAGGATATCTCCCTCAGCTCGGGCCGTATGATATGCTCTACATTCCAGTAGAGATTGGCTGCCTGAGCCGTTTCCACGGCCCGCAGCAGATTGCTGGAATACACCACCTGTATATTTTCATGAAACAGGCGCTCTCCTAAGAGAGACGCCTGCCTGTATCCTTCTTCACTTAAATCCACATCCACGTTGCACAGCTTGCTGCACTGCCTGCCGTGGCGTATCAAAAAAATCTTCATCTGACTGACCTCCATCCGTCTGCCTTAGCCCGGATAACCTTAATTCTTAAAGCTGTGGATTGGCGCCGGAATTCTTCCGCCCCTGGTAACAAACCGCCTGCAGGAGAATGTGTTTACAGGCATAACTGGCGCATAGCCCAGCAAACCGCCGAACTCAGCCGTCTCCCCCACTTTCTTTCCCACCACGGGAATCAGACGTACCGCAGTCGTTTTCTGGTTCACCATTCCGATGGCTGCCTCGTCCGCAATGATGCCTGCAATGGTGCTGGAGGGGGTGTCTCCCGGTATGGCAATCATATCCAGGCCAACGGAACAAACGCAGGTCATGGCTTCCAGCTTCTCAATTGTGAGGGCTCCCATGCTGACCGCGTCGATCATTCCCTGGTCCTCACTGACCGGGATAAATGCGCCGCTTAAACCGCCCACATAGGATGAGGCCATGACGCCGCCCTTCTTCACCTGGTCGTTGAGCATGGCAAGGGCTGCCGTAGTTCCGGGCGCGCCCACGCGCTCCAGTCCTATCTCTTCCAGTATCTCAGCAACACTGTCTCCCACCGAAGGAGTGGGGGCCAGGGACAAATCAATGATTCCAAAGGGAATGCCCATGCGCTTGGAAGCCTCCTGCGCCACCAGCTGTCCCACGCGGGTAATCTTAAACGCGGTCTTTTTGATGGTTTCACAGAGCACCTCAAAGTTGGCATCCCTCACCTTTGCCAGGGCAACCTTCACAACGCCCGGACCGCTTACGCCAACATTGATGATGGCTTCGGACTCCGTGACGCCGTGGAAGGCACCTGCCATAAACGGGTTGTCGTCAGGGGCATTGCAGAATACCACCAGCTTGGCACAGCCGAGGGAATCATGGTCCCTGGTGGCTTCGGCTGTCTCAGTCACGATTCTTCCCATCAGTTCCACCGCGTCCATGTCAATGCCTGTCTTGGTGGAGCCCACATTGACGGAACTGCATACGCGCTCTGTCTGGGACAGCGCCTGGGGAATGGAGAGAATCAGGTTCTTGTCAGCCCTGGTCATGCCCTTGCTCACAAGGGCGGAATAGCCGCCGATGAAGTTTACGCCCACTTCCTTTGCAGCCAGGTCAAGGGTCTTGGCTATGGTGACGAAATCCTCCGGGCGCTTGCAGGCAGAACCGCCCACCAGCGCAATGGGGGTGACGGAGATACGCTTGTTGACAATGGGAATACCGAAATCAGCCTCGATATCCTGGCCCGTGGAAACCAGGTCCTTTGCCAGAGTCGTGATTTTCTTATAAATCTTTTCATTAAGAGCCTCAAGATTGCTGTCCACACAGTCCAGAAGGCTGATGCCCAGGGTAATGGTACGCACATCCAGCTTCTCATGTTCAATCATGTTGTAGGTCTCATTTACCTCGTACATATTTACGTTAATCATAGTTCTTTCGTCCCTTTCTTCTGAAATTACAGGCCCGCCCTATCCTCTGGGGATGCCGTTAGATACGGTGCATCTTCAGGAAAATTTCTTCCCGCTGAATCTTCACGCTCACACCGATTTCCTCTCCGACCTGTTCCAGTTCCTGGGCTACTTCGCCAAAGGACTTGGTTATGTTCTCCACGTCCACAACCATCATCATGTTGAAAAATCCCTTTACAATGGTCTGGGTGATATCCAGTATATTAATCTGGTTCTCAGCCAGGTATGTACATACGCCTGCAATGATTCCTACCCTGTCTTTCCCTACTACTGTAATGATTGCCTTATTCATCTTCATTCTCCTCACGCTTTTGTTTTATTGAAATCCGGTGAACGGATATCCATACGTTTTACAGATATATGATTTCACTCATGCAGTCCCTGCTGGCCACGGAAATGGAAAAGTCAGAAGCTCCGTAAGGGCAGTCTCCCTCGTCAATCTCCAGCCGTACGGTCTCGTAGGCCAGCTCCTCGTAATTGTTCTCCTTGCTGAGATGTCCCAAAAGAATTTTTTTCAGTCTGTCGTGAAGGACGCAGTTTAAAAGCCTGCCCGCATTTTCATTGGACAGATGGCCGTGGTCCCCTAAGATCCTTCGTTTCAGGTAATAGGGATAAGGTCCTGTCTCCAGCATCCTGACATCGTGGTTGGATTCCAGGAGCAGGGCGTCCAGCCCCTGAAGATGGTCTATGATATACTGGTCAAAATGTCCCATATCCGTGGCCACAGCCACGGACTTCTCCCCGTTTTGTACGCGGTATGCCACCGGATTCGCTGCGTCGTGGTCAATCTTAAAGGGCTTCACGGTCAAATCGCCTACCATGAAATCTAAATCCGGGCATACCGGAGTCAGAAGCCCTTTATCAAATTTGCCCAGGCTGCCTGCGGCCGCAATCTCATCCAGGGTTTCCCGGGTCCCGTAAATGGGAATCTCATACTTGCGCGACAGCACTCCCAGTCCCTTGATGTGGTCCGAATGCTCATGGGTAATGAGAATCCCGTTTACATCGTTTCCCGTAAGTCCTATCTCATTTAACCCCTGCTGAATCCGCTTGTTGCTGATCCCCGCATCCACCAGCAGGTGGGTGCTGTCAGAACCTATGTAAATACAGTTGCCGCTGCTTCCGCTGGCAATACTTACCATTCTCATGTTTTACAGTCCTTTTGTCTTATTTATTGCATTCTGATTTTGTTCTTCAGGAGTCTGCGGATCTGTTTTCTTGTGTCCTCCACAGAGCCGTTGTTATCGATAACCGCATCAGAAAACTCCCTGAATCCGGCCTCCGGCGCCTGGCTGTCCATAATGCTTTCCGTTTTCTCCTGTGTGTAACCGCGGCTCTCTCTGAGACGCTCCATGCGGTTCTCCCTCGATGTATAAACATACCACATTTCCCCGCAGTTGTCACGGAATTCTTTTGAGGGAATGGCCGCCTCTATGACCACCAGAGGTTCAGGGCAGGCAAGCGCCTCCCCAAAGGCCGTATTCCATACCAGGGGATGAGTCAGGCGGTCCACCTGGACGCGTTTATCAGGGCAGCCAAAGATTACCTGGGCCATGGCAGGACGGTTGATGGTTCCGTCCTCATTCAGTATGGACGGCCCCAGGAAGTCCACCACAGCCCGGTAGCTCTCCTGCCCTGGCTGCATCAAATCCTTTGCCACCTGATCCGCCTGGATGACACGGAAGCCATACTCCTCCTTCAGTATCTCCAGCACCCGGCTCTTGCCGGACCCCACGCCGCCTGTGATTCCCAATATGAACTTACCGCCTGCGGGGAATGCATTTCTTATATTTTCCATATCCTGCCGCTGCCCCTTTTGATGTCTTTATTTTCCGTGCTTTGTGCTTTGATCTCTTCCTAACTTTCCTACTTGGCGTCAAACCAGGATTTTCCCACTTCCGCCTCCACTTCCAGTGAAACCCTTAAATCCGCGGCATGCTTCATCTTGTCGGTCAGAATCTCCTTAACCGCCTCAATCTCATCCCGGGCCGTCTCAATCAGAAGCTCATCGTGAATCTGAAGGACGATTCTGGATTTCAGGCCGCGCTTTTTCAGCTCCCTGTCCACTGCAATCATGGCTATCTTCATGACGTCTGCTGCGGTTCCCTGAATCGGTGAGTTCATGGCCACGCGCTCTCCGAACTGACGCTGCATAAAGTTGGCGGACTTAAGCTCAGGAATGGGCCGCCTCCTGCCGTACAGGGTCGTCACGTAGCCCTGTTCCTTGCCTTGCTTGACCAGTCCGTCCAGGAATGTCTTAACCCCCGGATAGGTCTCAAAATATTTGTCAATATACTCCACCGCCTCCTTGCGGGAGATGCTGAGTCCTTCGCTGAGTCCAAAGGCGCTGATGCCGTATACGATTCCAAAGTTCACCGCCTTTGCGTTGCGGCGCTGGAGGGGAGTCACTTCATCAAGGGGTACATGGAATACCTGGGAAGCGGTGATGGCATGGATGTCCTGGGCGGAACGATATGCTTCGATCAGCCTCTCATCCCCTGACATGTGCGCCAGGATGCGCAGTTCAATCTGGGAATAATCCGCGTCCACGAACACACAGCCTTCCTTTGGAACAAATACCTTGCGTATTTCCCTGCCCAGGGCCATGCGCACAGGGATATTCTGAAGGTTTGGCTCCGTGCTGCTGATACGCCCCGTGGCCGTAATGGTCTGGTTGAATTTGCCGTGAATCCTTCCGTCCTCACCAATGTAGGCTGCCAGGCCTTCCGCATAGGTGGAATTCAGCTTTGTCAGCTGGCGGTAGTCCAGGATTTTCTGGACCACCGGATAATCAGGCGCCAGCTTTTCCAGTACATCCGCTGCCGTGGAATAACCGGTCTTTGTCTTTTTGCCTCCCGGAAGCTCCATCTGTTCAAAGAGAATCTCCCCCAGCTGCTTGGGGGAATTGATATTGAATTCATGCCCTGTCTCCTGGTAAATTTCCTGTTCCAGCTTGGCAATTCCCACCTTAAGCCTGTCTCCATATTCCTTTAGCTCAGTCCGTTCCACCTTCACGCCCTCCTGCTCCATATGGAAAAGGCTGTAAATCAGGGGCATCTCTATATCTGTATACAGGCTGTACATTCCCGTATCCTTTAACTGGCCTGCCAGGGGTGCAGCGGCCTTCCACGCGGTATATCCCATGTAGCATACACAGTCTACGGCATTCTTCTCTCCCCTCCACAGGGCATCTCCCAGATCCTCCTTGGCCAGCAGGTCCGCCCTGGAGGGCACGGTAAGCCCCAGATAATCCCTGGCCAGATCGTCGTAGGCATAGGTATCCTTAAGAGGATTCAAAAGATATCCGGCCACTCCCGCGTCATACACAGGATCCGTATCCTTAAGTTCCAGGTACGCAAGCATGGATTTTAAATCCAGGGCCCAGAGCTCTCTGACGCCTGGGTTATCCTGGCCCTGGCTATTCTGTGCCTGGTTATCCTGTTCCTGATTTCTCCCGCACAGCGCCCTGAGCTGTTCCAGAAGATACTCGCCGGTAATCTGCTCTCCTGCCGCCAGACAGTAAATATCCTCCTCGCCCAGGCACAGGGCCAGGCCTGTCACGGGATTCAGCCCGGATCTGGCCTTTTTTCCTGCTTTTACTTCCCCGTTCTCGTCAAAGCTGAAGGACAGCTGCTCTGCTGTCTCCTTTAAAGCCCCATCCCTGCCAAGTATGAGCTGGAAGCCAGCCAGCCCAGCCTCTGCTGCCCTGCTGAATATTTTATCCGCTGTCTTTATATCCTTCACAAGGGTAAAATGGGTTTTTATATCAGGCGCGGCTGCTTCCTGGGCAGCGGTTTTATCAAAACGGGCCAGGATGGACTTGAATTCCAGACGCTTCATATACTGGTAAGCCTCCGGGGTATACAGGTCCTCAATCCGGGCGTCCTCATAATTAAATTCCACAGGACAGTCCGTACAGATGGCCGCCAGCTTCCTGCTCATCTGAGCCATGTCATAATGCTCCTCCAGAGCCTTCTTAGCCCTGGGGGGCCTAATCTCCTCCAGATGGGCATAGGCGTTCTCTATGGATTTGTACTGGGCGATGATGCTGGTTGCTGTCTTTTCCCCGATGGAAGGCACCCCCGGTATATTGTCGGAGGCATCCCCCATAAGGGCCTTCACATCAATGAATTCCTCCGGCGTCACCTGATACTCCCGCAGCACATCCTCCGGGAAATAGTCCTTGATCTCGGTCACACCCCTGCTGGTCCTGGGAATCCGTATCTTGATGTGCTCATCAGCCAGCTGCAGAAGGTCCCTGTCACCCGATACCACGGATACCTGGATACCCTGGGCCTGACACCGCTTTGCCACGGTTCCCAGTATATCATCCGCCTCAAACCCCTTAAGGGTCATGATAGGAATTCCCATGGCCTTCAGCACATCCTTCATCACAGGAACCTGCTCATGAAGCTCCTGGGGCATGGGCTTTCTCGTCCCCTTATAGGCGTCATACATCTCATGCCGGAAGGTAGGTTCCTTTAAATCAAAAGCAACGGCTGCGTGGTCCGCCTTTTCCTCCTCCAATATCTTCAGCATGATATTTAAAAAACCGTACACTGCGTTGGTATGCAGACCCTCCGAATTCGTAAGGTCCGGTACCCCGTAAAATGCCCGGTTCATAATACTGTGTCCATCAATCAAAACCAATTTGTCCATTAATATGAGTTCCTTTCTGTCTCTGTCACCACATCCTGAACTGAAGCACCAGCACGGCCAGCACGGCCCAGAAGCACAGAGTGTTCACCGCATAGCGGGCTGTTTCCAGGATTCCCAGGGTGTGCACCCTCTGCCGGGACAGCTCCAGAGCTGTCTCAAGGGCTCCCTTGATGTTATAGGTGCCTGTTTCCTGGTCCAGCTGGCGGATACCCACGTCCACTGTGAAGTAAATCTCCAGCTCTTCCCGGCATTCCTCGCAGGTCTCGATGTGTTTTAAGAATTCTTTCAGTTCCTCGTCCGTAATGCTGCCGTTGATATACGGCATCACCAGACGCTCCGCTTCCCTGCAGGTCACAGCCAGCACCTCCTGTCTATCATTTTAATCCAATTCTTCTTACATCATACAATAAATCAGCTTACTTTTCAATGAAAGATTAGGACTCCCATCCCCCCATCCTCCGGTTCCGGACAGACTACCCCTTCCTGTATTCCCTGGGAGATACGCCTGTCAGCCGCCGGAACACATCCCCGAAATAATTGCCGTCCGAGAACCCGCAGGCCATGGCCACACCGGTCACAGAAAGGTCTGTATTGCGCAGCATATCAGATGCTTTCTGCACGCGGATGTAGTTCAGATACTCCTTGAAGCAAAGGCCGGTGGAGCTTTTGAATTTCTTAGAAAAGTAGGTAGGGCTCATATTGGCAAATGCAGCCACCTGCCCCAGCGTCACCCCTTCCTGGTAATGCTGGTTCATATATCTGGCCGCACGCACCATGGCCTCCTCTGCCTCCTCCAGCGCGTGTCCTTCCCTCCGGGCCTCCTGGCAGCGGCCCAATACCACCAGAATCTGGTGCAGGAGGCTGCAAAGCTGTATCTGGCAGTAGCTGTCGCCCTGCTTTTCCTCATCCTGCATCTGAGCCAGCAGTTCCTCTATCTTAGGGCGGAATTCTGAAGGAATGGTGCGTTTGGGCTGTGAAAAGATATGGCCAAAGGCCTCCCTCCCGCAAAGGCTTAAAAAGGAGGTGACCGTGTCCCTGGAGAAATAGATGCCGAAGCGCTCAGCCTCCCAGCTTGGCTCATACAGGGCCTTGTGGACCTCAAGAGGCGGAATGATGGTCATGTCACCCGGTTCCAGGTAATAGATGTCCTGGTTGATGAACATTTTACACTTTCCTGATAACAGATAATAAATCTCATAGTAAGAATGATAATGAGGCCGCTTCATCACAAAGCTGGAGGACCTTCTGATACGGCTGACCTGAACGCTTTTATCCTTTAGAATCATGGTATTGCTCATATGCGGTCTTTCTCCTTCCATTTCTCTTTCATAGCCGGACCGTCATGGCAAAAAAACTGTACTTTTTAGAAAAAATCCCATAAAATCCGTATTATTCCATCTGTTTTTGTTATACCATAAAGCCAACCAAAGGTAAACAAGGAATCAGACAAGGAAATGGAGGAATGACCATGGCTGAAATGACCATGATATCCATGGCTGTAATGGCTGCCACACAACAAAGCCGCTCCTTTTTGGAAGCAGCAGCCGGGCGTAAGGACCTGTATCTGGAGGAAGGCCCTCTGGAGGAAGGAATTTTGGAGATAGGCACTCTGGGGATAGGAACTCTGGGGATAGGCACTCTGGAGAAAGCAGACGTCATATATCTTCCGGATTACAGCAGTCTGGATTTCCGGCAGGTGCGCAAACTTCTGAAGGCAGGAAAACACGTCCTGTTCGGAACCATGGGAGCTGCAGATGCCGGCAGCCTGAAGGCGCTGGCACAGACAGCCGATGAACATGGCGCAGTGCTGTTGGATCACATCCACCTTGCATTTAATCCATGTATGGCATCATTAAAGACAGCGCTGACATGCCTGGGGCCCATTGGGCGGATTCGTCTCCATTCCTGTGAGTATGCCTTCTGCTGTGAGGGGTTACGCATTTCTCCTGTCCGTCCCCCCGCCTGCGTTCCGCCGGGAGGCGCATTGTTTCAGAAGGGCGCCGACTGCCTCTATCCCCTTGTGCATCTCTTCGGCATACCGGAACAGATGGATGCCCAGATGGTGTTCACGGAACATGGAATGGACGCAGCCGGCACTGTCAGGGGATATCTGGGCACCGCCCGAGTGGAGATAGTCTATTCCAAAATATCAGGAAGCCATGTACCAAGCCTGATAGAGGGAGAAAGGGGAAGCCTGTTAATACGTGATTTACGGAATTTAAAGGAAGTGACATATAAAAACCGGTCCGGAGATAAAGAACAGCTGGTTTCCTTTTCCGATGAAGCCTGCCGCGCCAGGGAACTGGACCGCTGCATGGCGTTCATAAAGGGAAAATGCAGCTGGCAGCGTCAGCTTGCATCCTCCATACAGACGCTTCAGATGATGGATGAAATCAGGGGACATCGGAATTTGTCTGCGGAATATACCGTTTCCTCCCATGGCACCTATGCCTCCGCCATTTAAACAAGCCTCCGCCTTTGTCTGTCAGAAAAAGGCCGGACGCAAAAGACCCACACAGAATCACTTCTGCATGGGTCTTTTCTTGTCTCATGTGCCGTCAATCTGACACGTATAGATGCCGGCAGCGGGACTTGAACCCGCACGCGGTTACCCGCAACAGATTTTGAGTCTGCATCGTCTGCCATTCCGACACGCCGGCTTACAACGCTGATTATTTTATCACAGGATACATATTTTGGCAAGTGTTTTTTCAAAACCTTTGCCATTTTTCCATTCCGGTACTATAATAAAGCAGATAATGAAATAAAGAAATAGATTAACAGAAAAGGCAGGGTACTCTTTCATGGCTGTGAACTACTTCAAAAAAATCGGGGCGCGCCGGCTGCTCATCATGATTATGGGAAATGTATTTCTTGGAATGGGAATCAGTATATTCAAGCTGTCCGGCCTGGGCAACGACCCTTTCAGCGGTATGGTCATGGCCCTGGCCAATATACTGGGCTTCAGCTACGCCTCTTTTTTGCTGGTCATTAACGGCGGACTCTTTATCTTTGAACTGGCCGCAGGCCGCAGACTCATAGGAATCGGCACCCTGGTAAATGCATTTCTTCTTGGATATATCGTCACCTTTTTTAATGGTTTATGGCCCCTGCTGTTTCCTGTGCCGGACACCATGCTCCTGCGCGTGGTCACCGTGCTTGTCGGCGTCATTGTCACCAGTTTCGGCGTGTCCCTGTACCAGACCCCCAATGCAGGGGTTGCGCCTTATGACAGTATTTCCCTGATTACTGCAAAGAGCCGCCCTCTTATCCCCTACTTCTGGCACCGGATAGCCACGGATGCAGTTTGCGCCGTCATATGCTTCCTGGCAGGAGGAATCATTGGCCTGGGCACCCTGGTGTCAGCCTTCGGCCTGGGCCCCATTGTCCATTTCTTCAATGTCCATGTGGCCGGACGGCTGGTAAAAGACTGTTAAGGCAGGTATCTGCCCGCCCAAAACAGTCCCTCCGGCCCTTCCCTTACCTGATTGCCTGCTGGCCGCTGGCCTTATATATTTCATACCATTCATAGTGCTCCAGACGGATGTCCAGGGCCTTAATGGCCGTATCCAGCCTGTCCAGCCTGTTGCTTCCTGAAATAGGAACTGCCCCTGCCGGATGATACATAATCCATGCGTATATGATGGCAGACGGGTCTGCGTCATGCTTCTTGGCAATCCTTTTTATGGTTTTCATAGCCGCAGCGCACAGGCTGTCGTTGGGATCAAACATTCTCCCCCCTGCCAGAGGCGACCATATCATGGGATGGATTCCGGACGCAGTCAGGTCATCCATCATTCCGGAATTAAAATGTTCAAAGCACACAGGGTTCCACTCAATCTGGTTCGTTACCAGCTGTCCGTTGACAGCTCTGTTAAGACCGTTGAATTTATGAGGGTCAAAGTTGGAGACGCCCATTTCCCCTATTTTTCCTTCCTTCTTAAGCTCTGTCAGTGCCTTTGCAGTTGATTCAAAATCAATGCAGGGATCCTCACGGTGAATCAGATACAGGTCCAGATGGTCTGTATGAAGCCGCTTCAGGCTCTCCTCACAGGACTGTTTTACCCTGTCGTATCTTGTGTCATAATATCCAAATCCGCCCTCTTTGAAAATACCGGTTTTCGATACCAGCTGGATTTTGTTTCGAATGGCGCGATCCTGTTCAAAGGCCTGCCCCATCAGCGTCTCACAGAGCGTGCCTCCGTAGATTTCCGCCGTGTCAAAGGTGGTGACTCCCCTATCAATACATTCATTCATGAATCGGGCCAGTTCTTCTGCAGACCATTTCCAGCTGTCCAGCCTCCAGAATCCCTGAACCACGGCTGACAATGACAGCCCTTCCGACAATTTAACTTTTTTCACGTTAATCCTCCTTAATTAAGAATTTTTTCTCATATCCAGGGCCACTGCACTGCATATGATAAGTCCCTTTACAATCAACTGCCAGTTGGAATTAACTCCTATGTAGGCAAGTCCATAGCTGATAAAAGTAAATATCAGCACACCGATGATGACGCCGGATACCTTTCCCACTCCTCCGCTCAGAGATACGCCTCCCACCACACAGGAGGATATGGCATCAAATTCATATGCGTTTCCATAGGCCGAGTTGGCGCCTCCGGTCCTGGCCACTTCCAGGATACCTGCCAGCCCTACAAACATGGATTCGATGATAAATACAGTGATGATCACCTTGCTGACATTTATACCGGATACCTTGGCCGCTTCCGGATTGCCGCCCACGATATAAATGTTCTTCCCAAACACAGTCTTGTTGAGCAGAAACCAAACGCCGACAATGGCTATGACGGCGATAACCACTAAAAAGGAAATCTGGCCAAATACCTTAAAGCTGCTGAGCACAGTCAAGTCATTCCTTATGCCTCCGATGGGCTGGGAATTGTTCGGCTTCTTTGCAAAGTACAGACAGTTAATGCCGTAGACAATGGTGCTCATGCCGAATGTGGCGATAAAAGGCGCCATCTTTAGCTTTGCAATCATAAAACCGTTGACAGCTCCTATCACAGCAACCAGAACCAGGGTCATGATGACAGGAATGATAATGGGAAGTTCAGGCAGGCCAGGCCAGAACTTGTTGGAATAGTCCGCCATCTGGGACAGGGATGCCACCATAACGGCTGCCAGGCCCACCTGACGGCCGCCGGAAAGGTCTGTTCCTCCTAAGAGCAGAGCGAACATCAGCCCCAATGCACATATCATTTTAACGGCAGACTGGGTCAGTATGTCTGTCAATACTCTTATTTGCAGAAAAGAAGGTTCGATTATGATAATTCCTATAATCATGAATACCAGCACGATGATAAGAGCTTTATCCATCATGATATTCTTTATGTCTTTTGCTGTCAACTCCTTTATTTTCATACTGACACTCCTTCTTTCGTTTTATCTTCAAATTGGGTGGCGTACTTCATCACCTCAACCTGGGTAGCCTCCGTTTTGCCAAGGATACCTGTCTGCTTTCCGGCGCACATAATCATGATACGATCCGACATTCCCAACAACTCCGGCATCTCAGAGGAAACCATAATGATCGCCTTTCCCTTTTTCACTAAATCCTGCATGATTCGGTATATCTCATATTTAGCGCCCACATCCACTCCCCTGGTGGGTTCGTCCAGCATAATGACATCACAGTTTGCCAGCAGCCATCTGCCAATCAGCACCTTCTGCTGATTCCCTCCCGACAGGTTCTTGATAAGCGTTTTTGTCCCGGCCATGCGGACATCCAGATCCGTGCACACCTTGTCAACACTGGGGGACAGTTTTTTCGTATGGATGTATCCGAAAACATTGCCTGTCAGTTTCTTATAGGCAACCGTCAGGGCGTTGTCCCAGACTGACAGCATGGGAATGATTCCCGTTGCCCTGCGCTCTTCTGTCAGAAGGGCGAAGCCGTTGCGTATGGCGTCCTGGGGTGAATGGTTGACCACTGTTTTTCCGTTGACAGTCAGTTCCCCGCTTACAATTCTTCGCAGGCCGAATATGGCTTCTATGAGCTCTGTCCTCTGTGCCCCCACCAGTCCGCCTATGCCCAGTATCTCCCCCTTATGAAGGTCGAAGGACACGTTTTTAAAGGATCGCGGGTCTGCACTGGTAAAGTTCTTTACCTGCAGCATCACCTCATCTGTTCTTGCGTCCTCGCACAAAGGAAATCGCTCGTTCATCTTTCTTCCCACCATTTGGCCTATCAGCTGGTCTATGGTAATGTCCTTTATATCCCATGTGCCTATGTACTGGCCGTCCCGCATCACTGTTATCTCGTCCGCTATCTCAAATATCTCCTCCAGCTTGTGGGATATATAGATAATAGAGCGCCCTTCCTTTCTAAGCTTGTCAATGATTTTAAAAAGATGCTGTGTCTCTGCCACAGTCAGTGAGGAGGTCGGCTCGTCCATAATGATAATTTTTGCATTATATGAGACAGCCTTTGCTATCTCAATTGCCTGCATCTGTGAAACGGAGAGGTTCTTTGCAAAGGTTGTCACGTCTATATCAAAATCCAAATCCCGAAGCAGGTTCCTGGTCTTTTCCATCATCTGGTTTTCATCCACCACAATGCCTTTTGTCTGGAACCTGCCCGCCCATATATTGTCCACCACATTCCTGTAAGGAACCGGATTCAGCTCCTGGTGAATCATGGAAATGCCGTTTTTCAGCGCATCATTGGGATCTTTGATATCCATGACCCGGCCATCAATTTCAATGGTACCGCTGTCCGGATGATACAGGCCGAACAGACACTTCATCAAAGTGGATTTGCCGGCCCCGTTCTCGCCGATTAATGCATGTACACTTCCAGGCTTCACCGCAAGCTTAATATTGTCAAGGGCTTTTACTCCGGGGAAGGATTTAGACATATTTGCTATCTTCAGTCTGTATTCTTCCATCTGCATCCTCCAGATTCCTTATTCGGATTGGGCCACTGCCAGCATGTCCTCCAGGGTTGCGCTTAAATTGCTTTCATCAACAATCACATACGGTACCCATACATATTTTCCGTCAACCGTACAGTTCACGCCTACCACGTCCTCTGTGATTTCCGTTCCTGCATGTACTGCCTTTATCACATTGATGATGGCGTCAGACTGGCTCTTCCTGTCATTCAGCACAGTGCCCAGAAGGGAACCTGCCTTCATTGCCTCCAGGGCGTCGATATTAGCATCAATTCCCACGATGGGAACAAACTTCTCAGCATCCCCTGAGTTATAGCCATTGTTGATGCAGGCCTGCACCGCGCCCATAGCCATGGAGTCGTTGTTGCAGAGGACACCTTCAATCCCGTCGATTCCGTAAGCGGTAATCCACGCATTCATTTTATCCAGTGCCTGGGCCTGGTCCCAGTTGGCGGTATCGCAGGCAAGAATCTCATATTCGATTCCGTTCTTTTCCAGGGTCTCTTTATACGCATCTGTGCGAAGTGTCACATCCTGCTGGCCGATTTCTCCCTGAAGAATGACCAGAGAAAGTTTGCCGTCCCCGTTTTTATCTGCAATATCTTTATTGTCATTCCAGTAGTTAATCAGCGCCTGGGCGCACATTTCGCCTGACTGTTTGGCCTGGGCGCCTACATACCAGATGTTTTCGTAGCGGTTCATGGTATCTTCCATCGGCTCCATATTGAAGAATACAGCCGGCACGCCGTCAGCATCGCATTTCTTCATCATGTTCTCAATGCTCTCCCTGTCAGGCGCGCATATGGCAACCACATCCGTCTTTTTGCTCAGGGCCACCTCTAATTTGGAATTGGCCGTGGATACGTCATTTGCCGCGTCCTGCATATCCAGGGTGATACCGCCCGACTTTTCAGCCTCGTTCTGCATAATGATGCGGAATCCGCTCTGGAACTGGTCGTCAAAGGCCCTCCAGATAACAGTGGCCTTCATCTCTGCCTGGGCCTCTCCCTGCTGGGCGGCACTCTCTGAATTTCCGGCTGATTCACTGCCTGCCGGAGCTGCCGGCTTGGTCTCCCCCTGACCGCCGGAGCAGGCTGTTAATGTACCCATCATCACGGCTGCTGTCAACCCACATACGAATCTGTTCATGCTTTTTTTCATAAGTCATCTTCTCCTTTTTGATATATTAATCCATCAGTGCAAATTCTCTCATCTTTCCCTTAATAAACTCCCTTGCGCAGGCCTGTGAATTGACAAACATGCCTGTATTATACTTAAAGTCCGGCTTCTGCTTCATATCCTCAAAGGAATTGGCAACCGCTATCAATACATCTGTGGCAATATTGATTTTTCTGATTCCGTTCCTGATTGCTTCCTGTACCTGCTCCTTAGGTGTTCCCGAACCGCCGTGAAGCACAATGGGAACATCCACCACATCATGTATCTTTTTAAGCCGTTCAATGTTCAGATGGGGAGCCGCCACATATACGCCGTGCTGCGTCCCGATGCTGACAGCGATACAGTCAATGCCTGTGCGCTCCACAAATTCCTTTGCCTGGTCCGGATCTGTCTGGGCAGATTCAGGGTCGCCTTCCACCTTAAAGTTTCCTTCTTCTCCCACCAGCTTGCCTAATTCCCCTTCCACCGTGATTCCGTAGCAGTGGGCATAATCAGCCACCTTTTTGGTCAGCGCCACATTCTCCTCAAAGGGAAGGGATGAGCCATCTATCATGACGGAGGAATATCCGGCCTGTATGGCCTGTACGCATTCCTCATATGTACGGCAGTGGTCCAGATGAAGCGCAACAGGAACTTTGCAGTCAGCTGCCTTCATGGCTCTTTTAACCGTATCCACAGTCCCCTCAAAACCGCCCATCAAATCGCAGCAGTCCGTACCTGTGATAAAGATGACCGGAATATCCAACTCTGTACCTGCCTCAATTGCTGCCAATGCAGTTTCATAGGATACAGTCACATATGCGCCATAGGCAATGTTCCTCTCCTCAGCCATCTCCAAAATGTCTTTCATCGGTGATAATTTCATAAGTCTTCTTCTCCTTTTATTTTAGTTTTTTATGGTGATTGTATATGTACAACTCGTCTTCATAGGGCAGTATACCGCCCGCCGCCCCCATATGCTGGACACTGTGGGAAGCAACTGAGCCTGCTAATCCAGCACTTTCAAAAAATGAAAGCCCGTTGACCAGGCCGGCCATCAGCCCGGCCATAAAGGAATCACCTGCCCCCGTGGTGTCCACGGCCCTGATCCCTCTCGGGCATTCTATATACCGCTCCCTGATAAAATCTGTGGCATAGCATCCCTTTGAACCAAGCTTGATTCCAAAATAGGCAAGTCCCATGGGCTTAAAGGCGCTGCTGATGTCCGGTATCTCCCGGCATCCGGTTATGGCCGATGCTTCCTCATAGCTTGGGAAAAAAACATCTGTATAGGGCAGAACCTCCTTAAACATATCCATCCAGCAGCTGCAGACAGACCTCTGGTTAATAGCCGCATCCATGACCGTCATCCTGCCATGTGCCTTGGCCCGCCTCAGGATTCTGGCAAGTCCGCCCTGGTTCATCCGGTTAAAGCTGCAAGCAGAACCAATGTATACAATATCCGCATTCTCAACAGCCTTTTCCGGCAGGTCACTGTCATCCACCTCGTCAAAAATCGTCACATCTGACAGGAAATGCCTCTCTCCATTTTCCTCAATCAGTGCAAAACTGGATGCCGTCGCATGGACCGGGTCTGTTACCACATGTGAAACATCCATTCCCAGCTTCCTGCATTGGTCCAGAACAAACCTTCCATTCAGGTCATCTCCCACCCGTCCCGCCATGGTGACAGGAATGCCCAGACGTGATAATGCGATAGCTGTATTGAGAGCGTCCCCGCCGCAGGCCTGTATCGGTTTTTCTATCATGGTGCAGTCCCTGCTTAAGGCATCCCGGTCCACCGGCCTTAACAAAGTATCGCACACCATCATTCCAAAACTAAGCACCACCTTTTAAACCACCCCTCCTTCATCCATATGTCCGTACATACATATAATTGCACAATGATGTATATTTGTCAAGTAGTTGTGGTAAAATTATAATAAAATGTTATTTTTTCAAATTTTCCCTTGCATTTTTCACAACATGCTTTACAATATAATTGATGTTTTGTTTGTACATACATATGTATCTAACTTGAAAGGATTTTAAATTATGACCATGTTCACCAAAGAAATAAATAAAGATGTGCCCATCCCCCTTTATTACCAGCTGAAAAATATCATCAAAACAGATATTGAGAACGGCACTTTAAAGACCGGGGATACTATTCCCACTGAAATGGAAATCATGAGCCACTACAACATAAGCCGCTTTACGGTGCGCCAGGCCATCTCCGAGCTGGTAAATGAAGGTTACCTGCTGCGGAAAACCAGCAAAGGCACCTTTGTCACAGAGCCTAATAAAAAAACAAGCTTCATCAAGTCCTTTGAACCATTCCACCAGCAAATCCAGGAGCTGGGCAAGACCCCGCATACGGAACTGTTGGACATGTCCGTCATGAAACCGGATGATCGGATCAGGGAACTTCTGCGTCTTGGTACCAATGACAAGGTTATCTCCCTGTTCAGACGGCGTTTTGCGGATGCAACGCCTGTGGTGACAATCCAGAACTATCTTCCCTACAACCTCTGTCATTTTGTGCTGAGCCATGACTTTAAGGATGTTTCACTGTACAATCTCTTCATGTCACAGCCGGAAACCTGCATTGACAATACCCGAACCATTGTTTCCGCCGAAACAGCCACTCCCGAGGATGTTAAGCTGCTGGAGGTAAAGCCCGGCAGTCCCATGCTTTGCTTTAATAATATTTCCACCACCAGCGACGGTACCATAATTGACTATGCCTATGCCCATTACCGTGGGGATATGAACAAGTTTGAAATCAACGAAAGCCCCAAATAACCCATCTGCAGCATTCTTCTGCCCTTTTACCATCTAAAAACAGCGGGACCGGATTACACTTGATCCGGTCCCGCTGCTGCGGTTCACCTGTTAACTTTTCCCAAACACAGAAGCAGTCTTAATATCCAGTTTCCTGCACCACTCCTTAAGCACTTCCTCCCTGCAGCAGGATGCGGAAAAATCCTCCAGCTCAAAATCCAGGGGTATGTCGGTCTTAATGGTGGCCAGCTCCTTAGACAGCCTGGCTGCGGCTTCCCCGCACAGTTCCCCTTCCTCCCCTGTCTTGGTCAAAGATTTGTAGGGGGAACGGCTGATTCCCAGGCAGTTCTTCCAGAAGTCCTGCAGCTCCTTAAGCTGCTTCTTATCCTGCTCCGCCTCATGTATCACCTCATAAATATGTTCCACGGTGCCGTATTCTCCCAGCAAAAGCGGTGCTGCGCTGGCAACGCCGCGGACTCCCGGGATATTGTCCGAGGTATCGCCCTGGATTCCCTTCAGGTCCGTAATCTGCCTGGGCCACACTCCTTCCTCGGAATACACCGTCTCAGCCGTAAACTCAAAGGTCTTTTCCGGCAGGTTCACCGATGCCTTATCCAAGCCGTAAAGCCCGTAATACTTGTCGCAGAGCTCCTCCGCCTTTTCCTGCCTGGCCTGGACCATCCAGGCCCTTACATTATACTCATCGCTCACAAGCTGAAGGTAATCATGGTCCTTGGTCATCACCACCATGGGCACCTGCTCCCTGAATTTATAAACCAGGCTTCCCGCATAGTCATCCGCCTCATACCGGTCGCTGTAGAGCACCTTAAAACCTGCTTCCTCCAGAATCCGCTCCATCAGTACGAACTGCTGCTTAAGTGGCTCCGGTGTCCTGCTTCTGGTCCCCTTATAATCAGGATACAGCTCCCTGCGGAAGGTATCCCTTGTCTTGTCAAACACAAATGCCACATAGGCCGGCTGCTGCTTTTTCAGCAGGGAAACCACGGCCTTCAGCACCCCCATGATGCCGTTGGTATAGGTCCCGTCCGATGCGTGGAGGATTTTCCCGTAATGCTTTTCCTTTTCCTCGTCCGTCTTGGCGAACATGATTTCCCTGGGTAACACTGCATAGTAACAGGTTGACAGCAGGGATGAGCCGTCAACAATCACGAATTTTCTTTCTGACATTCTGATTCCATCTCTTTCTTACGTATTCTGTCATTGTGCGGGCCATTATGCTTACCTGCGGTGATGCCTGTCCCAGATTCCGGCAAACAGCAGGGCGGCTACAATGAATACCAGCACTATCAAGCGTTCCATCTGTCCCATATGGCTCCTCCTTCCGGAGACATGACTGTAACGGGAAGTCACAGTTTCCTCAAAACTGTATCATACACCAGTTTTGTCCTGGCGTCAAAGAGAACCCACAGAATCTGTTCCAGTTCACCCGGATACTCTGCCGCAAATTCTCTGGCAGTTCCTATGGCGGTTTCTGCTGCCAGCCCCACCGGGAAGTGGTATATACCGGTGGAGACAGAGGGAAATGCAATCCGCTTCACTCCATTTTCCAGGGCCAGCAAAAGGGAATTCCTGTAGCAGGAGGCAAGCTTCTCCTGCTCCCCGCATGTGCCGCCGTTCCACACAGGACCCACGGTGTGGATAATATACCGGCATTCCAGGTTGTAGGCCTTTGTAATCTTGGCCTGTCCTGTCTTGCAGCCGCCCAACAGCCTGCATTCATGCAGCAGTTCCTTTCCCGCGGCCCTGTGGATAGCCCCATCCACCCCTCCTCCTCCAAGGAGGGATGAGTTGGCCGCGTTGACGATTGCATCCATTCCGGTTATCTTCGTTATATCACCTAATACAGTACCTATGACTGTGTTGTTTTCATTTTTCATAGCTGGCCTCCTCTGATTTCTTTCCTTTGATTATACCATATAACCCCTCAGTCCCGACAGCAGTAATTCACCGATTTTCCCCGCTCCGCTGTCAGCCGCAAAGGTATGGACCAGACTGGCCTTATCCCTGCCAAGGATATTTTCCAGCTCTGCAAAGGAAAGCAGGCCTTTGAGGTACAGCTTTACGATTTCCATTGGTCCGCTTCCGATTTCCGCCACCAGCTCTAAATGTGTCATGATTCACCTTCTTTCTGCCTTTTTCAACCTTCCATTAAAAATGCCGGCCTAATAATATATGCAGGCTTTTTCCAGAATATTCCTGTTGGCAGCCATATCATTCCATTGAAATCATGAAAATCTTTCGCTTTCCCTATGGTAAAAATTAATCATTCCATTAAAAAAAGTCAGCTTTTTGTAAGAAACATTACGCTTCATTACATTTCACTGACTTCCGTTGCAATTCATCCTGAACTATGGTATATTCACATCAGGTCAGAAATGACGCTAGCCCGGCAGCTTCCACAGCCCCATGTTGTGGAAGCACCGGGCTCCCCCCAAAAGATTATCTATCATCATTCTTCGTATTTCCAGATTTGCACCTCACCTGAATATCCCTCAAATGTACGTTTAATAATATCCTCCACTATATTCCAGTCGCCTCCTGCGCTGCCGCATCCTATCTTATAGGGAAATGCCACTGTCTCGTTTTTGCCCCTGGCTTCCAAAAAGCTCCGGATTTCTCCCATCGCTTTTTCCAATGCGTCATAATCGGTATAGACCATCTTTTTTCTGCCGTAATCATCCTGTCCGTACAGATTGCCAATCAGAAACCAGCGTCCGTCCTTTTCCACCGGCTGGGCAGACACCCGTCCCAGCAGCTTGGATGTGTCCCCGTTTTCCTTTTCAATCCACTGCTTCGTTATCCGCTTATACGTTTTCTCCACTTCTGGAAACAGCTTCTTTACCTGTCCTGCAATACCATAGCCGAATGCGCCCTGGCAGTTCACCTGATGACACAGAATATCTGCCTTTGAATCAAATATGCTGCCATTGTAATATTGAATCATAATTTCCTCCTCTATCTCTTTCATGATGCTGTCCGCCCGTTATATCATATCCCGGTGCTCGGTCCGGCCCAGCAGATAATCCACGGAACAGCCGAAATAGTCCGCCAGTTTTACCAGTGAGACCGCGTTCGGCACGCTCCTTCCGTTTTTCCAGTCGCTGATGTTTCCCATGGATACATCCAGATCCCTGGATACCTGGCTGGTACTGCCCTTCCGCCTGATTTCCGCAAACAGATTCTTCAAGTCAATCCTTTCCTGTACCACATTTCATTCCCCCCAATTCCAGTATAAAAGTTGTGTCGGATCTATCATAAATGCTGAGAGGAAAATTGTAAATAAAAATATGCACAAAAGTCCTTCAATAATTTGTAAGTATTTCTTCAAACTCCGTCCATGAATATCATGTATAATAGTTACAATTCGGGTATTGCCCGGAATGATCTCTCGGAATCTTGAGTGATCATGCCAGCAAAACTCTGGCATTGAACT
>NZ_JAJCHK010000026.1:0-80761 GCF_020554465.1 Enterocloster sp. 210928-DFI.2.20
AAAGTTCAATGCCAGAGTTTTGCTGGCATGATCACTCAAGATTCCGAGAGATCATCTGATGCAATCCTTTACCTGAAGACATTCAAGGAGCAGAATTATGTTCCTAAGATGCTGTTGGGACAGCGCGGCGGATTTGTGCAGACAGACTTCCTGGATGCAATGGGCAAGGATACGGAATTTATTTATACCACAGGCGGATGGTCGGCCGACATTGATACAGATACAAGCAAACAGCTGATTGAACTGTATAAGCAGTACACGCCAGACGGCGCGGATTTAAGCGAGGGCCACTGTAAGGACATGATTAACGTACTTCTCATTGCCCTGGGCATCAACCAGGCCGGAACCACAGAGCCTGAGGCGCTGAATGAGGCCCTGAGGAACCTGGAAGTGGATACATCCACACTGCCTATTCCGTGGAATGCAATCACCATGGATGAATACGGCCAGAACACCTCTGCCAATGCATTTGTACTGCAGATGCGGGACGGAAAGTATCAGACCGTGTATCCTTCAGACTATGCTGCCATTGAACCGGTTCTTCCTATGCCTGCTTGGAATGAAAGATAAGGGGTAACAGACTATGCTGAAGACGTTAGACGAAGTATTACCCAAGTATATAAATGCCGATGCAGCGGTAGGCGCCTTTAATCTTGCCCTTTTTCCGGATACAAAGGTCCTGATAGAGGCGGCCGAGGAGATGAATGCCCCCGTCATTCTGCAGATTAGTCCTGTGGTGGCAGAATTCATGGGATATGATTATTGGGGTATGATTGCCGGGGAAATGGCCCGCAGGTCAACGGCAGAGGTGGTCCTGCATCTGGACCATGCCAATATGGTAGAGCCTATCTGGAAAGCCCTGGATGCCGGTTTTTCTTCAGTTATGTTTGACGGATCCCAGCTCCCTTTTGAGGATAATGTGCGTATTACCAATGAAGTGGTAAAGCGGGCAGAGCGTTACGGCGCGTCCGTGGAAGCAGAAATCGGATCCGTAGCCTATCTGGGAAGGGACAGCCATAAGGACCAGCTGACAGACCCCAAAGAAGCCGCTGCTTTCGCAGACGCTTCGGGATGCGGCTGTCTGGCCGTGTCAGTGGGAACCACCCATATGATGCGCACACAGACCGCCAATATACAGTATGACCTTTTGGAGAGCATTCAGAATGAAGTAAAGGTGCCTCTTGTGATTCACGGTTCTACCGGACTTCCGGACAGCCAGCTGGTTAAGATGCGCGGCTACCATGTGTGCAAGGTCAATATTGGAACAGCGCTCAGGGTGGCGTTTGACAAGGGGCTGAGAGCAGAACTGGAAGAACGGCCCAATGATTATATTTATATAGACCTTCTGAAGCGGCCGCTGGAGGACGAAAAACAGGTGGTCAGAAGAAAGATGGAACTTTTAGGATTTTAATATGTATTTATGGTATCCGGCATTCGGGATATCCTGGTACAGCGCTGCAGGAACTCATGCAGCGCTGTACTGGCAGCCGGATATTCATAATGAAAGGTGTGTATGACAATGGTGTTAAAAGACAGGCTGGACCACCTGAGAGGGATTGTCAAGAGTGAGAAAAAGGTAAAGGTGACTGAGCTGAGCCAGAGATTTGACGTGACGGAAGAAACCATACGCCGTGATTTGGAGAGGCTGGAGCTGGAAGGTCTTATTACGCGGACCCATGGAGGGGCGGTGCTGAAGGTGGAGAATATGTTTGACAGATTGGGGTATACACACAGAAGCAGGACAAACGTGGAAGAGAAGAAAAAGATTGCGCAGATTGTGGCATCCATCATCCCCATGCAGGCAACGCTTTTTGCCGATGCCAGCTCCACTGTGATGGAGGCACTTACCCTGATGGCGGACCGGGATGATATTACGGTGCTCACCAATTCCATCCCGGTCTTAAGCTCCCTGAATCAGTCAGGCCTTAACATTATGTCTACCGGAGGCGCCAACAACAGGGTATCCTGCTCCCTGCAGGGAATTATAGCCAGAACCACTATCATGAACTATCATGTGGATTTTGTCCTGACCAGCTGCAAGGGATTGAAGCTGGACGAGGGCGCGTATGACTCCAGGGAAGGGGAGACGGAAATAAAGCAGCTTATGATTTCAAGAGGGCAGAAAACCATTATGATGGCAGACCATACGAAGTTTGACAGGACGTCATTTGTGAAGTATTGCAGTTTCCAGCAGATTGACATACTGGTCACGGACCGGCGGCCGGCGGATGAGTGGATGGAGCTGTTGGAGGAGTACCAAATCCGCATTCTGTATCCTGAGGCCGAGGACGCATATATAAAGGAAACAGGAAACAGCTGATGTCCCCGCTGTCCCTGTTCCGTTTGTTTTTATTTGCTGCGTAGTTTTTCCACGGCAGCCTTAATGCGCGCGCAGGCTTCTGCCAGATTTTCATAGCTGCTTGCATAGGACAGGCGCAGATACCCCTCCCCGGCTGCTCCGAAGGCAGTTCCGGGAACCATGGCCACTTTTGCCTCCTCCAGGAAGTACTCTGCCATTTCCATGGCGCTCTTACCTAACTCTTTGATGTTGATAAAGAGATAAAATGCTCCTTTGGGTTTATTGCAGCTTAACCCGTCAATCTGGTTGATGGCTTCCACCACATAGTCCCGCCGTCTCTGATACTCGGCCAGCATTTTCTGTACGTCAGGCCCGGCCTGCTTAAGGGCAGTGATGCCTGCTTCCTGCACAAAGGAGGACGCACAGGTATTGATGTGCTGGTGAAGCCGGACAGATGCAGAGATGATATCCTTTGGAGCTGCCATATAACCCAGGCGCCATCCTGTCATGGAGTATGCTTTGGAAAAGCCGTTCAGGGTTATGGTACGTTCCTTCATTCCCGGAAGAGATGCAATGCTTATGTGTTTTTCACCGTCAAATATCAGCTTCTCGTATATCTCATCGGATATGACATACAGATCGTGGCGGATGGCGATGTTGGCCAGTTTCTCCAGTGTTTCCCTTTCCAGTACGCCTCCGGTGGGATTATTGGGGGAGATAATCACAACCATTTTTGTCCGGTCTGTGATTTTGCTCTCCAGTTCTTCCATGTCAATCTGATAGTCATTTTCCTGCTTCAGAGTATAGGGAACTGCCTTGGCGCCAAAGTATTCAGGCACATGGATGTAATTTAACCATACAGGGTCAGGAATCAGGACCTCGTCTCCTTCTTCCAGGTAAGCCCCGAAGGCATTAAAGGTTCCCTCGCCTACGCCCACGGTAATCAGGATTTCTGAGGGATCATAATGAATGTTGTTTTCTACCCTGAGCTTTTCGGCAACAGCGGTACGCAGTTCCATGGAGCCGTAATTTGAGGTGTAAAATACATTTCCCTTTTCCAGGCTCTTATAGGCGGCTTCCTTGATTACCTGAGGCGTGTCAAAATCAGGACGTCCCAGTTCCAGATGGATGACATGTTCCCCGCGGGCGTCCATCTGAGTTGCTTTTTCCATCACCACTCTTATTCCGGAAAACGGCATGTGTTCCATACGTTCGGCAGTTGTAAGCATATATAAACCCTCCAATCATCTGTGAATCGTTTGCTGATAATTGGATTATATACGGAAATTAAATATATTTCTAATGAATTATTTAAATGTATAATATAGAAAAAGTTTATATATCAGTGCCCCATATCTCTCCAATGCGGAGAGAGGATTTGACCTGGCATAGGTAGTTTCCCAGGGCCTGCTCAAAGTATGCGACGGCTGTCTGGGTGGCGGAGCTGGGGAAGCGGTGCTTGATTTTGTAACACACCCTGTCCGGAGGCGGATTTTTCAGTTCGCTGACATAGAGGCGTCTGTAATGATACAGTTCGTTAATCACGGATTCCGGGGCGATCATCCAGCTTTTCTTATCCGTCCACACATGATTGAGGAGGGTGATGGTATCTACGATAATCCGCGGCCTGGAGTATCCGGTCAGCCATTGGTCGTGCCAGATCTGGAAGTTGGCATCCCAGTTCAGAAATAATTCCAGGGATGGGTCCAGTTCCTCGGTGTGGATCAGTGATTTGCATATGGCGGGTTCGTCTGACTGCACCAGATACAGGCGTTCCTGATAGATGCGCTCTGAAAGGATGTTCTTATAGTGCAGGTGGTAATATACAAAACCAATGTCGATGTCGTGGCGGTCCAGTATGCTGTAGAGCTCCGAGGACTGGTGGGTATGGATGTCCAGATCAATGGGACAGCCGGAGGCCTCCATCTGCCGGTAGAAGCCTGCAAACAGGGCGATGTTCAGACTGTCCGTGCATCCGATGGACAAAAGAGTGCTGTCTCTGTCCTGGGCCAGTACCTGGGTTTCCTTCCACAGGGATATGTACCGCTCGGCGATGGATACAAACTCGCTGCCTTTGGAGGTGAGCTCAACGTTTTTAAACCCCTTTTTCCGGACAATCAGCGGGAAGCCCAGCTCCTTTTCAAGGGCCTTTAGCCTGTGGCTTACGGTGGGCTGGCTTAGAAACAGGATATCCGCTGTTTTTGTGATGCTTTTTGTATTCACAATGGTGAGGAAGGTTTCGATTTCAGAAAGGTCCATAAGCAGCTCCTTAAATATAAATTTAGTTAATATTATATACTAATATTATTCATTTTTCAATTATTATTATGTGTGCTATCCTATGGTCAGAAACAAGTTTAAGATCTACAAAATGATGGAGAGAAGGAGAATGTATATGGCAAATGTAGGGTGCAGGATCAGAAAAGAATTCGAGAGGCCGGACAGGAAATTGGTTGAGGCCTTTAAGGACATTCCGGTGGCTAATATTGACGACTGCATGAACCGGACAGCAGCTGTGGATTCCCAGCTGAAGCCCATGAATAAAGCCAGGCTTCTGGGCACTGCGTTTACGGTGAAGGCTCCGGCGGGGGATAACCTGATGTTTCATAAGGCACTGGATATGGCAAAGCCGGGAGATGTGCTGGTGATAGCCACATTTGGCAGCCAGAGCAGGTCTCTGTGCGGTGAAATTATGACGCGGTACGCTATGTCCAAGGGGCTGGCAGGTTTTGTGGTGGATGGGTGTATCCGGGACAGCGTGGAAATCGGACAGATAACGGATTTCCCGGTGTATGCAAAAGGCGTGACCCCCAATGGACCCTATAAGAACGGGCCGGGTGAAATCAATTTTCCGGTATCCTGCGGAAACCAGGTCATCTGTCCCGGGGATATTCTGGTAGGCGACGGGGACGGCCTGCTGGTCATAAAGCCTGAGGAAGCTGCCGAGCTGGCGGAAAGAGCAAAGAAAGTGAGCCGGGATGAGACAAAGCAGTTTGCGGGCATTGCAGCCGGAACCGGATTAAACCGCGACTGGGTGGACGCGAAACTTGAAAGCATAGGTGTGGAGTACGTGGACTGATTTGAGGCTGTGCAGGCTAGAACAGCTGCATTGATTTAGAAATAGGAGCAGTGAGGCTATGAGTGGTGCTGTGTTGCGGTTATGCGGTGACTGTGCGGTTACAGTTGAATTTGAGAATGAAATATCTATTGAGACGAACAGAAAAGTCATTGCGCTTAAGTACCGGATTGAGGGGGAACATGTCCCCGGCATAAGAGAACTGGTTCCGTCATACCGTTCCCTGCTGATTCACTACGACCCCTTAAAGATACCATACAATGAGCTGGAGCGCCTTGTGGAGGAATGGACCGGCGATGCGGGGGAAATTGCCCTGCCCAAGCCGGTCATAACAGAAATACCGGTTCTCTATGAAGGGGAGGATATCGGGGAGATAGCCAGGATTGAGAAAAAGACAGTGGATGAAATCATAAAGATTCACAGTCAGAGCGATTACTTTGTGTATATGCTGGGATTTGCTCCGGGTCATCCCTATACAGCCAGGTTTGAGCACCCTTTTTCCTTCAGGCGGAGGGAGAGTCCAAGGGTACGCATAGCAGGGGGAAGCGTGGTGGTACAGCAGGGGCTCAGCGATATTATACCCTTTGACCAGCCCTGCGGCTGGAATATCATAGGCATGACCCCCATAAAGGTGTGCGACTACAGGAAGGAGAATCCTTTCCTGCTCAGAGCAGGGCAATGGATTCGCCATATTCCCGTGAGCAGGGCCCAATATGAGGATATCAAGTCCCAGGCTGACGCCGGAATCTATGTCTGCCGGACCTATGAAAAGGAGGCATAGCTTATGGGTATGGTGATTGTGAATCCGGGTATCTACACAACGGTGCAGGACGAGGGAAGATTTGGATATGAACAGTTTGGAGTATCACCGGCCGGCCCCATGGATAGGAGATCATTTCATATAGCCAATCTCCTGGTTGGCAACGATATAGGCGAGGCAGAACTGGAAATGACGATTATAGGGACGGAAATACGGTTTACCGGGCCGGCTGTCATAGCGCTTACCGGGGCGGACATGTCCCCTCTGCTGAATGAGGCTCCTGTATGTATGTACCGGGCGTTTCCGGTAGGAGCTGGAGATGTGCTCAGGATGCAGTCTGTTTCCGGCGGCTGCCGGACCTACCTGGCGGCAGCCGGGGGACTGGATATTCCTGTGGTGATGGGAAGCAGATCCACCCTTGTGAAGAATGGTATCGGCGGTTACCAGGGCAGACCCCTGAAAAAAGGAGATGCAATCGGACTCCGTCAGAACATGAGTACCATAGAGAACCTGCCCGCAAGATGGATGCTGGCAGAACACAGTGAACCGGGGTGCCGCCAGATTCGGGTGATTGCAGGGCCTCAGGATGACTGTTTCACCGGTAAAGGCCTGGAGGATTTCTTCCATGGGACATATAAGGTAACCGGGGATTCGGACCGCATGGGTTACAGGCTTACAGGTCCCTGTCCGGAGCATGTGGCAGATGGTAATATCATTTCAGACGGTATTGTTATGGGATCCATCCAGGTACCCACATCGGGACAGCCCATTGTGATGATGGCAGACTGCCAGTCTATTGGCGGCTATACAAAGATTGCCACGGTTATAACTGCGGATCTGCCTGCAATCGGGCAGTGCAAAGCCGGCGACGAGATACGGTTCATACCGGTAGACATCATGCAGGCACAGCAGGCTTATGCGGATTATTACCGGGAAATGGAAATGCTTAAGGCAAAGTTTGAGACACCTGTGGCATATCGTCCGCCCAGATTGTTTCAGGTAAAGGTGGGAGGGACTTCCTTTCAGGTGAAGGTGGAGGAACACAGTTAGGCTCCCATGGTCAGTTGGAACGCAGTCAGGGGAAAACCGTCATGGAAAACAGCCCGGAAATACAGTAAGGGCAGAGTCATTGAGGAGGCGGAACATGTATCAGATTGATTTAAACAGTGATATGGGGGAGAGCTTTGGGGCATATTCCATTGGAAATGATGACGAAATCATAAAGTATGTCACAACGGCTAATGTTGCCTGCGGCTGGCATGGAGGGGATCCCATGGTCATGGATAAGGTGGTCAAAAAAGCCGCGGAGAGAAAGGTGGCTGTGGGTGCCCATCCGGGTTATCCGGATCTTATGGGATTCGGCAGACGCAAGATGGTTCTGAAGCCTTCTGAAGTTAAGAACTATATAAAATATCAGGTGGGCGCGCTTATGGCCTTCACTGCCAGCTATGGCATGAAGCTCCAGCATGTGGCTCCCCACGGTGCGCTGGGAAATCTGTGCCAGTATGACAGGGACGTATCCAGGGCCATATGCGAAGCAGTATATGAGATAGACCCGTCCATACGTATTTTTTACTGTGCAGGAGCAGTTTTGGGGGACGAGGCTGAAAAAATGGGGCTGGAAGCACTGTCGGAAATATTTGCGGACCGGGCCTACATGGATGATTTGTCTCTGGTTCCCAGAGGGATGGATGGAGCCATGATTACAGATGAGGATGAGGCCATCAGGCGGTGTGTCAAAATGATAAAAGAGGGAAAGGTCACATCCGTCAGCGGAAAAGAACTGGATATAAAAGGAGATACGCTCTGCGTCCACGGTGACGGGGCAAAGGCATTGGCCTTTGTCAGCAGAATCAGAGACGCGTTTGAAGCAGAAGGTATACAAATAAACAATTTTATGGGAGGCAGGTCATGAATAAGAACAAGTATAATCCATACGAAAATATGCTGGCTGTACTGGATGAGGCGGCATCCAGGCTTGGATTAAAGGAGGCAGATTATATAACCCTGCGCTATCCGGAGCGTGAGATGATTGTATCCATTCCTGTAAGGATGGACAATGGTGAGATGAAGGTATTTGAAGGCTACCGGGTACAGCACAACAGCGCAAGAGGACCTTATAAAGGGGGAATCCGTTTCCATCAGAACTCGGATTTGGACGAGGTAAAGGCGCTGGCGGCCTGGATGTCATTTAAATGTGCTATAGTCAATATCCCCTACGGCGGGGCCAAGGGCGGAATCAAGGTGAACCCTTCCAAGCTGTCCAGGGATGAGCTGATTCGTCTTACCAGGAGATATACCACCAGGATACTGCCTATTATAGGGCCTGACCAGGACATACCTGCTCCGGATGTGAATACCAACGGCGAGGTGATGGGCTGGATTATGGATACATACAGCATGTTCAAAGGCCACAGCGTTCCTGGTGTGGTCACAGGAAAACCCATTGAGATCGGCGGATCCATCGGGAGGACAGAGGCAACAGGAAGAGGTGTGACCATCATTACCCGCCAGTGCCTGGAGCATCTGGGCATGAGCTATGAAAACTCCGCCTATGCCATCCAGGGTATGGGAAATGTAGGAGGTACCGCAGCCCAGATTCTATATGATAAGGGGTGTAAGATTGTGGCGGTCAGCGATTACTCCGGCGGTGTGTATAATGAAAACGGTCTGGATATTCCTGCAATCAGGACATACCTGTCCGACAAGACAAAGGCGCTGATTGATTACGTATCAGATGATGTAAAGCACATATCCAATGATGAGGTCATTACCTGCTGCTGTGACGTGCTGATTCCTGCTGCGCTGGAGAACCAGATTACCGGGGAAAACGCAGCAGGGGTCCAGGCAAAGGTGATTATAGAAGCTGCCAACGGCCCTACTACAGTGGAAGCAGATAAGATACTGGAGGAGAAGGGCATAGTGGTTGTACCGGATATCCTGGCCAATGCAGGGGGAGTGGTTGTATCCTATTTTGAGTGGGTACAGAACATCCAAAGCATGGCCTGGGATTTGGATGAAGTGAACAGGACACTGAAGAAAATCATGAACAAAGCCTATGATGAAGTGGATGCCATGTCCAGGGATAACAAGGTGACCATGCGCATGGGAGCCTATATGGTGGCAATCAACCGCATCTGTACGGCGGGCAAGATGAGAGGCGGGCCTATCTCGATGGCGTAGGCTGCCGCAGAAATAAGAAGGGATACTACACTTGAGTGGTATCCCTTTTTACAATCTATGGATGTGCTAAAGAAGACAGCAACATAAATTAACCTTCATATCAAAAATCAATGTTGTCAGGATCAGGACCAGTCCTTCCTGTTTCTCCAAGTCCTGTTATCCGCAGGCATTCCTCCTGTGTCAGGTTAAAATCGAATATATCTGCGTTCTGGGCCATTCTTTCCGGATTCAGAGACTTGGGAATCGGCAGGATATCCTGCTGGAGCTCCCACCGCAGAGCTGTCTGCGCGGCAGTCTTATGATACCTCAGTCCGATTTCCTTTATAACAGGATTATCCAGGATGGTTCCATGGCCCAGAGGGCTCCATGCCTGAACCTGTATACCTTTTCTGCGGCAGTAGGCAGCGGTTTCTTTCTGCGTGAAGAAAGGATGGATTTCCAGCTGGTCCACACTTGGCTTTATATGGGCTGAAACCTCAATATTGTCTATATGGTGGGGCAGGAAATTACTCAGCCCGATGGAACGGACCAATCCTTCCCCATACAGGCGTTCAAAGGCCCGCCATGTGTCCCTGCTGACCTGTTTCCAGTCATCCTTAAAGACAGCCGGTACAGGCCAGTGGATTAAATATAGATCAAGGTAATCCAATCCCAGGCGCTTCATGCTTCCCTCGAATGCCCTGAGGGTACTGTCGTAGCCCTGGTCCGTATTCTTCAGCTTCGTGGTGACAAACAGCTCGCTTCTGTTAAGACCGGATTCCTTAATACCCTTTCCGACGCTTTCTTCATTTCCATAAAGCTGGGCTGTATCAATATGCCGGTATCCGCAGCCAATTGCTTCCCTGACAGCCTGAACCGTATCAATGCCATCCGGGGTTCTCCATGTGCCGTAGCCCACACAAGGAATCTTAACCCCATTGTTTAAAACAAAACAATCCCTTATATTTTTCATGCAAATACATTCCTTTCTGTTTTAAACCATTTTAATACAACAGGCGAGGCAGAAATAAAACAACATCCGGCAAAAATGCAAGCAACCCAATGGCTAAAAGAATTGCAGCCAGGAATGGAATCATGGATTTAGTATACTCCTGCAGGGAACAATCCAGGATTGTATTAACCGTATACATACTCATACCCACAGGCGGTGTGTTTACTCCCATGGTTACAATGACACACATGAGAAGTCCAAGGTGCACCGGGTCAATTCCCACAGACTGGCACATAGGAAGAAGGATTGGTGTCAGAAGCAGTATCACCACGGAACCTTCCATAAACATCCCCACAAATACCAGAAGGATAATAATAAGGATTAGCACCAGGGAGGGATTGGTGGTGATGCCGGTAATAAATGTGGTCATTTTCTGAGGTATCTTATCAATGGGTATGCCGTAGCCAAACAATGCTGTCAGAGAAACAATCATCATAATAGAACCGATATCCGCGATGCTGTCTCTTAAAGCGGTTATAAAGGATTTGATGGTCAGCTCCTTATAGATAAAGGCGCCTACAAATACAGAATAGAAGCAGGCAAAGGCCCCAACTTCAGATGGGGAAAAGAATCCCATCCTGATACCAACTAAAAGGATGACCGGAAACATGACAGCCCAAACCGTTTCCTTTAGATTGATACCGATTTCCTTCCATGTGGCCCGGTTCTGCCTTACCGGTTTATAACCACGCATCCGGGCAATGACTGCCACAGATACCATAAGAACAATCATCATATATAAGCCCACAAAGATACCTGCTGAAAAAAGTTTTCCGATGGAGACACTGCCTGTAGTGCCGTATATGATAAGACCCACCCCCGGAGGAATCGTGGCAGTAATCAGTGAGGTGAATGTAAGGACATTTGCAGAGAACCCCTTGGAATATCCGCTTTTAATCATGTCAGGCCCCAGAAGCCGGGCTTCCATGGCTGCATCTGCCGTAGCGGAACCAGACACACCGCCCATCAGAGTGCTTAAGACCACGCTGGTCTGAGCAAGCCCGCCCCTCATATGTCCGGTTAAAAGGGTGGCAAGACTGACAAGGCGTTTTGTAACCCCTCCGTTATTCATAAGGTTGCCGGCCAGGATGAACAGGGGGATGGCAAGCATGGAAATGCTCTGGACCTGGGTTAAAGGCAGCTGCGCAATGTGTGTCAGCGGAAAATGGGTGTTTAACAGGAAGAATACCATACCGGACGCACCGATTGCAAATGCAACCGGTACACCCATTACCAGGAAAATAAGGAATACTATAAAAACATATATCATATTGTCGTTCTCCTTACATTTTTGAAATGACGGTTGTATCTGATGACATCATCAGGTCATACAGACGTTTGACAGCCGTTATAAACATCAGGGAGAAACCTACCGGAATAGAGGCGGCAACCCACACGTAACTGAGAAAGGGAATGCCCTCCAGCGTTCTTTTGCCCACATTCACACAAAGCAGGGCACCTTGTTTTACCATCATGAACATCATTACCAATAAAACAGCATATACCATGACGGCAACGGCCTTTTGGAACCTGACCGGCAGTTTGGCAATCAATATATCCACATTCACCATTCTGCCTGCCCGGAAGGCCACGTCACCGCCCAGAAAGGTGGTCCAGGCCAACATGAGCAGTGCCACATCATTACACCAGTTCAGCGGATGTCCCAGCAGGCGTACCGCAGCTCCCAGCATCAGCACGGATGTGAACCCCACAACACAGGTCATGGTAATTGCAAGCTCCGCTTTATTCAGAATCTCAAAAAACTTTTTCATTCCCAGTTCTACCTTTCATTAAGCTGCATTTCAGGATGATTATTTACCAAGTGCACTCATAATTTCATTGTAGGTATCGGTCAGGCCAAGCTGTTCGTAAGACGCCTTGGCAGCCTCGCGGAATGCGTCTGTGTCGATTTCAGAATGGTCAATTACAGTCATACCCTCATCAATACACTTCTGCTTTGCCTCCTCGGTGAATTCGCCCAGCATTTTGTCGGAACAGGAATTGCATGCCTGGTCACATGTCTCAATCAGGGCATCCTGATATTCCTTTGGAAGGCTGTTGAACCAGCCGGCGTCAACTACCACAGGATTTAACAGAAGAATATTATGTGTTTCGGAGATTGTGTTCACATTCTTTATCTCATAATAACTTTCAGAAACAATACATGGATAAACATCCTCATAGCCGTCGATTACCTTATTCACAAGGTTGTTATAGATGTCGCCGCGGCCCATTCCCTGTACACTGCAGCCCAGTGAGCTGACAGCAGCCCGCCAGATTTCCGTGTTGGGGCAGCGTAAGGTGAGTCCTTTTAAGTCGTCGGGTTTCAGGACTGGCTTGCCTGCCACTACATTTCGGTAACCCTGTACCAGGTTAAGGGATACCACCTTTATATCGTTCTCTGTTTCCAGTTTATTAATCCATTCTTTTACCATGTCCAGTTCCTTTACTGCATTAATATCGTCCATGGTCTCAACAAAATAAGGAAGGTTAAACATAGCCAGCTCAGGCACATAGGTACCCAGCCTGGCAAAGTCTGTGTTGTAACCCCAGTTTGTGTCTGAATCCTTAAATGAATTAATAATATCCTCCTCGGATCCAAGGGTATTGCTGGGATAAAGGTCAATCACAAGACCGCCGTTTGTTTTCTCCGCCACCGCATCAGCCCATTCCTGGAAACATGTCTGATATGGATGGGTTTCTGTCTGGGCATGTCCGAACATCAGAGTGTAGGTTTCTTCCGGTGCAGCGGCTGGGTCCTCTTTCTTTTCTTCAGCGGCAGATTGAACGGCCGTGGTCTCTTTATTCTCCGGAGCTGCCGTGGTACTTCCGGTGCCGGAGGAGCAAGCGGTTGATGTCATTACAATTGCCATTCCTATTGTTGCTGCTGCAATACGTTTCATCATTTTTCTCATTTGGAAAGCCTCCCGAATTATATGTTTTGTTGGTTTTTAGAGTAGTCTCTATGGTGTTATTGTAATAAATGCCTATATTTTTATCAATGGTAATTGTGCACAAAAAATGAATCCATTTTTTGTATTCATTTTTTGTATACAAATTTTGTATTCTGCTTTAAACTATAGATAAACTAAAATGAATTATGATTATTTTGTGTGGAAAGGAATCGACTAGGTATGGAACATTCATTATTTCCCTTTCGGACCGGCTTTCAATGTGTCCTGGAATCAAAGGAGCAGCTTCCCCAACTGAGAAGACTATTTGGCCTTTTGCACCGGGAAGGCTTTTATGGGGTTGAGTTAAACTTACCTGATTTGGATTTAATAAAACCAGAGGAACTAAAGTCATTATTAAATGAATATCAGATGAAAATGAACATGCTGGCAACGGGAGTGTATGCGAAAACACATGGTCTGTCACTCAGTTCAGGTATTCCTGAGGAAAGGATGAGGGCTGTTAACGGTTGTAAGAGGAACATTGATTATGCTGCATCCATGGGTTGCGGAATTATAATCGGTTTCTTAAAAGGAGGCCCCGGCAGTGACCGTGAAGTTTCAGAACGGCTTTTTCTGGAATCCATGCTGGAATTAAAGCCATATATAGAAGAAAAGAAAGTGCAGGTCCTTATTGAGGCAACCAATCACAAGGAGGCATCTATTATAAGGACTCTGAAGGAAGGGGCACACGTGATTAATTTTCTGGACTGTCCGTTCATACAGCTTCTGGCAGATACATACCATATGAATATTGAAGAACCATCGCTGGTAGATTCCCTTTCAGAGTATATGAATTATTATCCCCATCTGCATATTTCGGATGATAACCGGGCGTATCCGGGTCTGGGCAGCCTTGATTTTACCGCCATATACAGGAAACTGATGGAGTGCGGATACAAGGGAACCGTGGCTGTGGAGGGGAATATACAGCATGGTCTGCTGGAGGATACACAAATATGCGCGGCATACCTGCATAAAATGTGCAGCGGTTTGCACACCCCCTCCCGTGTTCCTTCCCACGCGGTTTAATAACTTTACTTTTTAAGAAAAATGGATTAGAATGGTTTTAATACGTAGTTGTCACAGGAGGATATGATGGAAAAAGACAACAGCTTGACAAATAAAGCCTATGAAACCATACGGCAGCAGATTTTTGATTTCGATCTGTTTCCGGGGCAAATCGTATCCGACTATCTTCTCAGCAAGGAGCTGAATATGAGCCGTACCCCCATCAGACAGGCACTCATGCGCCTTAAAAATGAGGGACTGCTGGAAGAACAAATCGGTAAGAAGAACTACCGTGTTTCTACCATTACAAAAGAAGATATACAGGATCTCTTTGATTTTCGGGAAGGGATTGAGACTACCGCCTTCATGCTTTCCTGGCGAAATGGGATTACCCCTGAGCAGCTGGAAAACCTTCAGGAAATCACCGATAAGATGAAAGAAACAAAGGATGCCGGACAGGCCAAAGAACATTTTTTTTATGATCAGCAGTTTCATAATGAATTGGTTGCACTGTCCAACAATAAGCGGCTTATAAAAGCCCATGATGAGATACTGCTTCAGCTGACCAGAATGCGGTTTCTCTCTTTTTTGGAAAATTCACTGCAGAGTAAAGCATGTATGAAGCATCAGGCCATCATAGACGCCATTAAGGACCAGGATTATGAGCGCGGGCGCCAGGCCGTCATTGATCATGTGCGTTCATCACGGGATGATTATATTAATCTGTTCGGCAACGGGCTGTCGGCTAATTCCCTTTGTCTGCTGCGTTATTTTACAAGAAGTCCTGAAACGGATTCAAAAGAGGATGAATAAGAAAAGGCCATGAAACTATGAAGGTGGGGCGGAGAATGCCTTCATGGTTTCATGGCTCTTTTTTTATTTCAGACACACGCTAGGACAGCTTCAGCGCCCATTCCTTACAATCCCACACATCGGTTGCCAGTCCCTCATAAAACTCTGGTTCATGGCAGATTAAAAGGATACTGCCTCTATATTCCTTAAGGGCCCGTTTCAGTTCATCCTTTGCATCCACATCCAGGTGGTTGGTTGGCTCGTCAAGCAGAAGCACGTTGGATTCCCGGTTAATCAGTTTACAGAGCCGGACCTTGGCCTGCTCGCCTCCGCTGAGCACCCTGACCTGGCTTTCGATGTGTTCCGTGGTCAGGCCGCATTTTGCCAGGGCGGAGCGGACCTGGTACTGTGTATAGGCGGGAAATTCGGTCCATATTTCCTGAAGGCAGGTGGTTGTATTGCCGGGCGCCATTTCCTGCTCAAAGTAACCGATGGACAGGTAGTCGCCCAGCTCCACACTGCCGCTCAGGGCAGGTGTAAGGCCCAGAATGCTCTTAAGCAGAGTTGTCTTGCCGATGCCGTTGGCGCCTACCAGCACGATTTTCTGGCCCCTCTCCATCACCAGATTGAGAGGACGGGACAGAGGCTCGTCATAACCGATGATTAAATCCTTTGTCTCAAAAATATATTTACCGGGCGTGCGGGCTTCCAGGAAATGGAATTCCGGCTTGGGCTTTTCCCTGGCAAGTTCAATGACATCCATCTTATCCAGCTTTTTCTGGCGGGACATGGCCATGTTCCTGGTGGCCACCCTGGCCTTGTTCCTGGCCACGAAATCCTCCAGCTCCGCAATTTCCTGCTGCTGGCGCTTATAGGCGGCCTCCAGCTGGGACTTCTTTACCGCGTATACTTCCTGGAACTTGTCATAATCGCCCACATAGCGGTCCAGTCGCTGGTTTTCCATATGGTAAATCAGGTTGATGACACTGTTGAGGAAGGGAATGTCATGGGAGATAAGGATGAAGGCATTTTCATACTCCTGCAGGTAGCGTTTCAGCCAGTCAATATGCTGTACATCCAGGTAGTTGGTAGGCTCGTCCAATAGCAGAATGTCCGGCTTCTCTAACAGAAGCTTGCCTAAGAGTACCTTGGTGCGCTGGCCTCCGGAGAGCTCCGTCACATCCTTGTCCAGTCCTATGTCGGCCAGGCCAAGGGCCCGTCCTACCTCCTCCACCTTGGAATCAATGATATAGAAATCATGGGCCATGAGAAGGTCCTGTATGGTTCCCAGCTCATCCATCATGGCGGCCATCTCTTCCTCGCCGGCCTCCCCCATCTTATCGCAAATCTGGTTCATATGCTCTTCCATCTCAAAAAGGAAAGCGAAGGCGTTCTTTAACACATCACGGATGGTCATGCCCTTTTCCAGCACAGCATGCTGGTCCAGATAACCGACCCTCACGTTTTTGGCCCACTCCACCTTGCCCTCGTCAGGCATGAGTTTGCCGGTAATGATGTTCATAAAGGTGGACTTTCCTTCGCCGTTAGCCCCAATCAGGCCGATGTGCTCACCCTTTAACAGGCGGAAGGAGACATCCTGGAAAATAGCACGGTCCCCGAAACCGTGGCTTAAATGCTCTACGTTTAAAATGCTCATATTATTACAAACTCCTTTTGTGAAAACTCCTTTATTTACAGGTGCTGCCATTCTTTTATTTCAGCAGTATTATTCTACATGACATAATCTGTTCTGACAAGCACAAACCTTACTTTTATGGGGGTTTGTTGGGATATGGAGTAAAAACAGAGCAAATGTAAAAAATAATTACAAATAAAATGAACCGTCTGCCCGCCTCCCTCCTCTATATAGCAGGTGCACCGATTAACAACACCTTCTGGCAGTTAAGCCAAAAGGGATATATAATGGTTCCATATATAAGTGGTTCCAAATAAGAGAGACGATGGAAGGAGTGGATGGACATGGAGCAGGAGACGGCAGGTCTGGTACGCCGCATGGCGGAAGGAGACAGCCAGGCATTTGACCGGTTGATGGAATTTTATTATCCCAAAATACTGCGCATGGCATATCTCATATCCGGAAGTCATGCAGACAGTGAGGATATTGTACAGGAAACTTTTGTGCTGTGCTGGATGAACCGAAAGAAAATCAAAGAACCGGAATATTTTGGGAACTGGCTTTATAAGACCCTTACCAGGGAAGCCTGGCGGTATTGCAGGAAGAACAGGAAAGAACAGCCGGTGGAGGAAGTGTTTGGGAAGGAAGAGCCTGAAACAGCCTCAGTGCTGGAGGAAGTCATGATGCGCTCCCAGGAAAAGGAGCTTTATAAGGCAATAAGGAATCTTCCGGTCAAACAGAGGACGGCCGTTGTCCTGTACTATTTTAACCAGATGTCCACCAGGGAGATAGCCGGCATCATGGGCTGTCTGGAAGGAACCGTTAAGTCCAGGCTGTATACGGCCCGGGCGAATCTGAAACAGGAATTGATGGAAGAACGCAAGAGGGTAGGAAGGGAGGTAACCTTATGAACAGACGGAGTAAACCGGTGGCGCAGAAGGAACTGGAAGAGCAGATAGGCCGTGCCCTATGCAGCCGGGCAGAGTCCATACAGGTGACTTCCGCAGATACAGAGAGAATGCGGCGCTCTGTTCACCGGAAAATAGAGGAGGAATCAGGAATGAAGAAATGGAATATGAAGCGTGTATTCGTGGTGGCTGCGGCCATCTGCGTACTGGGTACCATAACAGCGGTTGCAGCAGGGAAGGTTGCTTATACAAGCGCCGGAGGCAGCCATCTGGATGATTTTACCTATGATAAACTGGGAGAAATGGAGACAAAGCTGGGCTATACCACCAATGCCCCCGAAGTATTCAGCAACGGATACCGGTTTGACATGGGAATGCCCACCCATCAGGACGCCATGGATGAGGATGGAAATGTGATAAAGTCCGCGGAAAGCTTTTCTCTGCATTACAAAAAGGACGGAAGCCCGGATATATTCGTTACAGTCCAGGGCACAAGCCTGTTTGAGGAGGAAGGACAGCCGGACCAGGTATTTGAACATAATGGGATTACTCTAAACTACACCAGGGACCAGTACCGTTTTGTTCCCCCGGATTATCAGGCCTCCGAAGAGGAGAAGGCAAAGGAAGCAGCAGGAGAACTCTATATCTCTTATGGAAGCGATACGGTAACGGACCAGGTTGCCCAGAGTATGCTCTGGAAGGATGGGGAGAAGGTTTACATCATAACAGCCATGGATAATCCCATGACAGCCCAGGATATGGCCCAGATGGCTGGTGAATTGATAGATAATAAGCAGTAGGCAGATAAGGACAGAAGATAAGGACAGGAGATAAGTACAGGAGATAAGTGAGACGGCCCTGTATGATTCAGGCATATATTTGCAGCGTGAATCATATAGGGCCTTTCTGCAGCCGTTTTTCTGTAGCCGTTTTTCTGCAGCCGGCCTTTCCAGCTGTCCGCTCTTCCAGCTATCCCCTGCAGGCCTCCACAAAGCTTTTAAATATATTGGCGGACACAGTATCTGTCTTCCACATATACTCCGGATGCCACTGAAGGGCCAGAAGATAGGGATAATCCGGCATCTCCAGGGCCTCGATGATGCCGTCGGGCGCATGGCCGCTGGCAATGAGGCAGGGTGCAATCCTGCGTACGGCCTGATGATGGGAACTGTTTACTTCGATTTGCGTTTTCCCATCAGCAATCCCGCACAGCAGTGTATCCCTTTGTACATCCACATGGTGTGAGGGCAGGCAGCATGAATAGGGCTGCTTATGGGCAATGGGAAAGCCGGTTTCTGCCTGGCTGGTAATATCCTGATAGATGTCGCCTCCCAGGCCTACATTGATGACCTGGGCTCCGCGGCAGATTCCCAGGACCGGTTTTTTGGCTTCCATGGCCAGCTTCAGAAGAGACAGCTCCATGGTATCCCGCGCCACGGACACATTGCCGCAATGCATATGTGTTTCCTCCCTCAGCAGGAACGGATGAATGTCCGGACCGCCGGAGAAGAGAAAACCGTCGCACAGCCCGGAAAGCTGCTTTAAATCTTCCGCTGATACTTCCAGGGGAAGAAGGATGGACAGGCCTCCTGCCGCTTCAATGGCTCTCAGGTAGGTGGGGCGTACGCTTATTTCGTCATTATCTGTATTATGGGAAGGGGTTATGCCGATTACTGGTTTTTTCATGGTATTTGGATTCCTCCATGTATTCTGTGAATAATATATGCTGAATATATGAAAAAGAGCCCCTTCCCTCTGGAAGAGACCCTTATGTAATACTTAATTAGCCTTCGGAAATAGCTCCGGTTGGGCAGGTAGCTGCACAGGTTCCGCAGTCGATGCAGGTATCAGCATCAATAACGTACTGGCTGTCTCCCTCGGAAATTGCACTTACTGGACATTCAGCTGCACAGCTGCCGCAGCTTACACAAGCATCACTGATTACATATGCCATGATAAAATACCTCCTTAAGATTTGTCTACATTGTTATTTTATTTTATACTATAACGTCTAATTATTCAAGAGGAAAATCGTTCCTAAACCAGCGAATATTGTATAAATTTAGGAGCAATGGACCCTTTCATCGCGCATTCCCTGAAGAATAATTTTGCGGGACTCTGCCGCCTTTGCAGGAGGCAAGGGGGCTGTGTCTTCTAACGGGTAGGGGATTCCAAGCTGGCCGTACTTAGCTTTTCCCATGTCATGATATGGCAGAACATCCAGCGCCTTTACGTTTTTAAGGGTGCCCAGATAGCGTCCAAGGCGGTACAGATATTCCTCCCGGTCCGTTATGCCCGGCACCACCACGTGACGGATCCATACGGGTATCTGCTTCTTTTCCAGGTATGCGGCGAAAGCCAGTATATTATCCTGGGGCTGGGCACAGAGTTTCACATGTTCCTTTGGATCAATATGCTTGATATCCAGCAGTATCAGATCTGTGGAAGCCAAAAGCCGGTCAAAATGGGCCATGACCGCCTGGGAGCCCGGGTTAAAGGTGATGCCGGAGGTGTCCAGGCAGGTGTGGATACCGCTTTTTTTTGCCTTCTCAAAGAGCTCTGTCACAAAACCTATCTGCATCAGCGGTTCGCCGCCGCTGACCGTGATGCCGCCTTTTTTGTAAAAAGGGCGGGCCTGCTCATACTGGTCCAGTATTTCCTCCGCTGTCATGGGAGAACCGCCCTTGGGATCCCATGTATCCGGATTATGGCAATAGAGACATCTCATGGGACATCCGCTTAAAAAGATAACCATGCGGATACCGGGGCCATCCACGGTACCAAAGCTTTCTATGGAATGTACGCGTCCTATCATAAGGCTGTGCTCCTTTCTGAGAAACATGGATGCCGCCTGAGGCGGAACATCTTCCTGTCAGGCGGCATCCAAAGCAGTTTGCAGACAGGATTTAAATGGATCCGTGGAAGGTTCTTGAAATGACCTCATCCTGCTGCGCCTTTGTCAGCTTATTAAAATTTACTGCATAGCCGGAAACCCTGACCGTGAGCTGGGGATATTTTTCAGGGTGGGCCTGTGCGTCCAAAAGGGTTTCCTTGCTGAATACATTTACATTCAGATGGTGTCCGCCTTCCTGGGCATAGCCGTCTAACAGAGCCACCAGGTTATCAATCTGTGATTCGCTTGCTTTTACCATAATATGAATCCTCTCTTTCTCAAGTAAATGGTTTATATGCTGCTTATCAGGATTCCTCGATATCGGCCTCGGAATCCAGCCCTTCAAAAAGGGTAGGTGCTTCACAGCCGCCTCCGCAGCCGTTCAGCTCCACTTCCAGGTCTCCCATGAAAATCTGGTCATCCTTGCCCAGAGCGCCCGGTATGATGGAGAAGGTATTGGAGATACCGTCCTGGGCGTCCCTGAACGGAAGCTTTGCCACGGAAGCCAGGGATGCCACTGCGCCTCTGCTGTCTCTGTGGTGCATGGGGTTTGCGCCCGGCGCAAAGGGCTGTCCGGCCTTTCTGCCGTCCGGGGTAGCGCCCGTATTATTTCCGTACACCACGTTGGAGGTGATGGTGAGGATGGAAGTGGTGGGGATACCGCCGCGGTAGGTGTGGTTGCCCTTTATATAGCTCATGAAGGTGTGCACCAGGTCTGCTGCCAGCTGGTCTACCCGGTCGTCGTTATTTCCATATTTAGGGAAGTCGCCTTCCACAATATAATCAGTCACAATGCCCTTATCGTTGCGCACCGCCTTGACCCTGGCATATTTGATGGCGGACAGGGAGTCTGCAACAACGGAGAGGCCTGCAATGCCGGTTGCGAACCAGCGGGTCACCTTTTTGTCGTGGAGCGCCATCTGCAGTCTTTCATAGCTGTATTTGTCGTGATTGTAATGTATGATGTTCAGGGCGTTGACATATACCTTGGCCAGCCATTTCATCATATCCTTGTACTTGTCCATCACGTCGTCAAAATCCAGATACTCGGTGGTCACAGGACGGTATTTAGGACCTACCTGCTTTCCGCTGATTTCATCCACACCGCCGTTGATGGCGTAGAGCAGGCACTTGGCCAGATTCGCCCTGGCGCCAAAGAACTGCATTTCCTTGCCGATGCGCATGCTGGATACGCAGCAGGCAATGGCATAATCATCGCCGTGGGTCACCCTCATTAAATCGTCGTTCTCATACTGGATGGAGGAGGACTCAATGGAGGTCTTGGCACAGAATCTTTTAAAATTCTCAGGAAGCTTTGTGGACCACAGTACGGTCAGGTTTGGCTCAGGGGCAGTGCCCAGGTTCTGAAGGGTGTGCAGATAACGGAAGGACATCTTGGTCACCATGTGGCGGCCGTCAATGCCGATTCCTCCGATGGATTCCGTAACCCATGTGGGGTCTCCGGAGAACAGCTCGTTGTATTCCGGCGTTCTGGCAAACTTTACAAGACGCAGCTTCATGATGAAGTGGTCCACGAATTCCTGAATCTCTTTCTCTGTATAGCGTCCTTCCTTTAAATCGCGCTCAGCATAAATATCCAGGAAGGTGGAGGTGCGTCCCAGCGACATGGCTGCGCCGTTCTGCTCTTTGACAGCGGCCAGGTAGCCCAGGTAGGTCCACTGGATGGCTTCCCTGACATCGCAAGCCGGCTTTGAGATATCAAACCCATAGATATTTCCGAGCTCCTTTAAATCCTCCAGCGCCCGGATCTGCTCAGACAGTTCCTCGCGCTCTCTGATAACATCGGAGTACATAATGGTGCGTGTGGAATCCTTTTCTTCCTTTTTCTCCTGAATCAGGGCATCCACACCGTAAAGGGCGATTCTGCGGTAATCACCGATGATGCGTCCGCGTCCATAGGCATCCGGCAGGCCTGTGATGATATGGCTGGAACGGCATGCCCTCATCTCAGGGGTGTAGGCGTCGAATACACCTGCATTATGGGTTTTTCTGTGCTTGGTAAAGAATTCCACAATTTCAGGATCAACCTCATATCCATTGTCCTGGCAGGCCTTCATAGCCATGCGGATACCACCGTAAGGCTGGAGGGAACGCTTAAATGGTTTGTCGGTCTGAAAGCCTACGATAGTTTCCTTGTCCTTATTTAAATATCCTGGGCCGTGGGACGTGATGGTGGAAATGATTTTGGTATCCATATCCAGGACTCCGCCGGCTTCCTGTTCCTTCTTTGACAGCTCCATGACCTGGTTCCAGAGCTCCGTTGTATTCCGGGTAGGACCTTCCAGAAACTCGTCGCTGCCGTCATAGGGGGTGTAGTTTTTCTGAATGAAGTCGCGGACATTGATTTCCCGCTGCCATACACCGCCTTTAAATGTGTTCCACTCTGTTCTCATAGACTTTTCCTCCTGTGAAATGCGTGAACCTATATATAAAAACTATTGTTAACCAAATGTTTCACAGCCATACCGGTTTTACCGGACATCCATAGTCTACTAAAAAAACCCGATATATGCTGTTGCTTTTGCAACACTTATTATATTATGCACATTGTATACACGTCAAGAGGGCATAGTGATAATATTTTTTAACAAGCCTTGATAATTATGGTTAATATGAAAAATATGTAAGTCCATGTTGGACTTGTAAAATGTCGAAAAACGTATTATGATGGTAGAAGCGTGGTAAACCGAATAATTGGGTATACTGATAGCAGAAATAGAAGGAGGACACGATAATGGAAATTAGTAAAGACATGCTCATCGGACAGTTGATCCAGGTAGATGACAGCATTGCACCAATCCTGATGCGTGCCGGAATGCATTGCCTTGGCTGACCGGCATCCCAAGGAGAGTCTCTGGAAGAGGCCTGTATGGTACACGGTATAGACTGTGATACACTTGTTTCTCAGATTAATGAAATTTTGTCAGCCAAAGCCTGATGATAATCTGAAACAGTGATTGGAGGAACCTGGCTCAGGGGATATATGACTGGGCCGGGTTTTTTTGTGTTTGCCGGTATTGACAGAGTGTTATCGAGAGAGTAATATATTAGTATATTAAAATATTTATTTCCGGAAAACCGGAGAAGCACAAAGTACTGTATATATTTCAAGGAGGAAATTAGTTATGGATATGACATTGCGTTGGTTCGGGGAGGGTGTGGATTCTGTATCTCTGGAGCAAATCAGGCAGATACCGGGCGTGAAAGGCGTGATTACCACCCTGTATGACATTCCGGCCGGGGAGGTCTGGCCTATGGAGCGTATCCTTCAGATGAAGGAACAGGTGGAAGCCAGCGGATTAAAGGTCCTGGGAATTGAGAGTGTGAATATACACGATGCTATTAAGGTGGGAACTCCTGACAGGGAGCAGTATATTGCCAACTACATAACGACTCTGGAGCGTCTGGGTCAGGCCGGAATTACAGTGGTGTGCTATAATTTCATGCCGGTCTTTGACTGGACACGTTCCGATCTGGCTAAGGAGCGTCCGGACGGTTCCACGGTGCTGGCTTACAACCAGAAGGAGATTGATAAGATTAACCCTGAAAATATGTTCCAGTCCATGGGAGAAAAGTCCAACGGGTTTGAACTTCCCGGCTGGGAGCCTGAGCGTATGGCGCGCATAAAAGAGCTGTTTGACATGTATAAGGATGTGGATGAGGACCGCCTCTTTGACAACCTGGTGTATTTCCTTAAGGCAATCCAGCCCGTATGCGAAACGTATGATATTAAGATGGCCATACATCCGGATGACCCGGCCTGGCCCGTATTCGGGTTGGCCCGGATTATCACCGGCAAAGAGCGGCTTCTCAAACTGATGAAAGCCGTGGACTCGCCCTTTAACGGCGTTACCCTGTGCACCGGTTCCCTGGGAAGCAATCCGGAAAATGACATCCCGGATATTATCCGGTCCTTAAAAGGAAGGATTCCCTTTGCACATGTGCGCAATCTGCAGTATAATGCTCCTGGAGATTTCCAGGAAGCTGCCCATCTCTCAGCAGACGGCAGCATGGATATGTATGAGATAATGAAAGCGCTGTACGACATTGGCTTTGACGGAATCATGCGCCCTGACCACGGAAGGGCTGTCTGGGGAGAGGTGTCCATGCCGGGATACGGTCTTTATGACAGAGCCATGGGGGCATGCTACTTAAATGGTCTGTGGGAGGCTATCTGTAAGCAGAACCGATAGGCGCATACAGAAGGAAAGGATGGGTGCCATGAGATTAACCTTTGATGAAATTAAGAGTGAGATTAAGAGGGTGCTGGTTAAATACGGGATGTCTGAGGAAAAGGCGGAGACCTGCGCCCGTATTCACACGGAGACTACCTACGACGGGGTATATTCTCACGGCACCAACCGGGTGGCCAGGTTTGTAAATTACATTCAGAAAGGCTGGGTGGACGTAAATGCTGAGCCTTCCCTGGAGCGGGAGTTTGGCGCCCTTCGGGTTTATAATGGAAACATGGGGCCCGGCGTCCTGAACGCCCTGTACTGCGCGGACCGGGCCATGGAGCTGGCGGATCAGTACGGCATCGGCATGGTGGGAATCAGGAATACCACCCACTGGATGCGGGGCGGCACCTACGGGCTGTACGCTGCAAGAAAGGGGTATGCGGCAATTATGTGGACCAATACAGAGTCCTGTATGCCGCCATGGGGAGGCAGGGAATGCCGTCTGGGCAACAACCCCTTTGTCATGGCTGTGCCGTCTGCGGACGGAGGAGAACCTCTCCAGCTGGACATGGCCATGTCCCAGTATTCCTACGGAAAGCTGCAGGTTACCCGGCTGGCCGGGGAGAAACTGCCCTATCCCGGCGGATTTGATGATGAGGGCAATCTGACGGACGATCCGGGCACCATCGAGCAGTCCCGCCGTGTGCTGCCTGTGGGTTATTGGAAGGGATCGGCCTTTTCGTTTATGTTGGATATCCTGGGGTCCGTGCTCACGGACGGTATAGGGGCAGCCGGCATGGACCAGAAGGGATACGGCAGCTGCGGAGGCTGTTCCCAGGTCATGATTGTGGTGGATCCCGGCAGGACCACCACGGATGCCCATATGAAAGAAATCGTGGATACAGCTGTCCGGTATGTAAAGAGCTCGGCCCCGTCGGAGGAAGGCGTCAGCGTCAGGGCGCCGGGCCAGGGAAGCGCCCGGTTCCATGAGGAGCATGACAGGCTGGGGATTTACATGGATGATGATGTCTGGAAGGAGATACAGTCCCTGTAGGCCCTGGGAACTGGTATTAGGAGGTTTTACCCATGAAGATAGAGGAAAAGAGACATGGAGAGACTGCCAGACAGTATGCGTACCGGACCTTGCGGGAGAACATCATATCTCTGGATTTGGAACCGGGAGCGCCCTTTAACGATGTGGAAATGTCGCAGATGATTGGCATTAGCCGCACACCCGTGCGGGAGGCAGTCATACAGCTCAGCGAGGAATCCAGAATCATTGAGATATTCCCCCAGAGAGGGATGCGCATTGCGTTGATTGATGTGGATCTGGTGGAGGAGGCGCGCTTTCTGCGTCTGGTCCTGGAAAAGGCGGCTGTTGAGCTGGTCTGCGGACAGGCGGATGAAGAGGACCTGCAGTGGCTGGATGAGAATATCAGGCTCCAGGAGTTTTATCTGGAGGGAGGTTCATCCCGGAAGCTTTTGGAGCTGGACAATGAGATGCACCGGAAGCTGTTTTTCATCTGCCGCAAGGAGCTTACCTATGAGATGAGCCAGAGGCTGGCGATTCACTATGACAGGATCCGCAGCCTGTCCGTGGCAGCGGTTAAGGACCATAAGATAATTGAGGACCATAAAAAACTGCTGGAGGCAATACGGAGCCGCGATAAAAAGCTGGCCGCAGAGACAATGGATCTCCATCTGAACAGGTGGATGTTGAACGAGCAGATGTTCAGAGACCAGTACCCGGCATATTTTAAGTAACTGTTCCGGGCTTTCAGGGAATCTAATTCCAATCAGCATGAAATCGTTTAAGGCAAAATAATACCCCTGGGTCGATACGGCCTCAGGGGTGTTTTCAATCGTTCAATATGTTTAGCTCCTAAATCCTGGCAAGATTCTGAAGGGCGTTATCCTGAATGATGACCTCGTAGTGCTCCTTAAAATATGCCTCGCTGGCAGATTCCCCTGACAGCTTGGTGGCATACTCTGCCAATATGTTGCACACGCGGGAGAAATCCAGGTCCCCGCAGTCCAGGCGTTTTACAATGAGATAATACTGTCTGGTTCCGGGCTTCTTATACAGCGTGTTAACGCCGTCATAGATTCCGGATACGGCCCGGGAAGCCTCGCTTATGCGGTCCAGGCTATTGAAGCGGAAAATGCGGCTGCTGGCTACGGAGCCTGTATTCTTCTTGGCAGGAGCTTCAGAGGCACCGTCCGTACCGCTCTCATCCCCAACCTGTTCCACGGAACCTGGCTCCAGGTAGTTCAGGGAATCCGGAGCACCCTCCAGGAACTCGCTGGCCAGCTGCGACACAAGGGAATTCTGGTTGTCGTCCGTGAAAGGTGAGAACTTGGCAAAACGGGTATCCAGTTCTTCCGGATCTTCGATTTTAGTGATGACCAGCATAATGCTCTCGCTGGACAGCGGAATCGCCTCAACCATCAGAGGAATGTCCTCCGCCTCAAAGCCCACTTCATTGGATGCTTTCTGAATCATCTCCCGGAACAGCTTCCTGGCTTTTTCTGTTCCATAAGCCAGCTCTACCAGGTTTATGTTGCGCGCACTTAAATCAAAGCTGGTCAATGTACAGCGAATCTGGTTTTCATTGATACGTTCTATCTTCATTAGGATCACTTCCTGTTCTGTGTCAAATGTGGTGACATCTGCTTAGGGCCAGGACATTTTTGGAAACTTCAGGCCGAAAGTAGACTTCTACACTTTAAATATACTACATTACAGGTGGAAATATCAATCATTTCATAAAAATTTAAAAAATATCGTGCCGCAGGATGTTTTCAGGTTGTATAAATAGCATATGAAAAGCCATGGAAGATATAACGACCATAGACAGGTGACAAAGAAAAGGGTAAAATTGGGATATGAGATGATATTGTAACGAAGGAGGGGTGAATAAGGAATACCATTTTATTTGGCAAATACCGTCTGCTGCACAAATTGGGAACAGGCCGGGCAGGAACCGTATGGCTGGCAGTGCACATTGGCCTGGAGGAATACAGGGCCATAAAGCGCATTTCTAAGAGGGATGCCGACTATGACACTTTCCGAAGGGAAGCATTGGTGCTAAAAGAACTGCGCCATCCTGGGATTCCCATGATCTATGATTTAGAAGAAGATTCTGAATTTTTTTATTTAATCGAGGAATATCTTGAAGGATATTCTCTATATGCCCTGATTGCGAATCAGGGGCCTATTCAAGAGGCAGAGGCAGTCCGTTACGGGATGCAGGTCTGCGGGCTTGTGGCTTACATGCATTCTGCGTGTGAATTACCCATATTACATTTAGATTTACAACCAAATAACCTGATTATCTGCAACGGCACCGTAAAGCTGATTGATTTTGATCATGCCGCAGGCTGCCGGTGGGCAAACATTGCCCCAAAGCGATTCGGTACAGTGGGCTGCGCGGCTCCTGAACAGTATGCTTCTGACCGTATGTTGGATCAAAGGACCGACATTTATGCCATTGGTGCAGTCCTCCGTTTTATGACAGCCGGAACCCTGAGAGAGGAGGCCGGACAGTCTGCCGCCCTGTCGGAGGTCTTTGAGCGGATTATCAGAAAATGCATGGACTCCAATATGGAGAAACGGTACGCTTCCGCCGATGAGGTGGAGGATGCGCTTCAGGCGCTGTGTACCAGGAAGCTGACAGAAGAAAAGGAACAAAAGACAATACCATCTCATATTTTGCTTGTGACCGGAATGAAGGCTGGGACGGGCACTACACATTTGGCCTTTGGACTGGTATGTTTTCTGAACAAAAACGGATACCGGGCGCTGTATGAGGAACATAACGCCTCCCGGGCAGTGGACACCATGGCCCGCAGGGCAGGTATGCGTCCGGACCGTTTTGGAATCTATACCATGAACGGCTGCTGCTTGAAGCCGTGGTATGGGCCTGCCGTAAAGCTGGATGAGGGGACAGGATTTGATATCATAGTAAAAGACTATGGGACAGACTGGCAGCAGGCGGAGCTGGAATTAAAGGCAGGGAAGGCAGATTTATTAGGGACAGGCAGCGCCAGCGCCTGGGACGGCCGGTACATCAGGCAGTACATATCCTGGATGAATCAGGCATGGGCGGGCCGGTGTGATGGGAACCGTGTGCTTGTATTCCGGGGGACACGGACCATATGCCAAAAGGAACTTAAGGCCATGACAAGCTCAGACAAGGCCTTAAAGGGAATAAAGCTGTTTGTTTCGCCGGAGTATGAAAATCCTTTCAGACAGAAAAGAGAAGAAGCCTTTTTTCAGTCGCTGTGGTCTGCCATAGCCGTCAGCGGCAGGAGATGGAACCGAAAAAGAGGCTTATTAAAATCATGGGGTTTTCTAAGAGAAATCATTTTAAACACAGCCGGCAGCCTGCGAAAGGGTGCAGGGTTGTCGGAATCACAGGAACAGGACGGGGAACAGGGGTGACTCATCTCAGCGTCCTGGCGGCCAATTATATGGCCAGTGCCCTGCAGCGCAGGACTGCGGTAATTGAGTGGAACGACCATGGCGCGTGGAAAACCATGAAGGATATATGCCAGGCCGGTTCCGTAAAGCAGGCGGATTCTGCGGATTACAGATACAAAATCTTCGGGGTTACATATTATATGCAGGGGGACCCCAGCATACTGGCGTCCTGTCTGGGTGGAATATATGACGAAATCATAATTGATTTTGGAGAATTGAGACCATCCATCAGGGCGGAGTGGCTCAGGTGTGAAGTGAAGATTGTCATGGCGGCACTGAGCGAATGGAAGCTGGAGGCATTTTTGGAGCTTTTATCAGAGGAGGAAGGACGCAGAGCAGGGTGGATATATACAGCTGCCTTTGGCAGCGAGGACACCAGAAAACAGATAGAGAGGCAGTTTGGGATTTCTCTGGTCAGGGTTCCTCTTTCAGTAGATGCTTTTTCAGTGGATTATAAAACCATGCAGTGGTTTGAGAGGATTTTGTGAAGAAAAAAGAGACAGAAGGGAATGGCGCACAAAAGTATGTCACGGAAACAACTCCTTGGTGCTGCCGTCCGGCTGTCCCGCGGTAATAGGGGAGGGCTTATCGGTATGATAAGAAATGTCGAGTATGGAGACCGGAAGAAACACCAGAGAACCTATCTGGACGGATTGAAGAGATACAAGAACAAAGGGGTCCGGATTACCATTGACGGAGTCGAGTGCCCGGAAAAGGAATGGGAAAAGATATTCGAGATGGGAGAAGACGGAGGCTTTTATATGGGAGACTATGTCGGCGCCGAACAGGGCTGTCTGAAGGAAATCAGATTTGACAAAGTGTATCTCAGCGACCCTCCCAAAGAGAAAAAAGATAAGGATTCATAAACAGGCAATAAAATCAGATAACAAAAGCCCGGATTATGCCGCCGCCATGAGTACCGTCTCAGCCTGTGCAGCCAAAGCAAGGCGGCGCATACCGGGCTTTTGTGCCTGTTGCCTCCATAATGACTGTAAATTGTAAGCAAATAATTGGTACATACACTCTGTTTTGTGGTAGAATAAAAACAATCATTAGGAAACTGGAGGACAGGATGAGCAGAAGAAGACAAGGTCACGGCTGCGGAATCACGGTGCTGGTTCTGCTGTTCATATTTATCCTGGCAGGCAGTGGTCTGGGAGTGTTTTTTGCCAAGAAATACATGCCCAGCAATGAGCTGGCGGATAAGAGCAGGGTATTTGGTATTAAGGGCGGCCAGGTGGCCCTTATTTTGGATAACCAGGTGCAGGAGGAGAAGGGAATCTACGAGGATGGCCAGGTATACCTGCCTGTGGACTGGGTAAATGAACATCTGAACGAGCGCTTTTACTGGGATGAGGGCGAAAAACTGCTTGTGTATGCACTGCCTGAATCCATTGTGTATGCGGACGAAAGTACCCAGGGCGAGAAGGGACCTCTCTTTAAGGTCACACAGGATGGAATGTACCTGTCTCTTGGAGTTGTGGTAAATTATACGGATATCCGCACGCAGGCCTTTGCCACAAGCCAGATTAAGCGGGTGTTTATTGACACATCCTGGCAGCCCTATGACACGGCAGTGCTGAAAAAGACAGGCCAGGTCAGAGTGAAGGGCGGTGTGAAGAGCCAGATTATCACGGAGGCAGCGGCAGGAGAGACTGTGGATGTGCTGGAGACCATGGACAAGTGGTCCAGGGTCAGGACCGCGGACGGTTACATCGGATATGTGGAGAACCGGAAGCTGGAGGCAGGAGAGCAGATTGCACCTGTCAGCACCTTTGAGGCGCCTGTATATACCAGCATTTCCATGGACGGGAAAGTAAGGCTGGGATTTCATCAGGTCACACGGCAGGAGGGAAATAATACTCTTGAGGACTATGCGTCCAATGCCAGGGGGATGAATGTGATAGTGCCCACCTGGTTTAATGTGGTGTCCAGCGATGGAACCTACACATCACTGGCCAGTAAGGATTACGTGGATAAGGCCCATGACATGGGACTGAAGGTGTGGGCCATGGTGGAGAATGTGAGCACCCAGGAAAGTATCAAGAACCTTAATACAAAGACTTTGATGTCCTCCACCAGTACCAGGAAAAAGCTCATTGAAAAACTGATGAATGAGGCGGATACCTATGGCTTTGACGGATTCAACCTGGATTTTGAGAGCCTTAAGGCGGAGGCAGGACCACATTATGTGCAGTTCATCAGGGAAATGTCGGTTGCCTGCCGCAATAAGGGACTTGTGCTGTCCGTGGATAACTATGTACCGTCCTCCTATACTGCGTTTTACAACAGGAAGGAGCAGGGAATTGTGGCTGACTACGTGATTGTTATGGGATATGACGAACACTATGCGGGAGGAGAAGCCGGCTCCGTATCCTCTATTCCCTATGTGAGGGAGGGCATTGAGAATACCCTGAAAGAGGTTCCCAAGGAAAAGGTCATCAATGCGGTCCCCTTCTATACCAGAGTGTGGACTGTAAATGAGGGCAAGACGTCTTCCAAGGCATATGGCATATCAGATGCCAGGCAGTGGGTGGAGGAAAACCAGGTGGAGCTTACCTGGGATAAGCTGCTGGGGCAGTATTACGGCGAGACTGTGAGCGGAAGCGGACAGCAGTATATATGGATGGAAGAGGAGGATTCCATGAAGCTTAAGATTGACCTGATTAAGGAGTTTGACCTGGCAGGAGTTGCCTGCTGGAAGCTGGGATTTGAGCCAGCGGATATATGGGATATTGTGTCAGGGGTTAAATAGACAATATGGGTGACGCCGGAGGAAGGAAATGAGACGAAGAACAAGGGTAACGGGAATCATGACAGCAATCTTAATGGCTGGAGTCATGGCAGGGTGCAGCGTACAGGCTGGAAAGCAGGTGGAGCCCACCACTGGAAAACAGCAGACAAAGGAAACGGTTCAGGAGACAGTTCAGGAAACAGAGCTGCAAAAGCCCACCCATCCTGCGCCTTCGCAGATACAGCCTTTTCCTGATGTAGAAAAGGAGACAAAGGCAGAGCCTCTGATTGGAGGAAAACGCATTATCCTTATGACGGATATACATTATCTGGCAGAATCCCTGACGGACCGGGGGGATATGTTTCAGTCTATGGTAGAGCACGGCGATGGAAAACTGACCAATTATGTATGGGAGATCACAGACGCCGCACTGGAGGAAATTAAGCTGCTGAGTCCGGATGCCCTGATTATCAGCGGAGACTTAAGTCTTCAGGGGGAAAAGAAGAGCCATGAAGAACTGGCGAAAAAGCTGGATGAGGTGGAGAAAGCCGGTATCACGGTTTTGGTTATACCGGGCAACCATGATATTAACAACCCAAGCGCCTCCGTGTATTCCGGGGGAGACCGGTACCCGGCGGAACCTACCGCACCGGAGGATTTTGAGCGCATATATAAGGAATTCGGATACTCGGAGGCCAGCAGCAGGGATGCCAATTCCCTCAGTTACACCTATGACCTGGGACCGTCTATGCGCCTGCTCATGCTGGATACCTGCCAGTATGAACCCCGCAACAAGGTAGGGGGAATGATAAAGACAGAGACCTATGAGTGGATAAAGGAACAGCTTAAGCAGGCGGCCCGTGACAGCGTGATTCTTCTTCCGGTTGCCCATCACAACCTGCTGGAGGAGAGCAAGGTATATGCGGATGATTGTACCATCGAGCACAGTGAGGAGCTTATTCAGATGCTGGAAGGGGAGAATATCCCGCTGTTTCTCAGCGGACACCTGCATGTGCAGCACTTCATGAGAAATAATGACATCGGTATCTATGAGGTGGTCACCAGCTCCCTGTCCACGCCTCCCTGCCAGTACGGCGTGCTGGATTACATGGAAGATGAGACATTTTATTACTATTCACGCAAGGTGGATATGGAGAAATGGGCCAGGAAAAACAAGAGCACGGATGAGAACCTGCTGAACTTCGACACATACAGTCCGCCTGTTTTAAAGAGGATATTCTATAATCAGGCCTATGACGCCATGAAGAACTCTGCGGAGGAGGAGACGGGCAGCGTATTTGTGAAGCTGACAGAATCAGAGAAACAGCAGATGGCAAAGGTATACGGCGACATCAATGCCGCGTGTTACGCAGGCAGGGCATATGAGGTGGTGAAGGAGGCAGTAAAGCAGCCCGGATACGCCATGTGGAAGGAGTACTGCTATCCCGCCATCCTGTATGAATACCTGGAATACATCATAGAAGATGCGGTACGGGATTATAACGTTCTGAGCATGGAGTAAAAACAGGTTCATTTTCATCAGGCGGGTGAATATACTGGAATAAAGGTTATCAGGGAGCGCCCATTGATGAAGCATTCAGCATGGCAGACAGTGATGGGGATTCTGCTGCTTTGTATCGTGGCATTGATATCATGGCAGGCAGGAACATTGGTGGCTGTCCATAATCAGGCAGCGGAGGCAGACAAGGCAAGGCCGGTGGTGGTCATAGACGCCGGACACGGAGGCAGCGATCCGGGTAAGGTAGGGATAAATGGTCAGCTGGAAAAGGATATTAATCTGAAGATAACAGAGCAGCTGAAAGCATATCTTGAGGCCTCCGATGTAGAGGTGATCCTTACCAGGGATTCGGACCAGGGGCTTTACAGCTCCGGAGACAGTCATAAAAAGATGGCAGATATGAGAAAACGGTGCGAAATCATAAATGAGGCAGTGCCGGATTTGGTGGTCAGCATCCACCAGAACAGTTACCATGAGGAGTATGTATCCGGAGGCCAGGTTTTTTATTATAAGACATCAGAGAAGGGAAAGTATCTGGCGGAAATTTTGCAGAAGCGCTTTGATTATGTGCTGGGCGAGGCCAACAAGAGGATGGCCAAGGCCAATGACAACTATTATCTCCTGCTTCATGTGAAGGAGCCTATTGTCATAGTGGAATGCGGATTCCTGAGTAATGGAAAGGAAGCCAAACGCCTGGAAGATGAGGAATATCAGGACAGAATGGCCTGGACCATACACATGGGAATCATGGAATACCTTAATACGGTCAAACAGAAGAGGTAGAAGCCGGGGGCTGGCCCGGCAATCAGAAATAAGATATGAAAATGGGAAGGCTGACCCGCGTGAGGGCGCCTTCCCATTGTTGTATTTAGGCTTTAAATGTGAAGAAAACAAAAGGCCGGAGAACTGGCAGAGCAGTCCTCCGGCTGGAAATAAAAAAAGCGCGAGACGGGATTCGAACCCGCGGCCCCCACCTTGGCAAGGTGGTGCTCCACCCCTGAGCCACTCGCGCATGAGAATATGTTATTACTTTGACGTGGTATAGTCTATCATATTTTCTCTGATAAATCAAGAGGTTTTTTATCTGTTGGATTAAATTTGTTGGTTTAAAATGTTTCTGAAATATTTTTGAGATATTTCCCCAAACCATCCGGAAAAGCACATTGTACAGCCTTTGCTTTTTCGGATGGTTTCCCGGCATAAGTTTTTATTTCTGGGCTGTTTCGATCCTGCTGCAGGTGGCTCCTTCTATGAAGGAGGCTTCAATGATTTTGGATACAGGATTTTCCGGCGGGTTGACCACCAGCTCAAACAATTCAAGGGATATTTCACGCAGATTCTGCTGGACAGTGGTTATCTGGGGCTGATGGAGATTGCTGATCACATTATCAAATCCCACAATGGACATGTCTGCGGGAATCTTTAATCCCAGGGAATATGCGGCGTTCAAAGCTCCTAAGGCAATGATGTCGTTGCAGCAGATGATTGCCGTAGGGGCGGCTGGAAGGGAGAGGAAGTAATTAAGAGCCTGGCTTCCGGCCTGAAGAGTCAGCTGGGGATTTTTGTCGTAAATATATTCCTGGATAATGGGGAGTCCCTTTCCTGTCATTGTTTCTATGTAGCCATTCTGTCTGGAAATAACAGAATCCATGGGTGTTTTACAGCCGACAAAGGCAATTTTTCTGTGCCCAAGGTTGTAGAGGTAGTCCACAATTGGCTGCATCATCTGTCTGTTATTAGAACGTACGCTGGAGAACTTGCCGTGGGTTTTTCGGTCCAGGAATGCAATTGGAATATGAATCTTGCAGGCTTCGAAGATATCGGAATCAACACCCTCTGTCAGGATGATGCCGGCACATCGGTTAGCCAGGCAGAAGTAAAGATACTTCTTTTCAAGCTCCGGGCTGCTTCCTGTATCACAAATAAGGAGCATATAGTTGTGTTCCAGACATATCTGGTTCAGTTCTTTAATCAGGCTGATGAAAAAAGGGTTCTCCATGTCATATATAAACACGGCAATGGTATTGCTTGTCTTGGAAAAGATTTTCTTGACAGGCTGGTTTGGGATATAGTTATATTCCTCAATTACTTTTTGTACTTTCTTTCTGACCTTTTCAGATGTCATTTCTGGATTATTGATAACCCGGGATACAGTTGCAGTAGAGACTCCCGCCAGTTTGGCAATATCCCTGATTCCGATGTATCCGCTATTTTCCGGACGCCCTTCCTTGTTCATACGATTTCTCCTCCTGGTCCTGAAAGGATGAAACTTGTTTCATGAAAAGAAAAAATAAGTTTCATCCGACCATATCATATTATAGTTTAAATAAAATTAAATGTAAATACGTAAAAATGTAACAGTTTTACTTTGCGCATCAAACGATTGTAGTGTGCAGCATGGATGGACAAGGAAAAATCGCTAAAAAAAGAGAAAAAACAATGAATTAATATGAAAAATGCACAAATATATTATTGACAAGAATGAGGTAAAGTGCTATATTGAAAATGTAACAAGTTACATACACGAAGTGAATGTGAGGGGCGGAACATGAATACAAGAACGGAAAGGTTGAGAAAACGGTTATTTGATACAGACCCGCGTATTTGTCCGGAGCGGTGTATCTATTTTACGGAGTCCATGAAGGAGACAGAGGGAAAACCAAATGCTTTGAGGCGGTCCCAGGCATTTTATGATGTGCTGAGCCGTATGACGGTCTATGTGAATGCAGATGAGCTGATTGTGGGAAACCAGGCACAGTGGCCTAAAGCCTCCCCGATCTATCCGGAGTACTCCACAGACTGGCTGGAAGCGGAGTTAAATGGTTCACCTTTTTTCCCGGATAAAAGACCGGGTGATAAATTTTACTATACCCAGGAAGATAAAGACAAAATATTAGAATGTGTGGATTACTGGAAGGGAAAGTCCTTATATGAAAATCTGAGAAAGACCCTTCCCGAGAAAATCAACCAGGCCTGGGATGCCAATGTGATAGATGATACATGGGTGTCTGCAGCGGGCCTGGGCAATGTAATTGTAGATTATAAAGGCGTGGTAGATAAAGGTTTATCCGATGTCATGAGACGGATAGAGAATAAGCTTAAGAGGCTGGACCCCAGAGAGCCGGGCAATACACGAAAAAGATGGTTTCTTGAAGCGGCCCTTCAGGGCAATCAGGCCGTGGTGATGTTTTCGGGCCGTATTGCTGACTGCTGCAAAGAGCAGGCAGAGCAGGAAAAGGATGAGACACGCAGAAGGGAACTTCTTAAGCTGGAGGACATATGCAGGAATGTTCCGCTGAATCCGGCCAGGACCTTCCATGAGGCGGTTCAGTCCATCTACATGATTCTGCTGGCAGTCCATCTGGAATCCAATGGGCATGCCATCTCACTGGGGCGTTTTGACCAGTATGTGTATCCTTATTATAAGAGGGATTTGGAGGAAGGCAGAATCACAAGAGAAGAGGCCCTGGAGATAGTCGAGTGCTTCTTCATCAAATGCAATGAACTTAATAAGCTCAGGAGCTGGCCGGATACAGAATTTTTCCTGGGATACCAGATGTTCATTAATCTTGCCATTGCGGGCCAGACAGTGGATGGGAAGGATGCAACCAATGAAGTTTCCCATCTGTGTGTGGAAGCATGTGAAAATGTCAGACTCTTTACCCCGTCCGTATCCATTAAGTGGTTCGAGGGAACCAGTGATGGGTTCATGATGAAGGCGTTAAAGGCTGCGCAAAGGCATCAGGGCGGGCAGCCGGCATTTTACAATGATAAGGCATTTATCAGGACGCTTAAGAATATGGGAATTGCCGAGGAAGACCGGGTGGACTGGGTACCGGACGGATGTATCGAGGCATCCATTCCTGGAAAATGGGATTTTGCGGCCAAAGGCCCATGGCTGAATGTGGAAAAGGTACTTGAAATCACACTCCACGACGGCACGGATCCTAAGACCGGATACCATTTTGTGGATTTGGAGAAACGTGCAGAGGACTGCGGCAGTGTAAGGGAGCTGATGGAATTATATAAACAGACCCTGGATTATTTTATGGGACTGCAGGTGGAAACGGAACATATCAATGATGAAATTCATATACAGCAGGACATCAACGCATTCCGTTCATCCCTGGTATATGACTGTATAGAGAGGGCCATGGACCTTGTAGAGGGCGGTTCCGTGTACTCAGCAGACGGCGGGCCTACTGCGGGTACCATCAGCGCAGGGGATTCCCTGGCAGCATTGGACGAAATTGTATTTAATCAGAAGCTTCTGACCATGGAGCAGGTGCTTCATGCCATGAGCACCAATTATGAGGATATGGAGACAGTGCCTGCCGGACCGGAAATCAGGGCCATACTGTTAAACAAGGCACCTAAGTTTGGAAATGATGACGAGAGAGCTGACAAGTGGGTAGTTGAACTGGAGGACTATATTGGCTCCAGCTACAGGTATAAATACAGAAGTTCCAAGTATGGAAAAGGGCCGGTGCCCTGCTGTTACTCCTACAGCCAGAGTCCTGTGACAGGTAACATTGCTTTTGGGAAGAGCATTGGAGCCACGCCGGACGGACGCAAGGCCGGACAGCCGGTGAATAATGGAATTTCCCCTGCCAATGGCTCGGAGAAAAAAGGCGCCACGGCCGCCTGCAATTCAGTCATGAAACTGCCCAGCATATGGTTCCAGAAAGGGGCGATATTCAACATGCGCCTGTCCAAAGGAGCGCTGGATACGGATGAGAATAAAGAGAAGGTAATTGCCATGATTAAGGTGCTGTTTGAAAACTACGGACAGCAGATCCAGTTTAATGTGGTGGATAACAAGGTGTTCAAGAAGGCAATGGAGCATCCGGATGAATATAAGGATTTGATGGTCAGAGTTTCGGGTTATAGTGCACTGTTTACATCGCTGTCCCCGGAGTGCCAGATGGATGTAATAAACAGGGCGGAGCTGGAATTATAGCTAAAGTACCGCAATGCGGTGTATGAGCCGGCGGATGACGAACAGGGGGAATCATAGACATGGGGGTTTGCAATGTATTTAATATAGAACGGTTCGCAACAGAGGATGGCCGCGGTATCCGCACCGTTATATTTTTAAAGGGCTGTTCCCTGCGCTGCAGATGGTGTGCAAACCCCGAATCCCAGAGAGCGGGGACCGAGGTTCTGGTTAAGACAAATGTCTGCATCAACTGTGCAAGATGCAGCGCTCTGTGTCCGGAAAAAGCCATAAGCTACATGGAAGGTTATGGCTTTATTACGGACCAGAGCAAGTGCAGGCAATGCGGTGTGTGCATCAGGGAGTGTTATGCGGACGCCAGGGAGATGATGGGGAGAAAATACAACGAGGAAGAGCTTCTGACTGAGATACTGAAGGACCGTCAATATTATGGGATGTCCGGCGGCGGCGTTACGTTCAGCGGAGGAGAACCGCTGTATTACAGTGAAATCATAGGAGCTGTCGGAGAGCAGATGCACCGGAGAGGTTATAATACCCTGGTTGAAACATGCGGGCATGTCCCCCAAAAGGCATTGGAAGACATAAACGGGCATGTTGACTATATATATTATGACTTCAAACAGATCGATCCTGATAAGCATAAGGAGCTTACGGGCGTGGGCAATACCTTGATACTCAGCAATCTGGAATGGCTGTGCGGTCATTACAGCGGGGAACTGTCGGTCAGATATCCTTATATTCCGGGATGCAATGATGATGAGGCGTCCATCAATGGTTTTTTTGAGTACATAAAGAGTTTGGATCATATCTCTGAGATTGTATTTCTACCCTATCACAGGCTGGGGCTGCCGAAGTATCAGGGGTTAGGACGTGCATATGAGATGGGGAATATGCCGTCCCTTAAGAAAGCAGACTTGTTATTCCTGGTACAGCGGGCAGAAAAATACGGTCTGAAAATAAAAATTCAATAAGAGAGGGGCAGGGGTGTTGATGAAGCGGAATATGGTAGCGTTTGACTGCGGTAATTCATCATGCAGGGTTATTCTGGGGGTGTATGACGGAGAACAGATAACCACGGAGGTCATTTCCCAGATACCAAATTACATGGTCAGGGTACATCAGTATTTTTACTGGGATATACTGATGATTTACCAAAAACTGTTAGAGGGATTGAAAGAGGCGGTAAAGCGGGCCGGAACCATCCATTCAATCGGGATCTGTACATGGGGCGTGGATTTTGCGCTGTTTGACAATCAGGGACTTATGATTCAGAATCCATTGTCATACAGGAACAGCATAGGGGCAGAGGTTCTGGAACAGATGTCAGATGAGCAGAGGACATATCTGTTCAGGCAGACGGGTATCCTTTGCGATAAAATTAATTCGGTTAATATGATTAAGGGAATGATGGAAAAAATGCAGTCCATGTTTTCCCATGGACATAAGCTTCTCATGATTCCGGATATCTTAAACTATCTCTTTACAGGCTGTATGGTGAATGAGCCCAGCGAATTGTCAACGACCCAGCTGATGGATGCCAGAAAAAGGGAACTCAGTGAAGAAGCATTGAAAACAATGGAAATACCATCCGGCCTGTTTGCGCCTATTGGGAGACACGGTACTGCCATTGGCATGCTTCACTCCAATGTAAAGGAAATTCTGGGCATATCGTATGATGTACCGGTTATTTGCGTGCCGTCCCATGATACGGCTGCCGCGGTCCTGGCCATTCCGGCAGAGGAGGAAGAATTTTTGTTTGTCAGCACAGGGACCTGGGCGCTTATCGGAATGGAGTTAGAGGAGCCAATCGTGAACGAAGAGGTGAGAAAAAGATGCCTGACCAACGAGATAGGGGCATTTGATAAAATCACCCTGCTGCGCAACAGTGCGGGTATGTTCATTATCCAACGCATTAAGGAGGAATATGAAGGGGAACATGGGGCCATAGGCTGGGAGGAGCTTAACAGCCTTGGAGACTGCCATGAGGGGGCGGCTCCGCTGTTTCCTGTCAACGATTCCAGATTTTTCAATCCCGTACATATGTCTGATGAGATATGGAATTATCTTGTTAAGACCGGTCAGGCTTCCGGAGAAAAAGACTGGGGTACAATCATATGCAGCTTTCAAAACTCCATGGCGCTGAGCTTTGCCTCGGTGATACAGGGTCTGGAGGAAATCAGCGGAAAGAAAAAAGACACTGTCTATATGGTAGGCGGCGGCTCGCGGAATGTGAGGCTGTGTCAGATGACAGCAGATGCAACAGGCAAGAAGGTAGTGACAGGGGGCAAGGAGAGTACGTCCCTGGGAAATCTGGGCGCACAGCTTAAGTACTTTAAGCCTGAGATGACAGTGGGGGAAATCAGGCGCCTATTGGGAACAGGCATTGAGAGTGCGGCTTATTGCTGTGGCAAAGATTCCGGCGAGGCATTGAAACGGTATCAAAAACTAGAAGGGTAAGGGGGCCTGTCCATGGACGGATGTATATTGAGGATGTGCGGGATTAACAAAAGTTTTTTTGGTGTTCCTGTACTGAAAAATGCGCAGCTTGAGGTGCTTCCCGGTGAGGTTCACGTTCTTTTGGGAGAAAATGGAGCGGGTAAATCCACGTTAATTAAAATTCTGTCCGGTGCATACGGACGGGAAGGCGGGGACATACAGCTTGACGGCAGGGAGCTGGCGCCTATGACGCCGAAGGAGGCTTTGGACGCCGGTATCAGCGTGATTTACCAGGAATTTAATCTTGTACCGGATTTGCCTGTATATGAAAATATATTCATTGGAAAGGAATACGGCCAGGGGCTTCTTGTGGACCATAAGCGTGCCATAAAAGAGGCAGAGGGGTACATGAAGCGGGTCGGTCTGGAGGTAAGTCCCAAGACACTGGTCCGTGAGCTGAGTGTGGCCCAGAAACAGCTGGTTGAGATAGCCAAGGCCATATCCAATCATGTAAAGGTCCTGGTTCTGGATGAACCCACAGCGGCCATTACGGATAAAGAGACAAACATGCTTTTTGGAATTATCCGTGAACTTCAAAAAGAAAAAATCGGAATTGTATACATTTCCCACCGCATGAGCGAGTTGTTCGAGATTGGAGACAGGTGCACGGTCATGCGTGACGGTGAGTATATAGGAACCGTAAAATTATCCGAAACCACAGAGGACCAGCTGACAAAGATGATGGTGGGACGCACAGTCAGCTTTGAAAAGATTGCCAATGAAGCAGTTGACATGAATCAGGTTGTATTAAAGGTTGAGAAGCTGAGATACAAGGAGTTTTTAAAGGACATATCATTTGAGCTGCACAAGGGCGAAATACTGGGATTTGCCGGATTAGTGGGAGCGGGCAGGACAGAAGTGGCAAAATGCATGATAGGAGCTTACAGAAAAGATGGGGGAACTGTTACGTATAAGGGTGAAACATTGTCCAACAGCCTGTCCAGGAATATTGAAAAGGGAATCGTCTATCTGAGCGAGGACAGGAAGGATGAGGGACTTGTGCTCATGCACTCTGTCATGGATAATATAGCGTTGCCTAACTTAAAACAGCTTGCCAAACCGTTTATCCGCAAAAAGGAGATGGCGGATCGCGCAAAGGATTACATCAAAAGCCTGCGGATTAAAACCCATACACATCTTACGGAAGCCAAGAACCTGTCCGGAGGAAACCAGCAGAAGGTGGTTATTGCAAAGTGGCTGTATTCCAATGCGGATGTATATATATTTGACGAACCCACAAGGGGAATTGATGTAGGGGCGCGTGACGAAATATACAATATTATGTATGACCTGGTCAATCAGGGGGCCTCTATCATAATGATATCCTCCGACCTTGTGGAAGTACTTAAGATGTGCGACCGGGTTGCGGTTATGAGGGAAGGCGTCCTGGAGGCTATATTGGACAACAGCCCGGATTTGACGCAGGAAACCATATTAAAATATGCGATGCAGGGAGGATTATAGGTATGGAGAGCTACAAAGAGGGTGTTAAGGCAAAACTGCCGGCCTTGACTTTATATCTGGGACTGGTTGTTATTTTTATTGTATTTGCTGTAATCTGCAGCATGATGGGAAAGAATTTTCTGACCCTTAATAACATGTTCAATATCATTACCCAGGCCAGCATTATTTCCATCATTGCAATCGGCGCCTCCCTTGTCATTGTCACAGGCGGTATTGATTTGAGCGTTGGGTCTATTGTGGGATTTGTGGGTATATTTGGAGGACTGATTCTGAAGGCTGGTATGCCCTTGATTGCCATGGGGATTTTGTGTATCGCGGCCGGCGCTGCCTTTGGCCTGGTCAATGGCTGTCTGGTCAGCTACGGAAAGGTACCGCCCTTCATTGTGACGCTGGGAGCCATGCAGATCGCCAGGGGATTGGCGCTTCTGATTAACGGAGGACAGCCCATATCCAGCTTTCCTAAGGGGCTGGGCAGTCTGATGGCTTCAAAGGTGCTGGGGACGGTTCCTGTCTCCGTCATTTATGTATTTGTGTTCTACGCAGTGATTATTTTTGTCATGGCATATACAAAGTTCGGCAGGCACGTCTATGCCGCAGGCGGCAATATCTGCGCCGCCAGGCTTTCAGGAATCAATGTAAACAAAACCGTGCTTATGGTATATGTTTTAAGCGGCATATTTGCAGCCATTGGAGGCATCATGCTTTTGTCACGCCTTACATATGCAGACCCGAATGCCGGATCTGGTTATGAGATGAATGCCATCGCTTCCGCGGTTATCGGAGGAATCTCTTTATCAGGCGGAAAGGGGAAGATCGGAAATACACTGGTGGGAGCCATTATTCTCAGTACTCTGACCTGCGGACTCCAGATCATGAATGTTGCCACTTATTACCAGACCATTGTCACAGGCATTGTCATTATAGCCGCGGTGTTTGCGGATAAGAAGAAAGAACGCCAGAGTGAGTAGGAAAGCTAAATACATTAAGTATTTGCAAATAAAGGAGGAAATTGATTATGAAGCGAAACATGACGGCAGCAGTGATGGCATTGGCAATGAGCACGGTTATGTCGGCGGCGGTACTTAGCGGATGCGGAAGTACCCCGAAGGAGACTGTGCCGGAGACGGCCAAGGAACAGCAGACAGATGCCCAGACCGCGGATACAACTGGGGAAAGCGGGAAGGACGAAGAAAGCAGCGCAGAAGCGGCATCGGGTAACTATGGAGATAAGACCATTGGATTTGTGGGGATGACTTTAAACAACGAATACCATATTACCCTGGCTAACGGCGCTAAAGTAGAAGCAGAGGCAAAGGGGGTCAAGATTGAGGTCCAGGCCGGAGACCAGCATGCCAGCGCTGATGCGCAGCTTGGCATTATTGAGAATATGATTGCCAACAAGGTGGACGGAATCCTGCTGGTTCCCAGTTCTTCCGACGGTTTGGAATCCGCCCTTACAAAATGTAAGGAAGCAGGCATTCCTATCATCAATCTGGATACAAAGCTGACGGATGAGAGCCTTGCCAATGTAGGCCTGGATATTCCGTTTTACGGAACCAACAATTATGAAGGCGCCAAACTGGCAGGCGAATATGTGGCGAAAAACTTTGAGAAGGGAACAAAGACAGCCATACTCAAAGGGATTGAAGGACAGACCAATGCAGCGGACCGTTACAATGGATTCATAGAAGGCGCCGGGGACACGGTAACTGTTGTGGCTGAACAGACGGCAAACTGGGAAGTGGACCAGGGATATACAGCTGCCCAGAACATCATAAGCGCTAATCCGGATGTTGAACTTTTCTTCTGCTGCAACGACAATATGGGTATCGGAGCCTTAAGAGCCATCAAGGAAGCCAATATGCAGGAACAGATTCAGATTATCGGATTTGATGCGGTAAGCGAAGCCCTGAACCTGGTGGAAAACGGAGAGTTTCTGGCAACTGTGGCACAGTATCCGGCTGAAATGGGAAAATTGGGCGTGGACAATATGCTGAAAATATTTGACGGCGGTGAGGCGGAATCCTATATTGACACCGGAACGGAAGTTATTACAAAGGACAATGTAGGAGAGTTCAAGGATTACTTAAAGACTTTTGAGTAGGAACAGGGCTGGAGTTTTGAGACGGATTTTTCATATGGGATTCAAACATACTTCAGGCCATAAAAAATTAGGGCTGCCTGCCGGCAGCAGAATGAGAGGCAGAAATGGACTTTAAAAAATGCATTGTAGAGAGCGGTAAAAAGCTGGAGAATTCAGGTCTTACTGTAGAAACGTGGGGAAATATCAGTATCCGCGATCCTGAGACCGGACTGGTATACTTAACGCCCAGCGCCATGAAATACAGTACCATTGTGGAAGACGATGTAGTGGTCTGCAGGCTGGATGGAACAATCGTGGAGGGTCACAGAAAACCAACTATTGAGACAGGGCTGCACCTGGCTATATATAGAAACAGAGAAGAGGTAAACGCAGTCATCCATACCCATCCTATGTATTCCATGGTATACGCTACGCAGGGAAAGGATATTCCCCTGATAATAGATGAGGCGGCCCAGGCCATGGGAGATACCTGTAAATGTACACAGTATGCACTGCCTGGTTCTGAGGAACTGGCAGACCAATGTGAAAAGGCGTTGGGAAAGGAAGCCAACTCCTGCCTTCTGCATTCCCACGGAGCAGTCTGTGTGGGTGAGAATATGGACGCAGCGTTTAAGGTAGCAACAGTCCTGGAAGCAACAGCCAGAATTCTTTACATGATTGAAGCCACGGGCGGAAAACCGGCAGGGATATCACCTGAAAATGTAGCGGTGATGAAGGATTTTGCCAAAAATCATTATGGTCAGGGGAAATAGCGGGTTATAAGAGAGAATCAGAACATAAAAGGCAGCAGTGTATTGCGCTGCTGCCTTTTGTTTTGCCGTGGATATAAGGTAAACAAAACAAAAAAGCCTCTTCAAGGCTTTTTCTCATTTTACAGAGCAGGTGATGGGAATCGAACCCACGTATCTAGCTTGGAAGGCTAGTGTTCTACCATTGAACTACACCTGCGTAATGACCGCTTCGTCATACGGTCAGTGCCCAAAGTCGGAATCGAACCAACGACACGAGGATTTTCAGTCCTCTGCTCTACCAACTGAGCTATCTGGGCATTTGTCTATGGGAACAATCAGGAATCATCAGTAATTATCCTTACAAGCTCTGTTCCATCAGCGACATCAACAATTTTACAAGATTTCTCCAATATTGTCAAGATGAAATTTGAGTAAAATAACCTTAATTCGCCGTAATTTGTTTTTGTCATACCCACAGATATAAAAATCCGCCTTCATCCCTGCGTATTTGAGTAAACAAAAAGACATGGACAGTCTGCCATGTCTTTAAGAATATCCTGTTACACATACTCCTTACGCCCGCTGGCATCCGCAATGCCTTCCTCTTCCCTGTATTTGGCAACGGTCCGGCGGGAGATGGATATGCCGCGTTCTGCCAGCTTTTCACCCAGAAGGCGGTCGCTGTAAGGCTTCTTTTTGTTTTCTTCCTCTATGATTTCCCGAAGCACACGCTTGATGTCTGCGGCAGTCACGGACTGGGTACCGCTTTCGCTGCTGCTGCTTTCCTGGACAGCCACACTGCGCGAGAAGAAAAAGTTCATGGGGTATACACCCCAGGAGCACTGAAGGTATTTCTTGCTGACAGCTCTGCTGACTGTGGATTCGTGGATGTCCAGTTCCTGGGCGATATCTGCCAGCCTTAAGGGATTCAGGTGGGCAGGTCCGAAGGTGAAGAACTCCTCCTGGTGTTCAAGAATGGCCCGAGATACCTGCATCAGCGTCTTTCCGCGCTGGGTTACACACTGTTTGACCCACTCGGCCTGCCGGATTTTATTGCCCAGATACTCCTTGAGTTCAGAGGATTCAGGATTCTGGTTCATCTGGCGGTAGTAGCTGTTAAGCTCAATGGTGGGATACATGGATTCGTTCAGCAGGATGTCAAAATGGTCCTTGAACTTTACAATGGTCACATCCGGTATGATGTAGCGGAGCTGGTCCCTGCTGCTGAAGGATACACCCGGTTTGGGATTCAGGGATTTGATAATCTGACAGTAACCCGCAGTTTCAGTGGGAGAGAGGCGCAGCTTCCTGGCAATGGCCGGAATCTGGTTTTTGGCAACCATTTCCAGGCAGTTGTCAATGATGGATTCCAGTACCGGGGTCAGTATGTCCCTGCGTTCCAGCTGCAGTTTCAGGCATTCCTCCAGTGTACGTGCGCAGACACCGGATGGGTCCAGGGCCTGGAGATCGGACAGGAGATCTTCCACTATCTCAGTATCGGTCCCAAAGTAGGAGGCAATTGTCTCTGTGCTCTCTTCCAGGTAGCCCTTGTTGTCAAGACATTCCAGCATGAACTTGATGATTTCCGTTTCCTGGTCCGTGAAGTTTTCCGTGATGAGCTGGGACCACAGATAGTCCTGAAGAGTCTCGCCGTCGTCCGTGTTAATGTTCCAGCTGGATTTAAAGTCGTAGTCATCATCATTATTCTGGCGCTGGTACAGATAGTAATTCTCCTCATTGAAAGAATTAAGCCATTCCTGCTGTTCAATGGACTCGCGCTGCTCTTCAGCAGTGGGGGGCTCCACAATGTCGATTACCGGGTTTTCCAATGCCAGTTCATTGATATAAGTATTCAGCTCCTGGGAGGTCATCTGAAGAATCTCAGCTGACTGAATCATCCGCTGTGACAAAGTCTGGGTTTGCTTTACCTGTAATTTTAGGTCCATAACACTTCCTTCTTTCGTGATATCTCATAATGCATCAGAGCGTGTTTAAAAATTGTGTTCCGCCAGATGGCGGGCAGGCGGTTTCAAACAGGCTCCGGAGAGGTGATGATTGCGCCGGGCAGTATGAGGCAGAAACATGTTTCCGGTCTGCCCTGGAAAATTTTAATGAAATAATTATAACACAGATGGCCTTTTGGTACAATGATGCACTTGGACATTTAAAGAGGCGGAAAGAAAGCTTCTGCGTGTAATCAGAAGCTAAGTGCACCCGTGCAGCTGGCTCCGCAAATCAGCCTTTAAAATCCTGTGGAGGCATGTTATAATATCGCCATGGTCCGGACCGCAGGGAAATGGCTGGGATCAGGCAGATGCCGGCGTCCTGTAATGCATTTTCAGGCACCCTGCGGACGGAAGAATGAATTCAGGAAGGAAAATATTTCATGTTATTTAGTTCCATGATATTTTTATGGCTGTTTCTGCCCTTTGTGCTGGTCGTGAATCTGGTGCTGCCCATCTGGCTAAGCAACTTCTTTCTGCTGGCAATGAGTTTTATTTTCTATGCATGGGGAGAGCAGGAGTATATATGGCTTCTCCTTTTGTCCCTGGCTGTGAATTATGCAGGTGCTTTGGGCATAGAGGCTGTGCGGGGCAGCAGGCCGGCGGCTGGGGAAGCTGCTGGAGCGGCAGGGGTTACGGCAGGGACTGCCGTCAGTACAGACAGCCAGACGGCTTCCGGTGCCGGCAAGCACACTCTCTTTACCCCGGATAAGCTGCTCCTTGTGCTGCTGGTGGCTGTGAACCTGGGTTTTTTAGGGTATTTTAAATACTTTGATTTCCTGACCGGCCTGGTCAATAAGCTGGCGGGGGGCACCGTGGCGGAGCCAAAGAACCTGCTGCTGCCGGTGGGCATCTCATTTTACACATTTCAGATGATATCGTATGCGGCGGATGTGTACCGGGGGACCACAGGGGCCGAGAGGAACCTGCTGAACCTGGGACTTTACATGTCCTTTTTTCCTAAGATGATACAGGGACCCATCGAGCGCTATCAGGGTATGGGTGCGCGCATCAGAAACCGCCATGTGACGCCGGAACTGTTTGCATGCGGAGCAAGGCGCTTTATCTACGGACTGGGAAAAAAGGTTATACTTGCCAACCAGTTCGGAAGTGTGGTGGACAAGGTTCTGGCCAATCCCATGGACCAGATCAGCGGAGGTTTGGGATGGTATGTGGGAATCCTGTATACACTGCAGATTTATTTTGATTTTTCTGGTTATTCCGATATGGCGGTGGGCCTTGGAAAAATGCTGGGCTTTGAGCTGACAGAGAATTTCAATTACCCATATCTGGCCAGGTCCGTGGGAGAGTTCTGGCGCAGATGGCATATATCTCTCTCCAGCTGGTTCAAGGACTACCTTTACATTCCTCTTGGCGGAAGCAGGAAGGGGACATTTGTTACCTGCCGCAATCTGATGATCGTATTTATCTGTACCGGATTCTGGCATGGCGCGGGCCTGTCCTTTATTGCGTGGGGAATGTATTACGGCTGCCTGCAGGTGGCGGAACGGCTGTTTTTAAAGCGGCGGCTGGAGTGTCTGCCGGCGGCGGTCAGTTATATTTATATGTTTTTTGTTACCGTGGTGGGATGGACCATGTTCCGGGCGGATTCGCTGACCCGGGGACTTATGCTGCTTAAGCAGATGTTTCTTCTGCGCCCGGGGATTTATGATACGGCCATGTACATGAGCCATAAGACCATAGTGTATATGGTGATAGGGATTGTGCTGTGCGGTCCGTTTCAGGCCCTGGTTCCCTGTTTTAAGAAACATATGCAGGACGGCAGAAGCATTTACCTGTCTGAAAGCCTGGGACTTATACTGCTGTTTGCATACTCGATTGTGATGGCTGTGGGCAGCACTTATAATCCGTTTATCTATTTCCGGTTTTAGAGAGGAGGCAGCAGGTGAGACAACGCATAAAAGCATATATATTTGCAGGCATGTTCCTGGGGATGATGATACTGCCCGGACTCCTGTTCATACCTCTTAAGGATTATGTGGACACGGAGAATTACGAGAACCGGGTTTACCAGGAAAAGCCGGTTCTTAATTTCAGGAATCTTTCTGCAGCGGACCTTAAATCCTATCCGGGGCAGTATGACGCCTACTTTAATGACCATCTGGCCTTTAAGAATCCCATTGTGGCCTTTGGGAAACTGGCGGACATTCATGTGTTTGGGGAAGTCACGTCCGATGCCGTTCTTATGGGAAAGGACGGATGGATGTTCTATAAGCTGAAAGGGGAAATGGAGGACAGCATTGCGGACTACCAGGGAACCAATCATTACAGTGTTGATGAGATGGAACGGTTTGCGGCGCTGCTTAAGCAGGCGGAGGAAAATCTGGCCTCCAGAGGGATAAAGCTGGTTTTCTATATGGTTCCCAATAAGGAGCAGGTATACAGCGAGTTTATGCCCTCATCCGTGAAGGTGGTTCAGGAACAGTCCAAGGCGGATTTGCTGTACGAATATCTGAAAGAGAATACGGACTGTGATGTGTACTACCCCCTGGATGAGTTCAGAAAGGCCAAGGATGACTGGTGCCAGATATACAGGAAGTATGATACCCATTGGAATGATATGGGGGCATTTATGGCATCCCAGATGGTGATACAGGACATAGACGGAGAGCCGTTCGGACCGGAGTCATACCGCTCTTATGATATTGAAAACAGAGGAACCTTCAGCGGGGACCTGGCAACCATGCTGAATCTTCAGAAGTATTATGACGATGACCCATTCCTCAAAGTGTCAGGCTACAGAGAGGATGTGTCCTTTGAAATGGATTACCAGAATGAACATGAGACCATCACCCACTACTCCTCAGACGCAGAGGGGAAAGCAGAAAGAATCCTTATTTGCAGGGACTCCTTCGGGGTACACATGGCTGAGTACTTTGCCAGGAACTACCCGGATGTGACGCTGATGGATTACCGGACAGAGGACTGCGGGGCGGCTGCCCTTGAGATTCAGCCGGACGTAGTGGTGATTGAGGTGGCGGAACGGTATACGGATTACATGTTCGGACTGCTGGAACGTCTGGGTACCATCGGAAGCGGGGATGGGATTCTGAAAGAGGAAACCGCGGACTGAAACAGGCGGAATGAAAAATACGGCAGCGAATCGGATGAGTGTTCACCGGATTTCGCTGCCGCTGTTTTATATTTGATTTTAATTGCTGTATAAGACATGGGAAAAAACGCTGATCCCCAGGAAAATTGTGCCGAAGCCTACCCGGCCAGAAATCCTTTTCCGATGATTTCGCTGGAGTTGGATATCAGCATGAAGGCCGTGGGTTCAATGGTGCGGATGTAGTTTCGCAGCTTTAATGCCTGGCTGCGTTTCATGGTGGTCATGATTACGGTCTTTTCATGATGGGTAAAGGCTCCCTGCGCATGGTATACCGTGGCGCTGCGGTGCAGCGTGTTGATGATATAGTCGCAAATCGGATCCGGGTCGTCACAGATAATATTAAAGCATTTGCACAGATTCAGATTCTCAATCACATCGTCGATGACCAGGGATTTGGCCGCCAGGCCGATGGTGGAGAACAGTCCTGTCTCAGGCCCGAAGATGAAGAATGAGGAGGCCACGGCCGCCACATCCACCAGCATGAGAACGGTTCCTATGTTAAGGCTGGTATATTTCTTAAGTATCATGGCGATGATATCTGTACCGCCGCTGGAAGCGCCCAGATTAAAGAGGATGGCTGTGCCCACTGCCGGCAGGAAGATGGCGAACAGCAGCTCCAGCAAAGGCTCTGTTGTCAGCGGCCTGCTTAAAGGACAGACACGTTCCAGCAGGGACAGGCTGATGGACATGACCATACTTGCATAAACGGTCTTTATTCCAAAACCCTTACCCAGGAAAATGAACCCTAAAACCAGCAGTGAGGTGTTCACAATAAATGTGAAATCACTGGCAGACCAACGGCTGATTTCGCTTACTACAGTGGAAAAGCCTGTGACGCCTCCGAATGCAAAATGATTGGGGAACTTGAAAAAGTAGATTCCAACCACCATAATCCAGATGCTTACTGTAATGATGCCATATTCGGCGGCAGTGCGCCAAAATGGACTTTTGATATCGCTCATAATCCCTGCTTCCCTTACCTGATCCGGATGACGGATATGCGGGAAGTTTACCCCCTTTGCGGCATGAATGCCACGTATTCATTGTTGTTCCAACCATATAATAGGATGAAACCACTACAAGTGCAATCACATTTTTTGTTGAAACAGCCACAAGTATATAACTGTAGCCGGGAAAGTGTTGTGAATAAAGGAGAATACAGTATTTGGGGTATATGTGGTGCAAAAACAGCTTGTAACCACTATATATATGGTTTATAATGGTGAGCGTGACATCTGGAAATGGTATGCTTGGATGTCAGGAATTAGATAAGGACAGGAACCGGCAGGAGAAAAGTAAGAGGAAGCCGGAGAAAATGAGATAAGGTGAGATAAGGAGAGCAAAAGGACATCATGGCGGATACGAAAGTAGAGATAGATTTGGACTATAAAGGGCTGGAACAATGTCTGGAAGAAATCGGAAGGGATTTTCAGGGGGAGGGATATGGACTGGATCGTCTGCTTGAGAGATACCGCTCCTTCCGCAAGCCGGGAATGGGGCCGGCTGAGGGAATGGAAGCCCTGATTCGGTCCGCGGCGGAACTGACTTCCAAGGAAACACCCCTGTGGGAATTTGCAGCGGCCAGGCTGCGGTACTGCGGTTTTGCCTGTGAGGTGGAGGAACAGCTTAAAGGACTGGGAATTAAGGGACTGTATGAAAAGATTTCATATCTGACGGAACAGGGGTTATATGGTGATTATATCCTGAAGCATTACAGCCGGGAGGAGATAGAAGAGGCGGAAGGATTTCTTGATGATGAGAGAAATAAGCTCTTTACCTATGCGGGACTGGATTTGCTGCTTAAGCGGTATGTGATCCAGGACCACAGCCATCATCCGTTAGAGACGCCCCAGGAAATGTATCTGGGCATTTCCCTGCACCTGGCTATGAAGGAAAGTAAGGATTGCAGGATGCAATGGGTGCGCCGGTTTTATGATATGCTCAGCCGTATGCAGGTTACCATGGCCACCCCAACCCTGTCCAATGCCAGGAAACCGTACCATCAGCTTTCCAGTTGTTTTATTGACACTGTGCCGGATAGCCTGGAAGGAATTTACAGAAGCGTGGACAACTTTGCACAGGTCAGTAAATTTGGCGGGGGCATGGGCTTGTATTTCGGAAAGGTCAGGGCAACGGGAAGCAGGATTCGGGGATTTGAGGGGGCTGCCGGAGGCGTGATCCGCTGGATTAAGCTGGTGAACGATACGGCTGTGGCAGTGGACCAGCTGGGGATGCGCCAGGGCGCTGCCGCGGTTTATCTGGACGCCTGGCACAAGGATCTGCCGGAGTTTCTTCAGCTTCGTACTAATAACGGGGATGACCGTATGAAGGCCCACGACATTTTCCCGGCCGTGTGTTTTCCTGATTTATTCTGGAAGATGGCTGAGGAGAATCTGGACCAGGACTGGCATCTGATGTGCCCTCATGAGATCCGGACCATCAAGGGATACTGCCTGGAGGACTGCTATGGGGAGCTGTGGGAGGAACGGTATCTGGACTGCGTGGGAGATGACAGGATATCCAAGCGCACTGTGTTGTTAAAGGATGTGGTACGCCTGATTATCAAGTCCGCGGTGGAGACAGGCACACCATTTATCTTTAACCGGGATACGGTAAACCGGGCCAACCCCAACAGCCACCGGGGCATTATATACTGTTCCAACCTGTGCACCGAGATTGCCCAGAACATGTCTCCCATAGAAAGTGTGTCAACTCAGGTGCTGGAGGTTAATGGGGAGACCGCGGTGGTCCAGACCACACGGCCGGGAGATTTTGTTGTCTGTAATCTGGCCAGCCTCTGTCTGGGGGCGATTGATGTGGATGATCCGGATGAAGTGGAGTATATTGCCGCCAGTGCTGTGAGGGCATTGGATAATGTAATTGACCTGAATTTTTATCCCCTGGCCTACGCCGGAATTACCAATCAGAATTACAGAGGAATCGGTCTGGGAGTCAGCGGTTACCATCATATGCTGGCAAAGCACGGCATACGGTGGGAGAGCGAGGAACATCTGGTCTTTGCGGACCAGGTGTTTGAGCGGATTCATTACGCGGCTGTCAGGGCCAGCGCCAATCTGGCGGCTGAGAAGGGATGCTACCGGTATTTTGAGGGAAGCGAATGGCAGACAGGGGCATACTTTGAGAAGCGGGGGCTTGTGAGCAGGGAATGGAAAGAGCTGGCAGAACAGGTGGCAGAGCACGGAATGCGCAATGCCTATCTCCTGGCTGTGGCGCCTACCAGCAGCACCAGCATACTCTCCGGTACAACGGCAGGCCTGGATCCTGTGATGAAGCGGTTTTATCTGGAAGAGAAAAAGAACGCCATCCTTCCCAGGGTGGCCCCGGATCTGACACCCAGGACCTTCTGGCTGTATAAAAGCGGATACACCATGGACCAGACCTGGACGGTGCGGGCCGCAGGTGTGCGCCAGAGGCATATTGACCAGGCCCAGAGCGTGAATCTGTACATTACCAACGATTATACCATGCGGCAGCTGCTGAACCTCTATATACTGGCCTGGGAGAGCGGCGTAAAGACCCTCTACTATGTGCGCAGCAAGTCTTTGGAGGTGGAGGAGTGCGAGAGCTGTTCCAGTTAAGCTGCTGTTGAAAGGTATAGAAAGGCATGTAAGAAAGGATTTTTGATATGAGTATATTGTCAGCCAAGCCCCTGTTTAACCCTCAGGGCGATACGGATAAGAACAGCCGGAGGATGATAGGCGGAAATACCACCAATCTCAACGACTTTAATAATATGAAATACACCTGGGCCAGCAGCTGGTACCGCCAGGCCATGAATAATTTCTGGATTCCGGAGGAAATCAACCTCAGCGCGGATTTAAAGGATTATAAGAACCTGACGGCTGCGGAGCGGACTGCCTATGATAAGATACTGAGCTTTCTGGTGTTCTTAGATTCCATCCAGACAGCAAACCTGCCCTGTATTGCCCAGTATATCACAGCCAATGAGGTGAATCTGTGCCTTACCATACAGGGATTTCAGGAGGCGGTGCACAGCCAGAGCTACAGCTATATGCTGGATTCCATCTGCAGTCCGGTGGAGCGGGACAGAATATTGTACCAGTGGAAGGAGGATGAACACCTTCTGCGCCGCAATACATTTATAGGAAATCTGTATAATGAATTCCAGGAGAAGAAGGATGATGTGACCCTTCTCAGGGTCATCATGGCCAACTATATCCTGGAGGGCATTTATTTTTACAGCGGGTTCATGTTTTTTTATAACCTGGGAAGGGGCGGCAAGATGCCCGGAAGCGTCCAGGAAATCCGGTATATCAACCGGGATGAGAATACCCATTTGTGGTTATTCCGCAGCATGATTGCCGAACTCAGGAAAGAGGAACCACAGTTATTCACGCCTAAGATGGTAGATATGCTCAGGTCCATGCTGGAGGAGGGCGTGGCCCAGGAAATCCAGTGGGGATGCTATGTGATTGGCGATGATGTTCCGGGTCTGACCAGAGAAATGGTTACGGACTACATACGGTATCTGGGAAACCTGCGCTGGAGCGGGCTGGGCTTCGGCACCTTGTACGAGGGGTATGACGAGGAGCCGCAGTCCATGAAATGGGTGAACCAGTATTCCAATGCAAATATGGTGAAAACAGACTTTTTTGAGGCAAAGAGCACGGCTTATGCAAAAAGCGCTGCCATTGTTGATGATTTATAGATAAGGGGGTATAATGGGGCAGGGATACCGGCATGGGAAGCAGTGTCAGATGCAGTGTCAGATGCAGTGTCAGACGCAGGAACAGATGCAGGAGCAGACGCCTGGTATCCGATTATATGATTGACAGGAGGAGCGATAACGTGACAGCAGAAGAGGGGGACCGCAGGACCTGGGAGCTGACAGGACAGCTGGTACAGATTGACAGTTCTGATCCGGGAGCCTATGAGGGCCAAATTGAACAGTGGATATATGAATGGTTTACAAAAGAGATAGAGGAAAAGGCAGGAGCGCTTAAGAACCAAATTGAACTGGTCCAAAGAGAAGTGATGCCGGGCCGTTTTAATCTTATGGCCCGCATACCGGGAAAAGAACAAGCTCCGGCGCCTGCCCTTGTGTACATATGCCATATGGATACGGTGATGCTGGGGGAGGGATGGGAGGAAGAGACTCCTGCCCTGGGAGCAGTGGTAAAGGAAGGCCGCCTGTACGGAAGAGGTGCCTGTGACATGAAGTCAGGCCTGGCCTGCGCCATGTCTGCATTTTCAGATATGGTGGAATTGACCGGAAGCACAGGGGAGCTTCCGGCGCGTCCCTTTGTATTCATAGGAACCGTGGATGAGGAAGATTTTATGCGGGGAGTGGAAAGCGCTATCCGCGACGGCTGGGTAGGCAGGGAAGACTGGATACTGGATACGGAACCAACGGACGGCCAGATTCAGGTAGCCCATAAGGGCCGGACCTGGTTTGAACTGACTATACAGGGAATCACAGCCCATGCCAGTAATCCATGGAAGGGCGCTGACGCCATTGCCGCCATGGCAGAGGCAGTCAGCCATATCCGGAAGGCCATCGGCAGCTGTCCGCCCCATGAGGATCTGGGCATGTCTACGGTGACCTTTGGGCAGATCACAGGGGGATACCGTCCCTATGTTGTGCCGGATTCCTGTAAGGTATGGATTGACATGCGTCTGGTGCCGCCTACGGATACAGCGGCAGCGAAGAATATAGTAGAGGAAGCTGTAAAGGCGGCAGAAGCTGAGATTGCAGGGGTCAGGGGCAGTTACCTCATTACGGGTGACCGTCCTTATGTGGAAAAGGACAGCAGTTCCCGGCTTCTGGCCAGCCTTAAGTCTGTCTGCGACCGTGTGACGGGAGAGGACACACCTGTCGGTTCTTTTAACGGCTATACGGATACGGCGGTTATCGCAGGAACCCTGGGCAACTGCAACTGCATGTCTTATGGTCCCGGCAGCCTGGAACTGGCCCATAAGCCCAATGAGTATGTGCCCTATGAGGATGTGTGCCGCTGCAGGCGTGTTCTGACTGAGCTGGCACGGCAGGAGACATTCTTTCCCTTTGCCTTTTAAAGTCAAATGTGCTATAGTGTAACCAGTTTAAATTAAAGGAGAAGCTAAGGATGAAAAATACTGCATTGGTAATCATGGCTGCCGGTATCGGAAGCCGCTTTGGAGGCGGCATCAAGCAGCTGGAGCCCGTGGGACCCAACGGCGAGATTATCATGGATTATTCAATCCACGATGCCATGGAAGCGGGATTTAATAAGGTAATATTCATTATCAGGAGAGATCTTGAAAAAGATTTTAAGGAAATCATAGGACACAGAATAGAGAAACTCCTTCCGGTGGAGTACGCATACCAGGAACTGGAGGACCTTCCGGCCGGTTATGAAGTGACGCCCGGGAGGACCAAACCATGGGGTACAGGCCAGGCAGTCCTTTCTGTGAAGGGTATGGTAGACGGACCGTTCCTTGTGATTAATGCAGATGATTATTACGGACGGGAAGGATTTCGCAGGATTCACGATTACATGGCAGAGCATATGGACTCACAGTCTGAGATCTATGATATCTGCATGGGAGGTTTTGTGCTGTCCAACACCCTCAGCGATAACGGTACAGTGACCAGAGGCGTGTGCCAGGTAGATGAGGAAGGTTATCTGACAAACGTGACAGAGACTTATAATATCCAGATGAAGGAAGATGGGCTCCATGCCACGGATGAGAGCGGCGCGCCTGTAACCATCAGCCCGTCCCAGCCGGTTTCCATGAATATGTGGGGGCTTCCGGCCAGCTTTGTCCAGGAGCTGGAGAAAGGATTCCCGGTATTTTTGGACAATCTGAAAGAGGGTGATATTAAATCAGAATACCTTCTTCCTAAAATCATAGACAATCTGGTACAGAATAAGAAGGCGAGAGTGACCGTCCTTGACACCCCGGATAAATGGTTTGGCGTTACCTACAGGGAAGATAAACAGGCCGTGGCGGACGCTATCAGAGGGCTGATCCAATCAGGGGTATATAAGGAGAAGCTGTTTTAATTAAGAGGATACTACAGACTGAAGACATAAGCAGTATATAATAAAAAACTGCCCGGCCGGAACTGCCCCAAAGGTTCTGGCCCGGCCATGATATGGCAGACAGGCAGACAGGGACATGCGGATACTGTCAATCCGTGTGTCCTTTTTTCATGCATAATTTCAAATACCCAAGCCTATACTATAAAAACAGCCCACTTAAGCCGGGCGATGATTATAACATGTTTGGGTGGACAACTTAGCTATGAAATTATGGAAAACATTTAACGTACAAAAACGGGAAGACATATCTTATTATAATACATCAGAAGGTTTTGAAACAGAGGGCTTTGCCATGCACCTGGACCGGCTTATCAGAGAGGAGATGGCAGCCAAGGGAAAGGACGGAATCATGTTCCTGTGTATCGGCACAGACCGGTCTACCGGAGACAGCCTGGGCCCTCTGGTGGGACATATGCTCCGCAGCCGGCGGCTTAAGGGAGCCGCGGTCATCGGAACACTTGACAAGCCGGTCCATGCCATGAATCTGGATTTGTACGCCAGGTATATACGGCTTCACTATCCTGACTATGTGGTGGTTGCCATTGATGCTTCGGTGGGAAGCCTGGACCATGTGGGATACGCGACCCTGGGGCGGGGAGCGCTTCAGCCGGGACTGGGAGTGTCCAAGGAACTGCAGGCCGTGGGCGACATAGCCATAACCGGAATCGTAGGCGGAGTGGGCAGCCGGGATCCGGTCATGCTCCAGAGCGTGCGCCTGTCCATGGTGATGAAAATGGCGGACTGTATTTGCGAAAGCATTTTTCTTGTCGAACGATTATGGGAAAATGCTGCCATAATATGACAAATTCTGCGCCGGGAATCTGCTATGCTTGTTTGGATTAAAAACAGCGGGGTGATTCTATGGGAGAATTATATGAACCCTTCCCTAAGCTGCCGAAGAATTTCCGGCAGATAGGTGAGAGGGACCAGGTTTTAAAATTATATCTGGAAGATTATGTAAATACTTATTTAAAACGCCTCCAGCCGGCAAAGGGGGCTGATTTGCGTGTGGGTCTGCTTTTGGGAAGCAGGGAGACCCATGAGGACATACCCTTTGTTTTTGTGGATGGAGCCCTGGAAATGGATTCAGTCACCGAGGAAGGCGGAAAAGTGGCCTTCACCGAGGATGCCTGGAAAAAGGCCTACCAGGATGTGGAGCAGATGTTTCCCAAACGCACGGTCCAGGGATGGTTTCTCTGCGCAGGACCCGGCTGTACCTTAAGCCCTCTGACTTATTGGAAGCAGCACAGTCAGTATTTTACGGGAAAGAACCAGCTCATGTATCTGAACTGCGGTCTGGAGGGCGAGGAAGCTGTTTACATAACATCCTCTGACGGATTTTACAAGTTGAGAGGATACAGCATATATTATGAGCGCAACCAGATGATGCAGGATTACATGATACTGCGCAAGGATGTGCCAAGGGCAGAAACAGGAGTGGATGATAAGGTCATCCAGAACTTTAAGCAGAAAATGGACGAGCGAAGGGTGGAGGCAGGACGCCACCGGAGCACGGTGGGAGTTTTGTCGGGTCTGTGCAGCGTCCTGGCTGTGACGGTACTGGCAGGCGGCGTGGCCATGTTCAATAATTATCAGAAAATGCACCAGATGGAAAGTGTGATTGCGTCCGTGGTGCCGGAAGGAAATATAAAGGACGGCCTGATGGCGTTTACAGGTAAGGGCGGAACAGAAAATCCTTCCGGAAAGGGCTGGTCCGCTGCGGACGAGCCTGATTATGTGATTGAGGAGGCATCGGGAAAGGTATATCCCACTACGGCCCCGTCACCGGAGAATGGAGATGAGAAGCCCTCCAGGGTGACACCGGAAACACTGGCACCGTCAAATAGCGGCCAGACAGGCGGGACAGGCCAGGGAAGCGGCCAGACGGCGGCAGCGGATCAGGGAAGCGGCCAGTCAGCGGCATCAGGCCAGGGAAGCGGCCAGACGGCGGCATCGGACCGGGGAAGCGGTCAGACAGCGGCACCGGACCAGGGAAGCGGCCAGACGGCGGCATCGGGCCAGGGAAGCGGTCAGACAGCAGCGGCCGGTCAGGGAAGCGGCCAGTCAGCAGCATCAGGTCAGAGCAGCAGCCAGAAGGGCGGGACGGGCCAGGAAAATGGCCAGACATCCGGCAAGGGTGCGTCCCAGACTGATTCAGTCCAGAAGAAAAATGACCAGACGGAGTCTGGCAATAGTCAGTCGGCGGAGCAGACAAAAGCTCCGGCCGATGATTCCACTCTGCCGCCAACCGGAGGAAGAGGGGAAGCTGATGACCAGACTGTGTCTTCTGCCAGCTACAAGGTGTATACCGTGGCGGATGGGGAGACATTGTACGGAATCTGCTTTAAGCTGTATCATAATCTGCAGCATATAGATGAAATCTGCAGGGTTAATTCCCTGACAGATGAAAACAGCATATTTGCAGGTCAAAAGCTTTTGATTCCATAAGTATATGCCTGGAAACTTCTGGCGGAAAAAGATAATGCGTTTTATCCAAAATTGTTGTATACTATTGCATATACGCAAAAGACGAATTTTGGGAGAACGCAGGATGGGCAGTACCAATTCTATGAGCCGTGAAAATAAAAAAAAGCAGCTGAAGCGTCAAATCGTACCTTCCGGCAGTCCCTTCCAGGAAGAGGAGGACAGCCGGGAAATCGTTCACAAGGCGCACCAGCGTGTAGTCAGGAAGCGCCTGATTATTCTGGCTGTGCTTGTTGGCCTGGCAGCCATAGCAGCCCTGGTGCTGTTCCGCTATGAACGTTATCATACCTTTACGGATTACCAGACAGTATGGGAGCGGGACCTGGTGGCTGAGGCCCAGGAAGCCGCGGCCCAGGGTGAAGGGAGCTTCTGCGGGTACAGGGATTTCGGGGACGGAGTCCTCAAATATACCAAGGATGGAGCTACCTATCTGGACGCCAAGGGCAAGGTGGTATGGGTGCAGAGCTATGAGATGAGAACCCCCGTGGTATCGGTCAACGGCGATTTTGTGGCCATTGGGGACCAGCAGGGCAACAGCATCTACATATGCGATAAGAACGGGACCCAGGGCCAGGCCACCACGCTGCTGCCCATATTGAGGGTTACAGTGTCCGCCAAGGGCGTGGTGGCTGCCCTTCAGGAGGATTCCAAGGCCAGCTATATCTATTTATATAAAAGAGATGGAAGCCCTCTGGACATCATGGTAAAGTCTCTGCTGTCAGGGGACGGGTATCCGGTGGACTTAAGTCTTTCTCCAAATGGCACGCAGCTTATCACATCCTATATGTATCTGGATCAGGGTGTGATAAAATGCAAGATTGTATTTTATAATTTTGGACTGGGTAAAAATGATCCCAACCGCGTAGTGGGTATATTCTTTCCCAAGGACCTGGGAGATGCCATGGCGGGCAGGGTCAGGTTTCTGGATGAAAGCCATTCCGTCATATTTACGGATAAGGGAATACAGTTCTTTTCAACCAGAGTGGAGACATCGCCGGAGCTGGTGAGCCAGATTCCCATAGAGGAGAATATAAGGAGCATTACATATGCTCAGGATAAGGTTGGCATTGTTACAGATAATGTGGAAGGCGGCGATCCTTACAAACTGAGAATTTATGACAGGGAAGGAAGCCCTGTTTTTGAAAAGACCTTTAACTACCAGTATACCGGATTTGATATTGACGGTGATTTGGTTCTTTTGTATAATGACAGTTCCTGCAAGGTTTACAACATGACAGGTACGGAGAAATATAACGGAACATTTGATTTTACGGTCAGCAAGGTATCAGCAGGAAGGTTCCCGGGAACGCTTCTTGTCATGGGACCTCAGAAAATGACGGAAATAAAGCTGCAGTGATGCAGGAATAAAAGTGAAAGGAAGTATAGATACCATGGGGATGAAATGTATCGGAGTAGATGTCGGAGGAACTTCGGTAAAAATCGGACTTTTTGAGATTACGGGAGAGCTTTTGGACAAGTGGGAAGTAAAGACCCGTAAGGAGGAAGGCGGAACGCATATCCTTCCTGATGTGGCCCGGTCCATCCGTGCCAGGATGGAGGAAAGAGGGCTGAGTCTCAAGACGGACCTTGTAGGTATCGGGCTGGGAGTCCCCGGACCGGTGATGCCGGATGGATTTGTGGAGGTATGTGTTAACCTGGGATGGCGCCGGATGAATCCCCAGGAAGAACTCAGCCGCCTGCTGGACGGAGTCACTGTAAAGAGCGGAAATGACGCCAACGTGGCTGCCCTGGGAGAGATGTGGCAGGGCGGAGGCAAGGGATATAAGGATTTGGTCATGATTACCCTGGGAACCGGTGTGGGTGGCGGTGTCATCATTGATGAGAAAATCATTGCCGGCCGTCACGGTCTGGGCGGTGAAATTGGCCACATTCACGTAAGAGATGAGGAATGGGAGCACTGCAACTGCGGAGGAGTGGGCTGTGTGGAGCAGATTTGTTCGGCCACAGGCATAGCCAGGGAGGCCAGAAGGAAGATGGAAGCCAGCGATAAGCCATCTGCCCTGCGGGAATATGGCGCGGATGTCACGGCCAAGGATGTGCTGGACGCAGCCAAGGCAGGGGATGAGCTGGCCAACGAAGTGATGGATGTGGTGGGACGCTACCTGGGACTGGCCTTATCCATGGCGGTCATGATTGTTGACCCGGAAATTTTCGTTATAGGCGGAGGCGTATCCAAGGCAGGACAGTTTCTGATCGATGTTATCCAGAAGCATTATGATTATTTTACCCCCATATCCGAGTACAAGGGTAAGCTGGGACTTGCCACCCTGGGAAATGACGCAGGCATATACGGGGCCGCGAGGCTGGTACTGTAGGGCTGGTATTGTAAGGCCGGTATTGTAGGGCCGGTACTGTATGGCTAAAGCTGCAAGGGCTTATCAAGGTATACACACATTTAGCAAATTAATAAGGAGCAGGCACCTTTGTTTCAATGTGCCTGCTCCTTGTTTGTATAATTTGTCTGATAAATGAACTTTTTCCAAGTGGTACGTATCTTTTGCCTGTAAATACCCGGTCAGGTACATTCCGGGAATCCAGCTACATTCCGGGAATCCATACGCCGGACGCATCAACCCAGAAGTTATCAGGTGTACGTGTATTGGCATACATGGCTCCGGTGGAAGGATCCAGGTAATAGCTCTTACCGTCCAGTTCAATCCATCCTGTGGCCATATATCCCTCTGCGTCAAAATAGTACCACTGGCCGTTAATCTGCTGCCAGCTGGAAACCGGATAGGAGCCGTCTGCATTGCTGTACCACCAGCGGCCGTCCGCTGCTGTCTGCCAGGTGCCTGCCGCTGGCTGGGAATTGTCCGAGACAGTATTGCCCAAGGCAGCGATATCTGCTTCGCTTACTGTCCATGAGCCGGATGTGTTCCAGCTGCTCTTGGCGCTGTTGCTGGACTTTACGGAGCGGACCTTGAACTGATAGGTGCCGGGTGCCGTAATCTGCTCCCTGAAATCATAGGAGGTATTATAGATGTCCTTGATTTCGCCTATGGCAGCTCCATTTTTAATCAGCTGGGTCTGATAATATTTGGCGCTTGAAACCTCGTTCCAGGAAACGTTACCATTGTGGGCGGAATCCCACTGAAGGTTGGAGGGGGCAGCAGCTGCGCTGGTATCCGCATCCTTGTCAAATACGAGCTGGACCGTAAGGATAAGAGTGGCGTTGCTGTCCTGACGTTTAGCGTTTACGAATTTAATCTTATCAAAGCGGTATTTGCTGGAGGAGCCTAAGGTCAGCTTGAAGTTGCTGGATGATGTATTGGAAAAATAGTATTCCTCCTCATCCTCCACCCCCAGGATGATGTCTACCTGAGGCGGTTTGGAACTGCTCCAGGTGTCTCCATCATCATTGGTGACCTCCCAGGAGTCTACATAATAAAGACCGGTATTGTCTCCGGTAGCAGTGACCTCCACATCTCCTCCATCACGTCCGGTGCGTATGTCGGAGTCAATGGTGAGGTAAATCTTGCCTACCTTTTTCTTGCTTGCCGCCATGGCTGCAGGAGCCAGGACGGAAGAAATAAGGGAAGCAACTAACAATGCGGTGCCCACTTTTTTCCATGTAATCATGTCTGCCTGTCCTTTCTTTTTAAATCATTTTGGAATGAATTATACATTTCACCATAATATAACTATATCACAATTTCCTGGTAAATATCTTACGATATTATAAAACATTTGTATACTGGGAAACATTCCCATAAGCTCCTGAAATCCGGTGTTACAGACATTTCCTAAAGGTTAGTGGAACGGGGCAGTGAAAAAATAAACTCTGTTCCCACGCCTTCCGTGCTGACCACGTCAATGTTCTCGCCGTGTGCCTGTATGATTTCCTTTACAATGGACAGGCCCAGTCCGGTGCCCTTCTTATCCTTGCCGCGGGACAGGTCCGTCTTGTAAAAACGTTCCCAGATTTTCTTTAAACTGTCCTTGGGTATGCCGATACCTGTATCCTTGACCGACACAAATATTTTTTCATACCGCCCCGATGCCTGGATGTAGATGGTGGAATCGTGATGGCTGAACTTGATGGCATTGTCAATAAGGTTGTACATGACCTGCTGTATTTTTCCAAGGTCGGCAAAGACCATCTGAATGTCGTCTGAGAAGGTAAGATCAAAGCTTACATTTTTGGACTCGCAGGTGCCTTCAAAGGAGGCTGCCGTATCCTTTATGACACGGTTGATATCAAAATTGGTCCTGGAGAGGTAGCCCCTGGCATCCAGGGAGTTAAGGGTAAGCATGCTCTCTGTCAGCTTGTGAAGGCGTTCTGTCTCGGATATGACTCTGGACAGGTACTTTTCATACATTTCAGCCGGTATGGTGCCGTCCAGAATGGCTTCCAGATATCCCTTGATGGAAGTCAGGGGAGAGCGGAAGTCATGGGATACATTGGCAATGAAATTCTTCTGGTATTCCTCCATCTTATTCAGCTCATCGGACATGTAATTCAGGGTGTCGGAGAGGTAACCCATCTCGTCGTGGGTCTTGACATCAATCCGGTAATCCAGATTTCCGGCCGCATATTCATTGGCACCCACTGTAATCTTGCGAAGGGGCAGGTACACGGTCTGGGTAAATACCAGAAGAATAATAAGGGACAGGCCGAACAGGACAGCGGATGTGATGTAAAGGATGCTCAGGATGCCGTTCTGGGACTGGTTGATTTCGCTGATGGGAAGGTGAATCAGCACATAACCGTAGGTGTTGTAATTCCCTGTGATGGGTGCCGACACGCTGAGTACGTTCCCGCTGAACATCCCATAGTAATCCCCTATGGTATAGGACCGGTTTCCGATGGATGCCGGGTCAAAGCCGTTTATGGAGGACTGGACCCTGGAACCGCCCAGGCTGTCCATAACCACGGTGCCCTGTCGGTTGACCACCCATATCTCAGCTCTCAGATAGTGGGACAGCGCCCGTATTTGGGTGGAAACCTCCTCGGAATCCAGCCGTTTCCCCTGATACATGGTGCTGCATGACGAGGCGATGATATTTGCCTCGTCATACAGCGCGTCCGCCTTGCTCTGGACCAGATAGTCACGGGTCATTTTTGATGAAAATGTGGCAATGGCGATAAAACCCAGCAGACCGAAAATCAGATATCCCAGTATAAATTTGGAATAAAGAGAACGGGTCATCGTTTCACCTCGAATTTATAGCCGATTCCCCAGACCGTGGTGATGGCCCAGCTGTTGTGATCCTTTATCTTTTCCCGCAGACGTTTGATATGTACATCCACGGTGCGGGTATCCCCGATGTATTCATAACCCCAGATATGGTCCAGAAGCTGTTCCCTGGTAAATACCTGGTTGGGGGAAGCCGCCAGAAAATACAGAAGCTCCAGCTCCTTTGGCGGCATTTCCACGGAGTGGCCCATATAGATTACGGAATAATTGGTAAGGTTCACAATCAGGTCCGGGTACTCCACGTACTCGCCCTGCTGTTCAGTGGACGATGGAGCCGGGGCCGGTGCTGCCTGGTAACGGCGCAGCACTGCCTTGACGCGGGCCACCAGTTCCTTGGAGTCAAAGGGTTTAATCATATAATCATCTGCCCCCAGCTCCAGCCCCAGTACCTTGTCGAAAATCTCTCCCTTTGCGGACAGCATGATGACCGGTACCTGGGAGGAAGCGCGCAGCTCCCTGCAGACCTGATAACCGTCTATACCGGGGAGCATCAGGTCCAGCAGTACCAGGTTGGGCTTGAATTCCGGAAATACCTTAAGGGCTTCCTCGCCGTCCCCCACAATCATTGTCTCATAACACTCTTTCATCAGGTAGAGGGAGATTAATTCTGCAATATTTGCATCATCATCCACAATCAGAATCCTCTGCTTCTCTGCCATGCTATAGTTCCTCCTTGCTGCTGATTTCTACTTAAATGTCACAACGGTTACGCCTGAATCGCCTTCTCCAAACTGGCCCAGGCGGAATTCCTTTACATATTTGAGCTGGCGCAGGCGCTTGTGCACCGCGTTCTTAAGGGCTCCGGTTCCACGGCCATGGACCACGCGCACTGTCTGGAGATGGGCCAGATAGGCGTCGTCCAGATATTTTTCCATGGCAGGCACTGCCTCGTCCACAGTCATGCCTATGAGGTTGACCTCAGCGGACACAGTGGAGGATTTGGACATCTTAATCTGGCTGCTGCCGCTTCCCTTGCCTCTAGCGGCCTTTCCACCATAGCTTATGGAACTTCCGTCTCCCAGTGTGGCGCTTATGTCCTTTTCATTAAGAAGCTCTAAATCCCGGATATTCACCAGGGAACGGAGAATGCCCATCTGGACATATAAATCGCCTCTGGCATTGGGCAGGGTGCTTACGGTGCCTTTCAGGTTCATGGACAGCACTTTGACACCGTCCCCTATTTTCAGTTTCTTGGGCGAGATGGGCTGGCTGGGTCCCTTTGGTTTCACGGTCAGCTTTTCATCTGTTTTCTTTAACTGGTCCCTGAGCCTGGCGCGTTCTGCTTCCAGTTCCTTGCCCACGCCTGAGCTGGCAGCCAGCTTGTTAATCTGCTTGATGGTCTGGTCCGCGGTTTCTTTGGCCTCCCGCAGGATGCGCTGGGCTTCCTCGGTGGCATTTTTAAGAATCTTGTCCTTGCGCTCGTCCAGGCGCTCTTCCTTCTGGGTCAAACGGTTTTTTAAGGAGGCAATTTCATCCTTATAGGCGTTGATTTCAGCCTGTTCCTTCTCAATGGTCAGCCTGCTGGATTCCAGACTGGTTAACAGATCCTCAAAGGACTCATCCTTGGCCTCCAGATGGGATTTTGCGTCGTCAATGATATATCCGGGCAGCCCCAGCTTCTGGGAAATGGCAAAGGCATTGCTCTTGCCGGGAATACCGATGAGTAACCGGTACGTGGGCTGCAGGGTTTCCACATTGAATTCGCAGCATGCATTTTCCACTCCGGGCGTGCTGAGGGCAAATACCTTCAGTTCGCTGTAATGGGTGGTGGCCATGGTGCGGCACTTCATGTTGTGCAGGAAGGAGAGGATGGCAATGGCCAGGGCCGCTCCCTCTGTAGGATCCGTACCCGCGCCCAGCTCGTCAAAAAGACAGAGGGACCGGGAATCGGCTTCATTTAAAATGCGCACAATATTAGTCATATGGGCGGAAAAGGTACTTAAGCTCTGTTCAATGCTCTGTTCATCCCCGATGTCCGCGAATACCTGGTCAAATACAGCCAGCTCTGATCCCTCCCACGCAGGGATGTGAAGCCCGGACTGCCCCATAAGGGTAAACAGACCCACTGTTTTTAAGGAAACAGTCTTGCCGCCTGTATTTGGGCCGGTGACGATTAGCAGGTCAAACTCCCTGCCCAGCCATACGTTGATAGGTACAACGGCCTGGGGATTCAAAAGGGGATGGCGTCCGTCCTTGATATGGATATAGCCTTTGTCATTGAACACAGGGGCGCTGCACTTGTAATGGCGGGCCAGGCCTGCCTTGGCAAAAATAAAGTCCAGCTGCGCCAAAAGCTCCATGTCCATGCGAAGCTCCTCTGTACAGGGCGCTGCCTGATTGCTCAGGGAGGCTAAAACCGCTTCGATTTCCTTTTGCTCCTGTATCTCCAGTTCCCGCATCTCATTGTTCAGCCGGATAATGGCCATGGGCTCAATGAAAAGGGTGGAACCAGTGGCTGACTGGTCGTGGACCATTCCGGATACCTGGTTTTTGTATTCTGACTTTACCGGAAGGCAGTAACGTCCGTCCCTCATGGTGATAACTGCGTCCTGAAGATAGGAGCGGTTGGAGTTGAGGATGGAGTTTAACTGGGTGTGGATGCGGTCAGCTGTCACCTTCATGGAACGGCGCACATGGGATAATCCCGGACTGGCATCATCCGCAACCTCGTCCTCAGAGAGGATGCAGCGTTTGATTTCATTGTTCAGAGGGGTCAGCGGCTCCAGTCCCGCAAACAGGGGTTCCAGGGAGTCGAAGTCATCCTGGGGTTCGCCGGTTCCCCTTGGGTCATCTTCCCCGTCATGGCGTCCGTAGGCCTTGGCTCTGGCTGCCACGGTCAGGAGGGAGCTTATGGAGAGCAGTTCGGGTATGCTTAAGGAACTGCCGATATCCAGGCGTTTCAGGGAATCTCCGATATCCCTGATACCTGAAAATGACACGGAACCTTTGAGACGGATCCGTGTCACTGCATCCGTAGTCTGTGCCTGCCAGGTGCGCACTTCTTCCAAATCAGAGGAAGGAGAGAGGTTCTGGCAGAGGGCCTTTCCGAGAGGAGAAGCCGCATATTCTGTGAGCTGGTTTATGATTTTATCATATTCTAAAGTTTTTAACGCTTTCTGATTCATTGATTTCACCTGTGATTTCCGTAAAAATGCTGGATTTAAAAGGACTTTTTCCCAAAAGCCGACATTTAAATTATACCATAAAAAACGATATTTACTATCTTTTTTACTATCTTTTCATATATAAAATCTTGCATAATACTGGGAAGAAACGTATAATAGAGGGTAAGAGTCTTCGCAAGGAGGAGTACTATGGCGGATAAACGTGCTGACCAGCATAGAGATTTAGACCGGCAGGACCAGACTCCGGACAAGTCCCATCGCTTTATTAATGAGAAGATTGTCCGGCAGCCAATGACCAGACGGCAGATTGCCCGGAAAATCCTGTTGACCATTTTTTGTGCCGTTCTGTTTGGCGTGTTGTCGGCCATTTGTTTTGTTGTGAGCAGACCTGTGGCTGAAAGGATTTTAGGTCAGGAGACTCCTGAGGAGAGCAGCCAGATTACCATACCAAAGGATGAGCCGGAAACCACGGCTCCTGCGGCGGCAGAGACTGAGCCCACAGAACCGGCCATGACCGAGGCAGTGGATGAGATGGTACGCTCTGAGATGGAGAAGTACCGTTATTCCATTGATGATTTGAATAAACTGTACAGCAATCTTCGCACCATTGCCAGTGACGCGGATGACAGTCTGGTGGTGGTCCATTCCATTCAGCATGAGAAGGACTGGTTTGACAATCCCATCGAGACATCAGGACAGTTCTCCGGAGTGGTCATAGCCAGGACCCGCACTGAGATACTGATTCTCACGCCGGACAAGGCTGTGGAGGCAGCTGATTCCATTGAGGTAGCGTTTCCGGACGGAACCATGATGGCCGGAATCGTGAAGCAGAGCGATACCATTATGGGACTGTCTGTGGTAAGCGTGGACGCGGGCCAGATGGACAGCGAGCAGTTTAAGAAGGTGGAGGCCATCAAACTGGGCAACTCTTACGGGGTAAAGCAGGGCGACATGGTGGTGGCTATCGGCGCGCCGGCGGGTATTGTCCATTCCAGCGATTATGGAAATATATCCTATGTGGTGCGCAATGTCCATACGGTGGACGGCAGCTCCAGGGTGTTCTATACCAGCGCCAGCGGAGACGCGGAGGCGGGAACATTTCTCCTGAATACTTCGGGTGAGCTCATCGGGTGGGTCACGGACAAATACGACGAGGATGGAGTGTGCAGGATGACCACAGTGGTGGCCATATCTGACTATAAAGGTATACTGGAAATGATGAGCAACGGTATCCCGGCCCCGTATTTCGGCATCAAGGGCCAGGAAGTGAGCCAGGCCATGGCGGACAGCGGAATGCCTTCCGGCATTTATGTGATATCGGCAGTGACAGACGGCCCTGCATACAACGCAGGCATACAGCCAGGGGATATCATCACATGGATGAACGGCGAGAAGGTGGGAAGCCTGAAGGATTTCCAGAACCAGGTGGAAAGCCTGCACGCAGGAGATAAGATTAAGGTGGCGGTCCTGAGAAACGGCAAGGATGAATATACGGAAATTGAGTTTTCGGTGACGGTTGGCGCCAGGTAGCGGCTGGGCTTTTGAAAGGAATTGGAGCCGGGCAGAGATGACAGCCGGAGAGTTTGATACCCGGCGGCGGCAGTGGACAGGTGGCAGTTTGCGCCAGGTAATGTAAGAAGTCAGGCAAAGGGGCCAGGCAGTGTTAACCGCCTGGCTGCGTTGCTGTCAGGGAGTGGAATGAATGGAACTGATGGCGGTATGAGGCGGTATGAATTGCCAGGCGTATAGACAGGGTAATCATTGGGTTTTAAAAGTGGGTTTTTCAAGTGGGTTTTAAAAGTGGATTTATAAAATAGGTTTATAAAATAGAAAGAAGAGGAAAATTGAACATGAGATATATCGACACCTTCAGGGAAGGTATGCACATTGCAGATGTGTACCTGTGTAAGAACAAGCAGATTGCCCTCACGAAGAATGGAAAGGAATACGGCAATCTGGTAATGCAGGACAAGACAGGTACCATTGACGCCAAAATATGGGATTTGGGTTCTCCCGGAGTCGGGGAATTTGAGACCATGGATTACGTTCATGTGGAGGCGGATGTGACCCTGTTCCAGAGCTCCTTTCAGCTGAATGTACGCCGGATACGCAGGGCGCAGGAGGGAGAGTATGTGGAGGCAGATTACCTGCCGGTGTCAAAGAAGGATATAAAGAAAATGTACGAGGAGCTGCTGGGATACATAAGAAGTGTGAAGAATCCCTATCTTCAGAAGCTGCTGAGCGGCTATTTTGTGGAGAACGCGGCATTTGCAAAGGCGTTCCAGTTCCATTCCGCGGCTAAAACCGTGCATCACGGATTCGTTGGCGGCCTGCTGGAACACACGCTCAGTGTGACAAAGCTGTGTGATTACTATGCCGGATATTATCCGATGATTAACCGTGATTTGCTGCTGACAGCAGCTATCTTCCACGATGTTGGTAAGACCAGGGAACTTTCACGCTTCCCGGAGAATGATTATACCGACGATGGACAGCTTCTGGGCCATATTATCATTGGTACTGAGATGGTGGGTGAAAGCATCCGCTCTATACCGGGATTCCCGGAGAAGCTGGCTACAGAGCTTAAACACTGTATTCTGGCCCATCACGGGGAATTAGAGTACGGCTCCCCCAAGAAGCCGGCGCTTTTGGAGGCATTGGCCCTCAACTTTGCCGATAATACGGATGCCAAGATGGAGACCATGATAGAGGCGCTGCAGTCCGGCGGGGAGAATAAAGGATGGCTGGGATACAACAGGCTGCTGGAGTCTAATATCAGAAAGACAACGGAATAGGCGTTAAGGTTGGATAATATAGAGAAATAACAGGACCGAATATATAAGGCTGAAAACATTTAGTTTGGGTACGGGATTGCAGGATGTGTCCTTGACCAGTGTGTTTTCGGCCTTTTGTGATAATGGGGGCGGGGATGGGATAGCGGGACGATGGGATGAGATAGCGGGATGGTGGGATGGGATAGCGGGACGATGAGATAAAATAATGGGTTGAAAAAATCGAGAGCAATAATAGAGCATAATAACAGTTTGAATACAGGACAGGTGAAATGGTATGGAAAAGAATCAGGAATTTATTGTTACAATAGAGGATATGAATGAGGACGGAGCAGGTGTGGGAAAAGTGGATGGCTATATCTGGTTTGTCAAGGATGCTGTGATTGGCGACGTGGTGCGGGCAAAGGCCATGAAGATGAAGAAATCTTATGGATTTGCCAGGCTCATGGAAGTTATGGAACCGTCAGCCTCCCGTGTCATTCCATCATGCCCGGTAGCAAGGCAATGCGGAGGCTGTCAGCTTCAGGCCATGAGTTATGAAGAACAGCTGAAATTTAAAGAGCGGAAGGTGATGAATAATCTGATTCGTATAGGCAAATTTGATGAGGATGAGATTCATATGCTTCCTATTATGGGGATGGAGGAGCCCTGGAGATACAGGAACAAGGCCCAGTTCCCTTTTGGAAAAGATAAGGACGGAAATGTAATTGCCGGATTCTATGCAGGGCGGACACATGCCATTGTTGAAGCAGAGGATTGCCTGTTGGGAGTTGAGGAGAATAGGGAGATTCTGGATATTGTAAAGCGGTTTATGAAGGAAATGAAGATAGAGCCCTATGATGAGCTCTCACATAAGGGATTGGTGAGGCATGTTCTGATTCGGAAGGGATTTAAGACAGGCGAAATTATGGTTTGTCTGGTGATAAATGGAAACAAGCTTCCCGGTAAAGAGCGGCTGGTGGAGATGCTGACCGGTGGGGATGGGGTTAAAGGCATGACCAGTATTTCCTATAGCGTGAATCAGGAAAAAACGAATGTAATAATGGGGAAGGAGATTGTGAACCTTTATGGACCTGGATATATTACAGATTACATTGGAAATGTGAAATATCAGATATCGCCGCTTTCATTCTACCAGGTAAATCCTGTACAGACAGAACGGCTTTATGGGACAGCGCTGGAGTATGCCGGGCTTACGGGAAATGAGATTGTTTGGGATTTGTATTGCGGAATCGGCACTATTTCATTATTCCTGGCTCAGAAGGCTAAAAAAGTGTATGGTGTGGAGATTGTGCCCCAGGCCATAGAGGATGCCAGGAGGAATGCAGAAATAAACGGCATTCATAATGCAGAGTTTTTTGTGGGAAAGGCCGAGGAAGTACTGCCGGAGCAGTTTGAAAAGAATCATGTCCATGCGGATGTGATTGTGGTAGACCCGCCTAGAAAAGGGTGTGATGCGGTTTGTCTGGATACTATACTCAAAATGAGGCCGGAACGGGTGGTTTATGTCAGCTGTGACTCTGCTACGCTGGCCAGGGATTTGAGGTACTTGGCGGATGGGGGGTATGTGGTGGAGAGAGGGAAGTGTTGTGATATGTTTCCGGGGACGGTGCATGTCGAAACCGTCGTGGAACTATCACGCAAAATCAAGGATTGACGGACTATCTGACATCTTTATTGGTTGCCCTGCCTACCTCTTGCCTACGCTTTTTTGAGTGGTAGGCAAGGTTGCTATGATATAGCATCTGCCAGGATTACAATGGCATCGTTCTGCATTTTTTCCGTGTTAAACACATAACGGTCCATGGTGGTCTTGATGTCCTTGTGGCCCAGACGCTCCATGACGGTCTTGGGCTGGGCGCCATTCTCCGCCAACAACGTGCCGTGAGTATGACGTAGGCAATGACTGTGGAACAGAGGATTTCCCAATTCTTCATGAATGACCTTGGCACAGTACTTGAAAGAGTATGGCGTCAACAGCTCGCCGTTTTCTTTGGCGCTTATTGGCATTATTTCCTTGCCAACAATTTTGACGTTGGAAGGAGCCTGAAAGATTAAGCCATCGTCCATTTGATACGTCTTTGTAAAGTACTGGCCGTACCGGAGCATGTTCTTTTTGCGGTTATGGATTTCTGTTTTCAGAACTTTTTCATATTCCGGGAGTATTTTTATAGTCCGGACAGAATCATATTTTGGCGGCCGGTAATACCACTTTCCGCCCTCATTGGCAAGCTGGTGCTGGATGGTTATGATGTGGCGCTCGAAATCTACGTCATGCAGCAAGTCAATGCCGTAAGCCTCTCCCAGGCGCGTGCCACAATGGTATCCGGTCATGAGCGGTATGTAAAAATTACTGTCCGGCCCAAAACGCTCAATGATGGCCGCAAAGTCCTCTTTGACACAGATATATTCTGTGTGTGCCTTGGCCTCATCAGACATAACTATCTTCGGTATTCTGGCATAATCACAGGGGTTGTACTTGATGTATTTACAGGGGTATACTGCGTATCCCAGGGCACCGGATAGACAGGATAAGGTATTTTTAACCATGCTTCGTGAATAACCCTGTCGTTTCATTCCATCCACCCATTTCTGGATTACATCGGTTTCCAATGATGACAGCCGGTATTTTCCGAATGCCGGTTTCAAATGAATACGGATTTTCTTTTCATAGTCTATTTGAGTATTGTATGTGAGGTTGACCTTGACATAATTCTCATGCCAGTAGTCAAGATAGTCCGACACACTGATGTCCGAAGGGGTAAACCTGCGGCCAGCAGAGTCATATTCCGCCTTAGCTTGGGTGCCGGCAGTGATGGCCTCGGCCTTGGTGCGGTATCCACCATGGCTGATAGGGTTGCGTTTTCCGTTGATTTTAGCCCCTTCAAAGGACCATTCCCAGGTGGAGCCGCGTTTTCTTGTTCTTAGTTGTCCCATATACCATTCCTCCTTAAAATTGGGTAAAATTAATACGCCCCTTGCCAGGACGCTCCAGGAATGATATAATTTTTTTGGGTAAAAGAATATCTTCCGGGATTCGTTCTGGTAAGAGAAATCTATGTGAAAAGCTCTGGGAGTTGGTAGCTCCTGGGGCTTTTTGCTATTTATGTTATTAATATTGCCAATCCCCATGCCGTGCGTGAAGGAGACCGTTTTTAAAGGTTATTCTAATTTTTGATTCTGCATCTTGAGAGTACCATCTGACCTGCAAATAGTCGTAGGTTTGACTTCCAATCTGGCGGCGTTCGGCATTAGTAATTTCATGCTCTTTGCCAAGTATGGAGATAACTTGGTCATAAGTCATACCTTCTTGGAGCTGGTTATATAGTTCTTCAGTTGCATATTTTCTGCCGTCAATGGTCATGTCTATATATTTTCCGGTTGAATCGTAAAGGCTGCCATCGGTTGCCACACCAGCCCATGAGGGCAGTGTACCACCATCATCAATCCAATACCATGTACCGTCTTCATCCTGAATCCATTCGTTTTCTGCATACTCCCCACTGTCTTTGACGTAAAACCACAGATCATCATAAGTATTGATGCCCCATTCGGTTTCATGGGTGTGCGTCCAGGTTCCGGCCAAGGCAGTGCTGCTCAATAGCATGGATATTGCAAGTGTGGCAATAATTAATTTGGTTTTTCTCATAGCAAACCCTCCTTAGTTTTGGCTATGCCAATATAAAATAATTCTCCTATACAAAAAACTCTGGGAGTTCACTGCTCCAGGGTTTATTGCTTATTTATTCCGCTTTAGTTAATTTCATGGTGGTGGTTGTTCCCATAGCGGAAACATCATAACTGATTACGCCATCTTTGTAAGTAAATTCTTTCGTATCATCGCCGGATGCGAGTAGAGCGGAGCCAGTCTTATCTTTATCGTTTTCCGATGTCCATGAATATTCACTCACTGCGGATTCTGGGGCAACATAAGAACCGGCCCAGTATAATGACTTACTGTCCTTTGACATCCAATTAATTTCAATGTAATTATCAGTGATTATGGCCTCCTGGTAACTATCACCTGATTTTTCGGATGTCCATGTACCTGATAAGTCCGATGTAGCATCTGTCTTTCCGCCACAGGCCATCAATGTAATGGTAGCCAGTGCAATTGCAAAAAAAGTTTTCTTCATATACTCTTCCTCTTTTCTTTTATATATTAGACTATAAGCTCTCAAATTAATAACGTTCTTATTAAGAGCTTTTCTTTTAATCTTTTAATTTTCCAATCACTTTTCCCATGCAAACGACATTGTCATCACTGTGAATCGGTATATTTGGGTATTCATGGTTACGTGATATAAGTTCTTTGGAACCAAGTTCCTTGATAAAGGCACTTCCGTTTATAACGAATATGCCGATGTCCCCTACTTCCATTTCCATGGTCTGGCTCACCAATGCAATATCCCCGTCCATATAATCAGGCTCCATACTGTGACCGCTTACATCCAGGGCGTAGTCTGCGCCTTGGTAATCTGGAATGTTAGGAATTTCTATATCATCTTCGGCTTCGTTTCCTAATATGAAAATTCCAGTTCCGGCAGACACACCGCCGCGGTAGTAAGGAATGACAAACAGGTCGCTGTTGCGGTGAGGCTGAAATTCTATAATGCCAACGTTGCAGATGCTTTCGGCGTCTGTATTTTGATACTCCGGTATTTTAGTTAGTAAGGCTATCTGCTCGAACGCCTTATCTTGTCCCACACTATTTAATGCCCTGAAGCTTTTAAACAACTGTCTTGCTCGTTCGTTATCATATAAATCAGATACGTTACGATGAAGACCGTCGAAAGCGTTGGCGGCTCTTTCCATCAATTTAGGCAATTCTTCTTTGATAGTCTCGCGTTCTTCTTTGGTTAGATTGTAATCATTATTCCGCAATTTAGCTAAGGCAGAATTGAAGGGGCAATCATCAGGCGTAGTAGGAAAGTTTAAAGAGCGCCGTTCCATGGGAACATCATAGCCCATGAGCCATGCTTCATTTACATTAAGTGCAGCACCTAAGACAAATAATTTATTCTGATTGGGCTCTGTTTTTCCAGAGCAGTATTGACTAATATCCGATTTATTCATTTTAACATCATACTTTTCACAGTACGGAATCGCTAAGTTCAGTATATCGACTTGACGAAGACCTCTTGTGTCCATTAGTTTTTTTAATCGAATAGCAGTGTTTTCTTCTTTCATAAATAGTACCGCCTTTCTGTTTTCTACTATAACATAAATTAAACAATAGTTCAACAAAAAAAACTAAAAAGTTAAATAAATCGAACTTCTGTATTGACAATGAAAAAAAGAGATGTTATCATATGGGTAGTTCGAAATATTTAACTTGAGAGGAGGTGATACACATGGCATTTGATTATAGTAAATTGCGGGGAAAAATTATAGAGCTTTTTGGAACGCAAGCTTGTTTTGCGGCTGCAATGGGTTGGTCAGAAAGAACGCTTTCACTAAAAATGAATGGCGTTAGGGCATGGAAACAGCCAGACATTTGCAAAGCAATGACCTTGCTCAATCTATCTGATAAAGATATTCCATCATTTTTTTTTAAACCAAAAGTTCAAAATATTGAACTTTTCGAGGAGAATACATAAAATGAATGATTTATTGAACACGACCATTGATACATCAAAGTTAACCCCAATCGAGATTGTTCTGGGGATTGATAAGAACGGGATGACCACAGCAAAGAAGCTGTATGAGTTTCTGGAGCTGGATAAAAGCCAATACGCAAGATGGTGTCGCTGCAATATCACGGGTAATGAGTTTGCTGAGGAAAATACAGATTATTGGGTTTTCGACTCAGATGTCGAAAACCCCCAAGGTGGAAGACCCACACAAGATTATAAGCTTACCGCTCGTTTTGCAAAAAAGCTCTCCATGACACAGAAGAATGAACGGGGCGAACAGGCCAGGGATTATTTCACTAAGGTAGAGGACAAGGCCAAGGAAATGGTTCTTCGATTGCAAGAGATGTCTCCAGAGCTCCGCCTTCTTATCAACATGGAAATGGAACAGAAGCGACAGGCGGCAGAACTGGCAGAAGTTAAGGAAGCCAGCCAGAAAAATGCTGACCGGATAGAAAGCATCCGGGACGTAGTATCACTGGACACCACATCGTGGCGGGATGATACACGGAATTTAATCAATAAGATAGCCCAGGAGTTGGGTGGCGGGACAGCTTTTCAGCAGGTACGGGCAGAAAGTTACGAGCTCTTGGAAAAGCGGATGGGCGTAAGCCTGAAACAGCGCCTTACCAATAAACGCAGACGAATGGCGGACGAGGGCGTGTGTAAATCCAAGAGGGACAAGTTATCACAGGTGGATATCATAGCGGAGGATAAGAAACTGATTGAGGGTTATACCGCCATCGTAAAAGAAATGGCCATCAAATACGGGGTAGCGTAGGAATGGAGGCGGTACATATCAAAACCACATGCAAGACCTGCCGGCATAGCCAGTGCCCGGAACGGACACGGTGGTATCCGTGCAGGGACTATGAGAGGAAGGAGGATAAAAGCGATGGTGGAACCTTACAAGCCAATCTACACAGTCAAGGAGGCGGCAGGCGTTCTCAGGGTTAATCCAACCAAGGTGTATGAGCTTATCAGTACAAAGAAGCTCCCGTCTTTGCTCCTGGGCCAGCGGAAGATACGAGGGAGTGACCTGGAACGATTTATTATGACGTATCCGGTAGCCGAAATAGAGGAAGGAGGAAGAGCGCAATGACAAAAGTAACTGAGTTAGCCATCCGCGCCAAAGCAGCGGTCCAGTATCCCGGCTGCCGTGTGGATTTTGTGGGACCGGCCACCGCGGTGATGACCAATATCATGGGGCACAGGCGTATGGTGACCTTCCGACAGCGCAGGAGACGCCGGGACGGCCCAATCATGATGGCAGCTAAGTGGATTGTGCCGGCGGTCATCTGGCTGTTGGGGATGTGGATGGCAGCTATCGTGGTCATGGCGCTGGCCATGGGCGTTAGTCTGTGAGAGGAGGATATGACGATGCAGAAAACTTATAAGATATACCTTACAAAGGACTATGGGGTGGCCGGGCTTTTGCAGGATGCTCTGTGGGAGAAATATAAATCAGAAGTAGGATGTTCAAGCGGCTTTGGCTATGTTGATAATGAGGACAGGATTCCTAAATTGTATCACAACTGTGGTTATTTTTACGCGATGGTCGAGTATGAGAGTGAAAGACCAAAGTATGAGCTGATATTTGCATAGAAGGGAGGTGAGGAGAATTGTTTGGAAGCATAAAGAGCATTGCGGAGCTGGCGGTCAGGGATTGGTGCCGTTCCATCGGACTGGACATGCATTATATCAAGCTGGGCATGGATGGCAACGAGGCCATGATAGAGGACGATATCGGCAACACGCTGCGGCTGGTATATGACAACGATACCAAGTCTGTCTATGTCAAAGAGTAGGAGGGTGTTAGGACAATGAAAAAGAAGGATGACTTAGAGGCCATTGTAGACCTGCTACATGAATGGTGTGAGGAATATGGAGAGGAATATGCTTCCGCCTGCATTATTAACGGTATAGGACGCGCAATCAATGACCCCGCTTTACCTGCTGATGCATGGGTTAATGTTTTGAAAGATTATAAAGAGATGGACCCCAGCGGCGGCAACCGCAAGAGGCCCATGGACAAATAGTTTAGCACACCCTTAGTATAAGGGATTTAAAAGGAGATTACAAGTATGAGATTATATGAACTTACAGAACAGTATCAGATTTTGCAGGATATGGCCTATGACCCAGAGGTGGACGAGCAGACGTTGAGGGATACCATGGAAGGCCTGTGGGGAGAAATCGAAGAAAAGGCAGACGGTTATGCCAAAATCATTACAGGCATGAAGGCCGACATCGAGGCACTGAAGGAGGAGGAATCACGGCTCTATATGCGGCGTAAAGGGCTGGAGGACCGCCAGAAGTGGCTGAAGGATAACTTGGAGGCTAACATGCGGGAGATTGGTAAGACCAAGTTTAAGACGGCCTTGTTCAGTTTTAACATCCAGAAGAATGGAGGCCTGCAGCCATTAGTTATAGATGGGGTCATTGATGACATCCCGGGACGCTTCCTTATCCCGCAGGACCCGGTCCCGAACAATGAGGCCATCCGGAGCCTGCTGGCAGAGAAGCAGGTTGACTGGGCCCACCTGGAGCCGCGCGGTGAGAGCCTGAGGATAAGGTAATGGATAGGGGAGAGATTACACCGTTCCGGATGCAGGTACTGATGGATGTGGCGGCCCGGATTGTGAAGGTTATGGTCACAGGGGCCTGGCATCTGTCTTTTGAAGAAATGGATATGGTATTGGCGCTGGTACGGAACGGGATGGACGAGAGCGTCAAACGTAATATGAAAGGAGAGTAGAAGGATGTTTTTGAAAACAGCGGAACTAAAGAAAATGATGAAGTCGGCGCTTAAGAGTGCAGGGCTTTATGTGGGAAACATCGCGGGAAACTATCTGGTATATGGGAGTACGTGGGGATTGAGCACGGATACGGAATACGCTTCCAATAAGTTTAAGGCGGCACTTACTGAACTGATTGGAGATATTCCGGAACCCGGAGAGTGCTACAGGTACTATATACAGGGGAAACAGGTGGCGCAGGATACATGCGTGAATTACCCGGATATCTATGAAGCCTGGAAGGCGGCCAAGGATTACGCAGCAGGGCTTCCAATCAACTATATATCATGGCCCCATGAATTTACGGTGTATCAGATACATAGCAATAAGAGTTACGTGATTGCGCCCAGGTGTCTTACAAAAGATGTAATAAGCCAAAAGGAACTGGACAACAGTGTTGAATCCATGCCGAGTAGGCCCAGCTATATGCCAAATACCCTGTACTGGAAGAATGACACCACCATTTACTGGGTCACGACCGTGGAGCAGGGGGAGCGCGTCAGGGATGTTCTGTTCCCGGCATTGGAAGAGCTTGATTTCTTTAATAATGATTGGCTTCCGAAAAAGGAAGAAAGGGAGATGCAGGCTGCGCTAGAGGAAGAGATTCCGTATGAATAGGAAAGGAGAAGAACCTGATGGGATTACCAGTATTGATTTACGGAAAATCCGGGAGCGGAAAAAGCCGGAGTCTGAAATTTTTTGATGAAGATGAGATTGTACTGCTGAATACAGAGAAGAAGGAACTACCTTTTCGTAAGCGCTTTAAGAAGACCGGATGCAGTGATGATATTAACAAGATTATTGCAACAATCAACAAGAACCCGGAGAAGACGTTTGTGATTGATGATGCGGGGTATATCATGACCCACCTTTTTATGGAAAACCACAGAAATAAAAAAGGGAACGCTTCGTTTGAAATGTATGACGATATCGCAGATGCAATGTATGGCCTTGTAAAGCGGATCAAGGCAGAAGTAAGCGATCCGGAAAAAATCGTATATATCATACTCCATGAAGATACGGATGATTTTGGCGTTTCGCGTCTCAGGACGATTGGAAAGCAGCTTGACCGTAAAGTGTGTCTGGAGGGCATGGTAACAATCTGCATCCGGTGCGCGAGCGAGAATGGAAACCATTTTTTTAGGACGGTCACGGATGGATCCGATATCACAAAGACACCAGAGGACATGTTTGCGGATCCGGAGATTGAGAATAACCTGAAATTTGTTGATGATACGATCCGAGATTTTTATGGATGGTCAAAGTATAATGATCTCTCGGAATCTTGAGTGATCATGCCAGCAAAACTCTGGCATTGAA
>NZ_JAJCHK010000027.1:0-79942 GCF_020554465.1 Enterocloster sp. 210928-DFI.2.20
AGTTCAATGCCAGAGTTTTGCTGGCATGATCACTCAAGATTCCGAGAGATCATATATGTATGCAGGCATGTTTCCACTCTGAATTTTCGTACTGCATATTCCGAACCTGTCTGCACACATCTGTAATGTAATTATTATACTTCTTTTTTTCCACCGCCGTAAATGCGTACAGCCTGTTTATGATTTTTCAATATATTTTTTATTTTTATCAATAAAAACCGTATTTTTTTGTGTTTTGTACCTATTTCAACACATAAAGCCGTATTTTCTTGCTTTTTTCTTTTTGCAGTTCTTTTTGCGGCAGATTAATTGATATTAACACCAGAGCCGTATCCCTCACAAAAAACTGCGGCGTCGGAGAAACGAGGTATGGTTATGGAATTGGTAAGCAGCATTGTAGAAGGCATCAACAACTGCCTCTGGGGCCTTCCCATGATCGGCCCTCTCTTCGGAACCCATCTCTTTCTCACCTTCCGGACCGGATTCATCCAGCGCAGGACCTTCACAGGCATCCGTCTGTCCGTCACAGGGCCCCGGATTCCCCTAATTGGGGACCAGGGAGTTCTTCCACTACCAAAAAAACAAACAGAAAGGGGAGCACGCTTTACACCAGCCGTGCTCCCCTTCCTGTTTATTCTCATCTCATGGACTCCTATTCTTTACCGTCCTTATGGTCCTTACGGTCCTTCGTAATACGGCCCAATATCATTACCGCAGCCATGATGATGATAATAGCCGCAAAGATTCCGCCCATACCTTTTCCCATAATTTCCAGGGCAATCCCTACGTGTTCCATATTCATACGCTTCCTCCTTTGCTGCTGACTCCAGAGCCTGTCTGAAACTTCGATTCTTCCGCCCTACAGATACTGGGACACGATGCTGATAACCAGTCCTCCGGCAATAACCGATGCCACCTGGCCCGATACATTGGTGCCGGCAGCCTGCATCAGTATGATATTACCCGGCTCCTCCCTGGCAGCCATCCTCTGCACCACCCTGGAAGACATGGGGAATGCGGATATGCCGCAGCCCCCAATCATGGGGTTCACCGGTTTCTTACCCGCCATCTTGAGGAATACATTAATCAGCTTGGCAAAAAGCACGCCGCCGATGGTGTCGAATACAAAGGCCACCAGTCCCAGAACCATAATCATCAATGTAGCCGGGTTCACGAACTGCTCTGCTCTCATGCTGAACGAGATGGTGATGCCCAGGAGCAGTGTGATTATATTGGCAAACTCGTTCTGGGCCGTCTGGCTCAGGCTTCCCAGGACGCCGCATTCCCGAAGCAGGTTTCCGAACATAAGGAAGCCCACCAGGGCCACGGACTGCGGTGATATCAGGCCCACTATGATGGTCACGGCAATGGGAAACGCGATTCGCAGCTGTTTATTCACACTCTTGGGATTGTACTCCATATGAATACAGCGCTCCTTCCTGGTGGTCACCAGACGTATGGCAAAGGGCTGGATAATGGGAACCAGGGCCATATAGGAATAGGCGGCCACCGCAATGGGGCCGATGTACCTGGACCCCAGAACCTGGGATACCAGGATGGAGGTAGGTCCGTCCGCAGCTCCAATGATGCCGATGGAGGCGGCATCCCTCAGATCAAAGCCCATAAGACACGCAATGAGGATAGCTGCAAAGATTCCAAACTGGGCCGCTGCCCCGAACAGGAACAGTACCGGCTGGCTCAGCAATGGTCCAAAATCAATCATAGCGCCAATTCCGATAAAAAGCAGGATTGGCATGGCCTCCGAAGCCTCAATTCCGGTTTTGAACAGCCATTCTATGATTCCGGCCGCAGGTACCTTTCCCTGTACCATCTGGTCCACCACACCGGAATACGGCAGGTTGACCAGTATGGCGCCAAAACCCAGGGGCAGAAGAAGGGATGGTTCATATTCCTTCTTAACCGCCAGCCAAATCAGGATAATTCCCACCACATACATGACTGCCTGCTGCCAGGTTACCGCCGTAATGCCTTCCAACAGAAAACTCATTTACTTTCCCTCCTTTGTACCATGCCCTGTACGTCATTCTTCCTGTTCTTTCTTTGTCTCCTTAAGGGTCAGCTTCACCCATTCTATCACTCTGTCTTCCACTTCCAATATCTCATAATCAGCTTCCGGTGTAACCACTGTCAGGGGCAGCTGTTCCCGGGACGGTATATACCCCAGCTGTTCCATTAAGTATCCGGACAGGGTATCACAGGAGCTGTCCATATGCAGGTGCATCTCCTCCTTCAAATCAAACAGGGTAATGCCGCCCGACACCCGGTAGACCTTATGGGGCTCCAGCTCTGTAAGCTCCGGCTCCTCCTCCTCGTATTCCTCATGAATATCACCTACGATTTCCTCGATAAGATCCTCCAGAGTCACCATACCGGACACGCCGCCGTATTCGTCGATCAGAATGGCCAGTTTGATTTTATTTGCCTGCATCTCCCGGAACAGGGCGTCGGTCCTGCGGTTCTCCGGCACAAAATAGGCCGGCTTTAAAAGGGTGCGGACATCCAGCTTGTCAAAGGAAGTCCTTCTGGCCTCAATGGTCAGTGCCTTTGTGGACAGAACGCCTATGATGTTGTCAATCTCCCCTTCGTATACAGGAATCTTGGAGTGCATGGATTCCAGAATCTCATCCAGAAATTCTTCCAGCGGCTCATTGATATCCAGCGCCACCATATCCTGTCTGGGCACCATCACTTCCTTGGCCTTCTTGTCGTCAAAGGAAAATATGGACGTTATCATCTCCTTCTCAATGTCATTAAACACACCTGCCTCGCTTCCGGTTTCCAGCATGGACTTGATTTCTTCCTCGGACACATCTGTCTCCAGGTTTTCATTGTGCATGCCGATCAGCTTCAGAAAGCCGCTGGTGGACAGAGAGAGCAGTTTTATAAAGGGATTCATGATACGTGATATATAATAAATGGGACGTACGCAGAACAGGCTGAAGGCCTCCGCTTTCTGCAGGGCAATCCGCTTGGGTACCAGCTCACCAAACACCAGGTTAAAATAAGCCAGGATGATGGTCACCACAACGCCTGCCAGGGTCTGGCTGTAGGGCAGGTTCCACTGCGCCATCCGTACCGCCAGCACCTGGGCGATACCGGTAGCCGCCGATGCACTGGAGAAAAAGCCTGCCAGAGTGATGGCCACCTGGATGGTGGACAGGAACACCGTTGAGTCCTTCATCAGGCGCTCTATGAGCGCTGCGTTTTTGTTTCCCTGCTCGGACAGGCGGTGTATCTTGTTCTTGTTAACAGATACCACTGCCATCTCGGAGCCTGCAAAGAATGCATTGATTAATGTCAGAATAACTAAGATTGTGATTTGGAATAAAATATTGGCCGCTTCAGGGTCAGATTCCATGGTAAATGATTCCTCCTTCATATTACATAGATTGATTTGTTTCAAAGACTATTATACATAAAGATTGGGGAAATGTCAGCTAAAGATTCCATTAAGATGCAGACCCGCCCAAAAGGGCGGATCACTCCAGGGGCTGTATGTAAAAATTCCCCACCACATCGCTGGAATTGATAACGTTTACAAATGTATCCGGGTACTGTTCCCGTATCCGCTTCTTCATTTTTCTCACATCACTGTCCGAGAGCACGGTATAAATCAGGTATTTTTTATTGGCTGAGTAGGAGCCGAAGCCCTTTAAAATCGTGCTGCTGTGGTTGGTCAGCTCCAGCAGGTCCGCGGACACGGCCGCCGGGTTATCTGTCACAATAAGAAGCGTCTTTTTCTTATATTTCTTATAAAAGGTATTGATAACCTGGGTATTGCAGAACTGGAAAATAATGGAGTACAGCGCCTTATCCATTCCGAAAATAGTTCCCGATATCAGTATGATGACCGCACTGAACAAAAGCATGTAGTTGAAGGTGGATACCTTGTATTTTGCCGACAGAGACATGGCGATAAAGTCCGTTCCGCCGCCGCAGGCCCTGCTGTTGAGAACCAGGCTCATCCCCAGGCCGTTTATGATGCCTCCGAAGACTGATATCAGCAGGATATCCCCGGTGATGGGAACCACAGGCAGCTCATCCACCAGGATTGACACGGTCAGCAGGCAGATACAGGACAGGATTGTAAATTTCTTACCCACCAGCCGGTATGCGAACACGGCCGGAACTGCATTAAAAAGTACATTCAGTAATGTAAATGATATCTGGACATCATAAAAACTGAGTCCGATTCTCTGGATCAGCTTGGCCAGTCCGGTAAAGCCTCCCGGCACCAGCTCTCCCTGCTCCACAAAGGTATTCATGTTGACAGCTACAATCAGGCTTCCCAACAGGATGCAGAGGAAGGCCGCCACATCCTTCCTCCTCCTGTTTTTGTTCTGCCGCTTCATATTCTCCTGATACAATTCAGACATCATCTGTCCGTCTCCCATATGCCCGCCCCCTTCTCTTACATAATTACCTGCGTCCTATCCTCTGGCAAACTGCGCATTGTAAATATCCGCGTAAAAACCATGCATCCCCAGAAGCTCCTCATGCTTACCCTTTTCCACAATTTTACCGTCCCGCATGACCAGAATCACGTCTGCCTCCCGGATGGTGGACAATCGGTGGGCCACTATAAAGCTGGTTCTGCCCTCCATCATCTGCGCAAAGGCCTTCTGCACCTTAATCTCTGTCCTGGTGTCAATGGAGGATGTGGCCTCGTCCAGTATGAGCATGGGAGGAAGGCACAGCATAACCCTGGCAATACAGAGAAGCTGTTTCTGTCCCTGGGACAGGTTCCCTCCGTCCTCACTGATAACAGTGGCGTATCCATCCGGCATACGCATGATAAATCCATGGGCATGGGCCTGTTTGGCTGCCTGGATAATCTCTTCCTCAGTGGCATTTGGATGGCCGTAGGCTATATTGTCCCGGATGGTGCCTGATTTAAGCCATGTGTCCTGCAGCACCATACCGTAGCTGGTCCGCAGGCTCTCCCTGGTCACATCGCGGATGTCGGTTCCCTCCACCTTGATAGCTCCGGAATCCACGTCGTAAAAACGCATCAGCAGGTTGATGATGGTAGTCTTGCCGCAGCCGGTAGGTCCCACGATGGCAACCCTCTGTCCGGGCTGTACCGACAGGTTAAAATCCTCAATCAGCTTTTTCTCAGGCGTGTAGGAGAAGCAGACCTGCTCCAGATCCACACTGCCCTTTGCGCCGCGCAGTACCGTTGCGTCCTCCCTGTCCTCTATCATGGTTTTCTCATCAATCAGCTCAAACACCCGGGCAGCGGACGCCAGGGCATTCTGCAGCTCTGTCACCACCCCTGATATCTCATTAAAGGGCTTTGTGTACTGGTTGGCGTAGCTGAGGAAACTGGTCAGCTGTCCCACGGTGATGAGCCCCCGGATAGCCCCATAGGCTCCCGTGATGCCCACGGCAGCATAGACCAGGCTGTTAACAAAGCGGGTGGCCGGATTGGTAATGGATGAGAAAAAGGTCGCCCTCAGGCTGTATCCGGCCAGACGTTCATTAATCTCCTCAAACTGCTTCTGTGCCTCTTCCTGGTGTCCGAAGGCCTGGACCACCTTCATATTGCCCAGCATCTCATCGGTCAGGGAGGTCAGCTCTCCCCTGGTCTCTGACTGCTTCCGGAACATGACAAACGTCTTTTTAGCGATAAAGCTGGCCACAAACAGGGATATGGGCGTCAGCACCACCACCACAGCCGTGATGACGGGCTGGATGGAAAGCATGAACAGCAGCGTTCCCGCTATGGTCAGAACGCCTGTAAACAGCTGGGTAAATCCCATGAGAAGGCCTTCTGAAAACTGGTCTATGTCCGCGATAATCCGGCTTATGATATCTCCGGATGGGTGCACATCTATATAGCTTAGGGGCATCACCTCCAGCTGGTTGAAGGCCCTGGTCCGGATATCCTTCACAACCCGGTAGGTAATGATGTTGTTGATATGGTTCATAAGCCATTGGGATACGGACGTAACAGCCACTGCTCCCAATATTGTTATGAGGATTCCCTTTAACCCTGCAAAATCCACATGTCCGGCCGAGACAATGCGGTCCACGGCACGGCCTGTCAGAATCGGCACATACAGAGTAAGGGCCACTGTGATAAGGGCCAGAAACAGAGACAGGATGACGCTCCACTTGTATTGGCTGATATATTTAAGGATCCGTTTCAGGGTCTCCCTGCTCCTGTTCTTGTCCAATGCATTCTTCTTACTGCTCATCCCGTTCCACCTCCTCCTTTGAAAGCTGTGACAGACAAATCTCCCTGTATACCTGGCAGTCCTTAAGAAGCTCCTTATGGGTGCCCATGCCTGCCAGACGACCCTCGTCCAGCACCAGGATGGTGTCAGCGCTCTTAATGGTAGTGGCCCGCTGTGATACAATGAATACGGTCATATCCCCGGTGTTCTCCCGGATAGCCTTTCTCAGCCTGGCATCCGTGGCAAAGTCCAGGGCCGAAGCGCTGTCGTCCATAATCAGGATTTCCGGCCTCCTCACCAGGGCCCTGGCTATGGTCAGCCTCTGGCGCTGTCCTCCTGAGAGGTTATGGCCTCCCTGGTCAATGTATAGATCCAGTCCCTCTCCCTTGGAATCCACAAACTCCCGGGCCTGGGCCGTATCCAGAGCCCGGTAGATTTCCTCATCCGACGCGTCCTGTTTTCCCCAGCGCATATTGTCCCGCAGCGTTCCCTTAAACAGTACGGATTTCTGCGGCACCACTCCGGTTTTGTCCCGCAGCTCATCCAGAGAATATTCCTTTACATCTGTCCCGTCCACCAGGACCTGCCCTGAGGCGGCATCGTAAAATCGGGGAATCAGGTTCACCAGGGTGGATTTACCGGATCCGGTTCCGCCTATGACGCCTATGGTCTGTCCTGCCATGGCACAAAAGGAAATATCCTTTAAGGCCGGCTCCTTTGCCCCCGCATACACGAATTCCATATCTTTAAACTCTACCTTGGGAATCCGTAATGCGGGATTCTGCGGGCCGGAATTCTGCGGGCCGGGATTCTGAGAACCGGAATTCTGAGAACCGGAATTCTGAGAACCGGGTTTCCGGGAGCCGTGCCTCCCCTTGTCCTCAATGCTGCTCTCCACCTTAAATATGCTGTCCACCCGGTTCATGCAGGCAACTGCCTTGGATATAATGATAATCAGGTTTGCCATCTTTATGAGCTCTACCAGAATCTGGGACATGTAATTTACCAGGGCAATCACCTTTCCCTGGGTAATGATACCGCTGTCCGCCTGTTCCGCTCCCACCCATATGACGGCCACCACGGCTATGTTTATAATGACATAGGTCACAGGGTTTAACAGGGCGGATATCTTTCCCACAAACACCTGCATCCTGACCAGGTTTCCGTTTTCCCGGTCAAATTTCTCCGTCTCACTTTTCTGTCTGTTAAAGGCGCGGATGACACGGACTCCCATCAGGTTTTCCCTGGTGGTTAACAGCACCTTGTCCAGCTGTCTCTGCACGGATTTATAGAGCGGCATGCTGACTGCCATGATGCCGAACACCACCACGCAGAGCACCGGTATGGTGACCACGAAAACAAAGGCCGAGCGCACATCCACGGTAAAGGCCATAACCATGGCCCCAAATACTACAAAGGGTGAGCGGAGCAGAAGGCGCAGCGTCATGTTGATGCCGCTCTGCACCTGGTTGATGTCGCTGGTCATCCTTGTTATCAGTGTGGACGTGCCCACTGTGTCTATCTCTGTGTAGGACAATCTTCCTATATGGGAAAACAAATCATTGCGCAGGGAGGTGGCTGCCCCCGTGGCTGCCTTGGCGGCAAAATACTGGGCTGTCAGGGAGCATGCCAGGCCAATCAGGGCCAGCAGCACCAGAACGCCTCCCATTTTAAGAATATATCCGCTGTCCCTGCCCCGTATGCCCACGTCCACCATACGGGCCACCACCAGGGGCACAAACAGCTCAAAGCTGGCCTCCAGCATCTTAAACAGCGGTCCCAGTATGCTTTCTAGCTTGTAATCCTTCATATAGCTGAACAATCGTTTCATAATTGTCTTTCACTCCTCTGCCGGAATCCATTGTATTTTTTCACACTGCCTGGTATTATAACATAGAATCAACCATATATAAAATATTGTTTTTATATATATGATATACGTTTAACGAATAGGAGGATTCCGATCTTGAATCTGAAACAGATGGAATATTTTACTGCCATTGTCAATGAGGGGAGCATATCGGCGGCAGCCAAGGCGCTCCACATTTCCCAGCCTCCCCTCAGCACCCAGATGAAGCTTTTGGAGGAGGAACTGGGGCTGACCCTGTTCCAGCGCGGCTCACGAAGCATCCTGCTGACAGATGCGGGCAAGGTCCTCTACGAACGGGCCCAGGGCATCCTGGACATGACAGGGGCTGTGCTGGAGGAACTGGAACAGATGGGGCAGGGACTTCTGGGCTCCCTGCGCCTGGGTATGATTTCTTCCGTGGAAACCGAACCCATCATAGGAAAGATTGCCGCCTTTCGCCAGGAGCATCCCAGGGTGAAATTCCGCATCTACGAGGGTAATACATATCAGCTCCTGGACAAGCTGAATACCGGAATCATCGAGGCTGCCATTGTGCGCAGCCCTTTTCCCGAGGAACCCTATGACTGCTTTTATCTGTCCGGGGAAATCATGATGGCTGTGGGGGAACGCTGCTTCTTTCCCCGTCCCGGGGCGGATACTATTTCCCTTAAGGAACTGTGCTCCTGTCCCCTGGTTGTGTACCGCAGATGGGAAGGGGTGTTAAACCGCCTGTTTGCACCGGACAGCCCGGATTATCTGTGCATAAACGACGATGCCCGGACCAGCCTTACATGGGCGGAGACAGGCAGCGGCGTCGCGGTGGTGCCGGCCTCTATCGCCAGGTGCGTCCGGCCGGACATTCTCATGAAGCCTCTGGATACCCGTGACTTCACCAGCCGGATTACGCTGGTCTGCCGGAAAAACGGACCCCTGTCGGCTGTGATGAAGGAGTTTCTGGATTACTTTACAGGCCAGCCTCCCCTTTCCTGACAGAACCACCTCACTGTTCCACCAAAAAAACAAAAACAGCCCGCCCCTTATCCAAGAGCAGGCATAATCCGGTTATTCCTTCGTTTCCCCGGGAAACAGTTCCTTCCAGAAATAGTTGATTTCCGCGCCGAAGAACAGGATGCACATGCAGAAATAAAGCCACAGAAGCAACAGCACAATGGCGGTAAGGCTTCCGTACATATAGGAGTAATTCTTCCCCCCTATATGGCTGAAATACAGGGAAAAGGCAAAGGAGAAGGCCATCCATCCAACGGTGGAGAACACGGCTCCCGGAAGCTGGTCCCTGAGCTTCAGACTCTTATCCGGCACAAAGGTATAGATTCCCAGGAAAAATATAATCAGTATCATTAACGCCCACAGAGCCCTGAAATTGATGATGTGGGTGGTCACGTCTGCTATGATGGGAAACCGGCTCACCATAAACGCCTGAATCATATTGCCGAACACCAGCAGGCCCAGGGACAGAATGCACACCAGGATAAACACAATGGTGTATCCTGAACAAATCAGCCTGTTAATCACATACCAGCGCTTTTCCCCGTGGCCGTTCACACGGTTTAAGCCCCTGGCCACGCTGAACATGCCGCGGCCCGCGGACCACAGGGCTGTGACGGCTGTGACGGAAATCATGGTTGCCGGGGATTTTAAGGACAGGTCATTGACCACCCGGAAGGCCAGGGACTTGTAATCCACCGGCACCAGGCCCACAATCAGTTCCATGAACCTGGCGTTGCTGATGCTGGGAATCATCTGGACCGCTGTCAGCAGCAGCATGATAAAGGGCACCACGGAGAGTATGATAAAAAATGAGACCTGGGCCGCGTAGACCGTCATCTCATCCTCAGCAAATTTATCATATACCCGTTTTCCTGCCACAATTATCCCAAACATAAAACCTCCACTGCTGTTAATATATTTCCCTGAAACTGCCCTCTTCAATCACCGGAATGTCTTCTGCTTCCATATGTTCAATGTGTATGAACCTTCCCTGCTCCAGATTCCTTAAGAATCGCCCAATCGCCAGCGGGTCTCCCTGGACCTCCATCTCCACATCGCCGTTCCACAGATTCTTCACCCACCCGGTAAGGCCCAGGGGGCGGGCCAGGTAACAGGAGGTGTACCTGAAGCCCACCCCCTGTACCCTGCCGGAAAATATAATATGTTTCCTGACTTTTTTCATACAAATATCACCCAATCACATTTCGGGGAGTTCCATCCAGATAGTTTACCACATTGTCAAACACAATAACAGCCCGTTTCACCAGGGCTTCCTTGGTGGCAAATGCCACATGTGGCGTCACAATGGTGTTGGGCGCCGAAAACAGCGGGTGGTCCTTTCTGACCGGAGGCTCGTTTTCAAACACATCAATGCAGGCGCCTGCAATCCTGCCCTCCTTCAGGGCCCCGGCCAGCGCATCGCTGTCCACCACAGGCCCTCTGGCCGTGTTGATGAGCACTGCGTTCTTCTTCATCAATCCGATGCGCTTCTCATTCATCAGTCCCCTGGTCTCTTCAGTAAGAGGGGTGTGGAGGGAAACCACGTCGCTTTCTGCCAGCAGTGTCTCCAGATCCACATAGCGCACGCCTGGCACATCCTTGGCTGTCCTGCTGTAAGCCAATACCCTGCATCCAAATGCCTGGGCTATGGCTGCCACACGAAGGCCGATGGCCCCGGTTCCCACCACGCCAAACGTCTTGCCTTCCAGTTCAAATCCTACCAGTCCGTCCTTGGTGCCCTCCTCCCGGCAGACCTTGTCGCAGGGAATCACGTTTCTGTACAGGCTGATTAACATGCCGAACACCAGATCCGCCACAGCGCAGGTGGAATATCCGGCGCAGTTGCATACCATGACACCGTTCTTTCTGCACACATCCATGGCGATGTGGTCCACGCCTGTAAATGCCACAGCCAGAAGCTTTAAGTTTCTGCATCCTTCTATGACCTGGGCATTCAGAGGCAGATTGGATACCACAATGATTTCAGCATCCTTTCCCCTCTCTATCAGCTCTGCGGTGTCCGTTGTCTTTGTGTTGTAATACACAATCTCCACCCTGTCCCCAAGGGACTCCTTTGCCATAGCTAAAAGCTTTCCTTCTTCCACTCCCAGCGGCTCGATGATTACCATTTTCATTGCATTTTCCTCCGTATCCTGTTGTCAGCTCCCCTTTTTGGGATGTCCTGACTTTTTATGCTATCCATTATATAGCAGGGGGCAGGCTTTTACAAGACATAAGGAATCAAAGAAATGGACAGAACCAAGAATAATTTAAAAACAGACAGAAAAACGGACGGGTACGAACCTATATTTACGTCCGTCCCGTCCACTCTCTTGATTCCTGTTTATATGTTCCCGCTTCTATTTAAGCTCCACCAGAACCTCAATCTCACAAGCGATTCCCCCCGGAAGGGCATTGGTTCCAATGGCAGAACGCGCCGGAAGTCCTGCTTCCTCACCGAACAGCCCGGCAATCAGATTGGAGCCCCCGTTAACCACCTGGGGCTGCATCCCAAAGTCATCCGCACTGTTCACAAAAGCCAGAACCTTCACGAATCTCTTGATTCGGTTCAAATCCCCGGTCTTTTCATTTAAGTTTGCCAGCAGGTTCAGCACGCAGTTGTATGCCGCTTTCTGGCCATCCTCCACTGTCAGGTCCTTTCCCAGTTTGCCCACTACCGTATTGCCGTTTCCCAGATCCGGACCGCAGCCTGAGCAATAGAGAAATTTCTCCCCCAGCTCCTGTACCGGTGTATAAACGCCTCCCTTGGCAGGCGGCTGCGGCAAAGTGATTCCTTTTTCTTTTAAAACCTCGTATACGTCTCTCATCTTCATCTCTCCTTATTTATATGTAATTTGCTTTATACAAAACCCTGTCTATGATTCTCTCATACAGGCTCACGGCATCCCGCACCTGTTTTTCCCAGGTAAATTCCCCCACTGTATGGGCCTGGGCAATATCTCCGGGACCGCAGATAACGGTCTGGATTCCCTCCCTTGCCAGGAAACACTGTTCACAGGATGCGTCAAAGGGCTGTGGATCTGATTTGATTCCAAACTGGCGTTCCCGTTCCTCAAGGCACAGCTTCACAAACCGGTCATCCTGTGGAATCTCCCCGCCGGGCATATAAAAATGCAGCGTCCTCTGGAAGCCGTCAATGCCGGCCTGTTCAAAGCCTTTGTCCAAAAACTGCCCCACCTGTTCATGGTCCATACCCGGGTGAATCCTAAAGTCCAGGAGAAGGCGTACATTTCCCGGCACCACATTGTCCTTCTCATATCCCTCCATCATGGTAACCGCAATGCTGGGAGGCGGGAGGACCGGGTGTGTGATATGGCGCAGCGTTTCATTCATATCCTTTACCGCCCGGACTGCCCTGCATGCCTTCATCACAGCGTCCTCCTCCCCGGCCGGGAGGGCTGCATGCCTGGGGGCTCCCTTTACATCAATATAATCCCTGGATACTCCACGGTGGGCAACCGCCACCTCCAGCCGGGTGGGTTCTCCTATGATGGCATAATCGCTTCTCTCATGGGTCTTTAGATAACTCAGTGTACCCAGATTGGAGCACTCCTCATCCGCCACAAATAAAAGCTTCAGTTTCCCCTTCATGGGCTCTTTCCTGGCGGCGCAGCGCATGGCGGCTTCGCACATGGCAGCTATCCCGCCTTTCATGTCGCAGGTTCCCCTGCCGTAAAGCTTTCCATCCTTTTCTTCCATGGAAAAGGGACTGCTGTCCCACTCTCCCACGGCCGGCACCACATCCAGATGTCCGTTCAGCATAAGCTCCGGCCCGTCTCCCCCGTCCAGCACAGCAATCAGATTTGCCCGGCTGCCGCCTAAATCCTGCACCTCGCACTTAAACCCCATAGGCTCCAGGATTCCGGCCAGATACCGGGCTGCCGGCTTTTCATTTCCGGGAGGATTAACGGTGTCAAACCCTATCAGCTCTCTCAACAGTTCAATACAGTCCACAAAATACCTCCTTGTTCCGGTACAATCAGTATGTAATCCTGCGGTTTCTCGCAGTCACCTGCCATCTGTCCGCCACCTGCCCGTCCTTTGCCACCAGAATTTCCGGATACAATGCAGTGGTGGGACATATATGGGTTGGAATCACATAGAGGCAGGTTCCTATGGCCGGTATCCTGCTTTCATCCTCCAGCCGGAATGCCCAGTGTTCCTCGCTGTGTATAATGGGCACTGCATCCTCCAGACCTACGATATAGCCCCGCTGTCCCGCGGGGTCCGAAGCAATAGCCTTATAGCCCAGGTCCGTGGTAAACACGCCCTTGGCGGGATGGCTGATGACCCTGGTCATCACGGCAGCTCCTGGAATAAAATCCAAATCCGGCAGGTTCATGTAATACCCTGCATCTGTTATAAACGCAGTGCCCGGGGACAGATACCACCGTGTAGCGCCCGCATGGCACGGAAAGGAAGGGGTACCGCCTGCCACTGCCAGCTCGCAGCAGATTCCATCCCCGTTCAGACGTTCCATGATGTCCGACACCTTTTTATCCGTGTCATCCACTTGGGCCTGTCTTACAGCTGCGTCCTTATTATTGTGGTTTCCGTCGTAGCAGTGCATTCCGCACAGACGAAGCCCCGGAAGAGAGGATGCAGAACGGTAGAGCTCCTCCAGCCGTTCAATGGGCACTCCGGTACGGTTCATTCCCATATTTACATCCACCAGCATGGGCAGCACAGCATTGTGTTCCACGCACACCCCGGACAGAGCCTCAAACTGGGCCAGGTCATCCTCCACACCGTAGAATACCGTATCCGGATACGCCTTTGCCAGCTTCACGAAACGTTCCATGTTGGGACCAATCAGCGGATAGGCCAGAATTACCTTTTCTGCCCCTGCCTCTGCGGCCATCTCCGCCTCTGCCACTGTGGCTGTTTTAAACTTTGTAATGCCGTACTCCATCTGCATCCGCACCATATCCTTGGATTTGTGGCTTTTTACATGGGGCCACAGCCGTTCGGGGCTTCCTGCTGTCCGTATTGCCTTCTTTATATTTTCCCTGATGATCTCCTCATAATATATGAGGCTGGGTGATATGATTGTATCTGTGTTCTTTAATTCATACATGTGTTCCATATCCATTCTCCCTACTCTATGATTTTTCCCCTGCACACAACATGTTTTATATGACGCAGCGCCTTTATATCCCTGAGAGGATTCTGTTCTGCAGCTATGAAATCCGCCTCATACCCGGGGGCCAGCCGCCCCAAGAAATCCCCCCAGCCCAATGCCCCGGCGCCCTCCAGGGTGGCGGCGTGAATCACCTTTTCCGGCGTAAGGGCGCACCTGCTGCATAACAGCTCCATCTCCAGCCAGGTTTCGTCAAAAAAGGTATATCCGCATCCTGCGTCCGTTCCCACCAGGGGACGCATCCCCAAATCCGCCAGGCGGCCGAATATTTCACATTCCCGCTTTTCCTGTTCCAGGAGGAATGCTTCTCTCTCATCCGGTTTTCTCACACCTTCCCTGACCTGGTCCAGTTGGTGGTAATTATTAGATATCCCAATCATAAAATACCGATGGTCCCCGCGGAAGGCTTCCATCACATCCGGCTCATAACACCGTTCCAAAAGTCCCAGGCAGGGGTTTCTCCTGAAACAGGCGCAGTGTTCCACGCTGTCCACCCCGGCCTCCATGGCGTTTACGTAGGAACTGGTTGTCAGGCAGTGGGCTGCCGTGGGAAGTCCCAGCTCATGGGCTGCCTCCACCGCTGCACGTATTTCTTCCCTGCTGTAGGAGTCATGCTCCGGTACCGAGCCCGGGGTAAGCTGGCCTCCGCTGACAATCAGCTTGACGCAGTCACAGCCCGCTGACTTCCGTTCTTTTACAGCCTGTATCAATCCCTCCATACCGTTGGACGTTTTTCCCAGAAAGGCCAGATGGCCTCCGTCCGGGGTAAGGGGCATCCCTGCTACCTGAATCCTCGGCAGCTCTGTCCCCGGTTTTGCGCCTGCATCCCCGCCCCGCAGAGCTCCTATCAGCTCCATGGAGCTTCCTGCGTCCCGGACCGTTGTGACGCCTGAGCGCAGAAGGGTCCCGGCGTGCTCCACGGCCCTGGCCAGACGGGTTTTCCTGTCCTCCCTCCGGTAGATGCCATAGGTGTCCCGGCAGGGCGTAAACTCCAGATGTACGTGGGTATTGACCAGACCCGGCAGGATATAGCAGTCCGAAAAATCCATGACCCTGGCCCCGGGATATGCCGGACCCAGTTCCTCAAAGGAACCCATCTCCTTAATCCGGCTTCCTTCCAGAATCATTCCCGTGTATTTCATCTTCATGTCATCGGAATCATAGATTCCCTTCCCATGGACCAGTACCGGTATCTCCACCTTTTCCTCCTCCGTCCTGTATTCTCACATAACCTGACCGTTGGCCTTAATCTATCCCTTCACTGCTCCGGCCGTCATACCCTGCACAATGTACTTCTGGAGTATCATGGTCAGAATGATGGTTGGAACAATAACCACAATGGTGGCAGCCAGCATACGTCCCCAGCGAATATCCGCGCCGGACACGAAATACTGCAATGAGACAGGAAGTGTCCTTGTCTTTTCACCGCTGAGTATAAGGGCAAACTGGAAGTTATTCCAGGAGCCCAGGAATGAAAGGGTGGAGCAGGTCACCAGCCCCGGCGCGCTGATGGGCAGCAGAACATCTTTAAAGCATTTCTGTCTGGTACAGCCGTCCACAATGGCCGCCTCCTCCAGTTCCAGAGGCAAATCGCTGAAAAACCCCACCATAATCCACACAATCAGCGGAAGTGACAGCACCATGTGGCTGAGAATCAGCACACCGTAGGTATCTATCATGCGCAGCTTGGAAAATATGAAATAGTATGGCAGCAGAATGGATATGTTGGGCAGAAGGCGTGCCGTCAGGATTGCCGTATTGGCCTTCCCCATTTTATATCTGGCTATGGCATAGGCTGCCGGCACTCCCAAAAGCAGGGACAGGGCCGTTGACGCCACTGCCACAATGGTGGAGTTCATCATATAGGTTCCATAGTGCTGTGTCTTAAATATGTAAATGTAGTTATCCAGTATCGGTTTAAATCCAAAGAGCTTGGGAGGCATGATATATACCTGGGCCATATTCTTAAAGGATGAAATCAACACGAAATACAGCGGAAACAAAATCGGTATGACAATGACCAGCACCAGGATTCCGAATAATAACTTTGATATAATTTTCTTTGCCCTGTATTTTTTAACCGCCATAATACGCCACCAACTTTCTCTGTATCTTCATGACCAAAACGCTGAGCAGCAGCACAATCACAAACAATATCATAAGCATTGTAGAGGAAAGGCCGAATTTGTAATAGGAAAATGCCGTTTCATAGGCAAACAGGTTCAGTGTCCTGGAGGCATTGGCCGGTCCTCCCTTTGTCATGGCGTAAATCAGGTCAAAGGACTTGAATACGTCTATGAACCGCAGCAGACCGATGGAGAACAGGGTCTGGGTGAGCAGAGGCAGGGTTACCTGGAAAAATGTCTGGATAGGTGTTGCCCCGTCCACCCTAGCGGCCTCCATGGGGTCTGTGGGCAGAGAGGACAGTCCTGCCAGACATACGATCACTACCATGGGCGTCATCTGCCACGTCTCCACTGCCGCAATAGCAGGGATAACAGTCTGTTTGGCCGACACAAAGGCAGACCTGGGAAGTCCCACGGTTGTGAAGATGTAATTGAGCAGGCCGGAGGATGGTTCGTAAAACAGCATCCACATAAGTCCCACTGCCACAGGCGCCATCATGTATGGCAGCAGCACCACTGCCTTTACCCCGTTCTTGCCCCAAAAATCCTTATTCAGCACAAGGGCGATGGCAAGGCCCAAAAGCATTTCCGCCACCGTGGCGATTGCCGTATAGTAAAATGTGATTCCTAAGGACTGCCAAAATTCCCTGCTGGCCAGCACATCCAGATAATTCTTTCCCCAGTTAAAGCGCATTCCGTTTCCCATCAGCAGGTTCCAGTCGTTCAGGCTGAACAGGAAGGTCATTGCAATGGGAACCGCGATCATGGCCATCATAAATATAAGGGCAGGAAGGGAAAAGACCCATTTAATATGTTTGTTGACAAAATTGTTCATATATACATCCCTCTCTGTTGTTAGAAAGGAGCCTTGTTACAGGCTCCTTCCGTTGCTTTCAGACATACTCTAATCCTCGTAGGGATAATCCGCGCCATACTCTCCCGCATCCTTAAGGAGCTGGTCCACCTTTTCTGCAGCTGCATTCATCTTGCTTTCCAGATCTGCTCCCTCTCCCTTAGTCTCGATGGAGTACACGATAGCCTCGCCCATGGCGTCCCTGGCCTCGGATACCGCGGTCATACGGGGAAGTCCGTACTGGTTGGTGGTATCAGCCTGAATCTCTTCATTGTAAGCCTGGATGTAATCTTCCGGCATGGCAGCTGTCACACGCTCATCTTCCCATACAGAGGCCCTGAAAGTAGGCATTCCCTTTGGAGTGATGTCGGCGGCAATATCTTTGCCTGCCGCATATTTGAGGAATTCCCATGCAGCTTCCTTGTTCTTTGAGCCTGAATAAATGGATGCGCCCCACACAACCTGCTTATAGGACTGGCGTCCTGCCGGACCTTCCGGAATAGGAGCAACTCCCACCTTGTCGTAGAAGGAAGACTCATTGGGATCAATCAGGGTCTGGTACAGGGCAATTGCATCCACACACATGCCTACCTGCCCCGCATTAAACAGCTGGGTCATCTGTGAATATCCTGCTGTCAGTATGCCTTCCGGAGCATAATCACCTAACAGCTTCCCATAGAACCTGGCTGCTTCCAGATTTTCCGGTGTGTTAAAGGCGCATGTTCCGTCCTTAAAATAAGCGCCGCCAAATCCGTAAAGGAACGGTGAGAACTGGGAGGTAAGGGCTATCTTCTCGCCGCGGCAGGCAATCGCGTAAAAGTTATTAGCCGGGTCGTTGATTTTGCCGCATACATCCAGCAGCTCATCGTAATTCGTGGGGACCTTCACTCCCTTTTCCTCAAATACATCCTTCCGGTAGAACATCAGCTGCACAGAGGAATACAGCGGCAGTGCTCCGATAGCGCCGTCAGACTTAATTTTAATCTGCTCCATAGGCGCCGACGAAAAATCATCCCAGTCAAAATCCGGATCCTTCAGATATTCATCCAGAGGTTCAATCCATCCGTTATTGCTGTAAGCCGCCATATCCTGCAGCGGGCTCATGAGGAATGCGTCAATGGTGGAGGAGCCTGCCAGAAATTCCGTGGTTATCTTCTCACGAAGCTGGGCTTCCCCGTACAGTTCCAGATTCACCTTGATGCCGGTTTCCTCCTCAAAATCATCCAGATACGCTTCAATTGCATCTGATATCTGTCCGGTCATGCTCAGGACACGGATTGTTGTCCCGGCATAGGGCTTTTCACCGGCCTCCCCTGCGGCCGATTCCCCTTTTGTTCCCTCTGCTTCCTTACCGGCCGGAGCCTCCGAAGCCTTGGACGTATCTCCCGGCAGTCCGCTGGTCCCCCCGGAACAGCCAGAAAGCGACCCCGCCAGCATTACCGCGCTTAAAGCCAGACATAACTTACGTTTCATAAATACCCTCCTTCTATACACGTTTTCATTTACTGTAAGCATAGTATAAATGTTCCGCCCCTGATTTGGAATTTAAAAAAATAGGGATTATTGGTATTATCGTCCGCCCAAAATAATCCCTATTTTTTATTTGAATTATTGTATGATTCTTTTTAACTATTGTATGATTTTCACAATTTTCTAACGTCGCTTGGACTCATATTGTAATATTTTTTAAAAAGACGGCTGAAATAGGAGATATCATGTATGCCTATACGGCTGGCTGCCTCCTGTACCTGGATATTGGAACTGCCCAAAAGAGTAAACGCCTTTTTCATCTTAAGCCCGTTAAAATAATTTACAAAGGTGTCGCCGGCAGCCTTCTTAAACAGGATGCAGAACTGGCTCTTTCCCAGGGCACACCATCCGGCCGCTTCCTCCAGGCTTATATTTTCATCCACATGGTCCTCCAGATACTGGAGGAATCTGGTAATCTCCGGATTGGCGTTCTTATTGGCCATCAGATAATCCACCACTGACTGCACCGCGGCCTTAAAACATCCTTTTAAATCTGCCAGCGTCTCGGCTCCCCAAAAATCGCCTGTGGAGTATATTTCATCATATTCAGGCATATCCGCTCCCTCAGGAATGGAATATCCTGATATAAACACCCAGGTCTCCACCACGCCCCGGCGTATGGCCTGAATCTGGTCGTAGGACCGGAGCCCTGCCATCTCCTCAAACCAGCTGTCAATCAGCCGGAACGCCTCCCCGGCATCCTGCCTGAATATGGCCTCCTGCATATTGCGCTGGACGCTCCGTTTTGCGATGAAGGGGCGCCCTGCTGCTGCCTCCCTGCCACAGTGAAAGGCGGCCGGACCGTCAAAAAAGCGCAGTGCCGCCATCCTCCTGGCCTGTGCAAATCCTGCCGGAATATCCATCCTGCTTAAGCACTCCTGTCCCATCCCCATGGAAAGGGTCAGGTTCAGATGGGTCTTTAAGGCATGGTTGAGCAAATCCAGGGTGTCCGGGAAAAAGCAGGCCGGGCTCTCCCCCCCTTCTCTCCTGAACAGAACCACAATTTCATGTTCGCCGGTAAAGGCCAGATCTGATTTAGGCAGATTTTCAAGATACTCACGGACAATGTTCAAAAGTCCATACTTTCTGATATGGGAGTCCGTACCGCTGCCGGGCCGGTTCATTCTTTCGTCGTCCACCAGAAAACAGCCTGCCTGGTAGGTCTCAAAGGGATTGTAGGTATATCCCAGCCGGTCCAGGAGCATTTCATTGTCCCCAGGTCCCTGATTTCCCAGCAGCAGTGTCCTTAAGTCCTCCTCCCGGTTAAAGGACTGCACCCTCATATCCAGACTGCCTCTGCCCGCCTTCTTCCGCTCCTCCTCAATCATGGACTTTAATCTTGTAATGAGCTCCACCAGTGTATCCTGGGTAAAGGACAGCTTAAGTATATAATCCTCTGCCCCCAGCTTAATGGCCTTCTTCACATAATCGATCTCATCCACACAGCTCAATACCACCACCTTTGTATCCGGGTGGTTCTCACTTATATACTTCACCAGCTGGATTCCGTCCATGCCGGGCATCATGATGTCCGTGAACACGATATCAGGCACATCCCGGTTCATATACTCCACTGCGTCCCCTCCGGATTCGCAGGTGGACACCACCTGGCATCCGTAGGCCTCCCAGTTAATACAGGACTGAAAACCCACCCTCACTATGATTTCATCATCCACAATCATTACCTTCAGCATGTCTCACTACCTCTCCTATATGGAAATACCGCAAAAACCTTGGTTCCGTATCCTATCCTGGATTCAATATAGAGCCCGTAATCCGGCCCGTACCTGGCTTTCATCAGCTCATGAATGCTGGTCAGCCCGATGCCGGTTACATGGCGTTTTTTACTGTTTTCATCCATTTCCTTCAGTATCTCATCCAGTTTTCCCTGTTCCATTCCCACTCCGTTATCCTGCACCGTAACGCATACCCGCTCCCCATACGGTTCAGCCGTGACCCAAATGGTGCCGTGAGTTGCCTCCCCCATACCGTGCAGCACCGCATTTTCCACTAACGGCTGAAGGAAAAATTTAATCACCTTGAATTCCTCCAGCTCCTGTTGGATATCTGTAACCAGTTCAATCCGGTTCTTAAGTCCCCAGTTCTTGATTTCCACCCACGCCTTCACCACACGTATTTCTTCCTTTAGGGGCACTTCCTCCTCCCTCCGGTTCATGGTGCTCTCCAGAAGGATTCCAAGGGAGGTAATCATGTCCGCAATATTGCCTGCCCCGGATATCATGGAAGACCATTTGATTACATTTAACGTGTTAAAGAGAAAATGGGGATTTATCTGGGCCCGGAGCATCTCATAGCGGAGATTCTGCTCTATTTCCTTCTGCTTGATGGTCTGGGCAGAGAGCTTTTCTATATAATCCACCATCCTGCTGATCTCCAGCTCTGCCTCCACAATTCCGAATACAGGCATCTGTCTGCCCTTTGCATCCTCCATGTCAGCGATTTTAGTCCCTCCGATATTGACTTCGCTCACCTTATGGATCAGACGGTTAAGAGGCGCGTTGACATAGAAATACATGGCAAGGCAGACCATGCAGGCTCCCAGGGCCATAAGGACCGTCAGGGAGGTTACAGTGCTGTGAAGCTTGTCCACTGCCTGGGTGATATGGGACAGGGGTACCAGGTTCACCATACGCCATCCTGTACCGGCCATGGTCACATGGTTCACCAGATACTCCCGGCCGTCCTTTGTATAATGAAAATAATCCTGGTCCTCCTGTAAATCCTCTGAAAGCCGTCCGGCAGATATATCATCCAGTATATCGCTTTGCTCCGTGGCGTAAATCAGATGGTTTCCCTTATCAAAGAGAGCCAGCACCGCCCCGTCATAGGGTATCAGCACCTGTGCCAGGTTTTCCGTGGGAAAGGATACAAAGGACACCCCAAGGAATTTAAGGGAATTATAATCCTTAATCCGCCGGATGAATAAGATGAAATCCTCATCCTTCCCAGACTCAATCCTCTCCTTAAACACCCCCTTGTCATTGTAAATACAGGGGGCAATCCACCCGGATACCTCCTTTCCCTCCAGAAACTCCTGGTACCACGGCTGCTGCCTGACGCTTTGGGCAAACTTCTCCCCAAAATAGCTGCTGTTGTCAATCCCGTCCGCCACGCTGTAAACCGTGCTGTCCGCTCCCAGGATGATATAGTGGAGACGGTAATCAAAAAATATATTCCGGTAAAAGGTCAGCGTCTCCTCCACTGCCCGGATACGGCTCACATTCTCCGAAGAATATATATTTCCATCACATGACTGGTTCAGATAGGACGCCACCTGCTTGTTGGTGCTGGATGCGGCCGACAGCTTACGGATGGAATCCGTCACCTCTGTAAGCGCCAGCTCGTTGCGGTTCATATATTGGGATATGATGCCCGCCTCCTGGGTGATGAGCAGATTCCTGCTGCGGTTGAAGGAATACTGCATGATAAGGAAAACACTGACAAATACAGCGATAATACATGTGTATATTATCTTAATCCGCAGATTTACCTTCATCTTCTTCATCAAACTGACACCCCCCGACCGGCCTGACGGCCATTTCATTTATTATAACATCCTTTTATTTTAGGGACAATCCCGGCGTCCTGCCATTCCCGTCTCCACCTGAAAGCCATGGGACAGCTATATCAGCTCCTCCCGGATCCCCTCCCTGTACGCTCCCTGGTAATGCAAAACCGGGAGGAATAAAAGTTCCTCCCGGTCATGTGATGGCCTCCAGGCCCTCCCGGTGCTACGCCGCAAAACTACCGGTAAGCCCGGTACCAGAGTGTGTTCCTAGTCTTCTGTCACCACCGCATTCTGGTACTCATGCGCGCCAATCTGGCTCAGCATCAGTCCCTGGAGCTTTGATGTGGCTGCAATCACCTTTGTCTCGCTGTAAAGGCCGATAATTGGGGTGTCCGTAACCATATCATCGTAAAGCTGCTTCAAAAGAGCTTCCCTTTCCTCGCCCTCGCCGGTGGATGCATACTTTACATATGTCTCGTCAAATTCCGGATTATAGTACCGGGAGAAGTTGTTGACCGAAGTGGACAGCAGCATTCCGTTGAATACATAGTCCGCGTGTCCTGTATTAGTCTGCCAGAAATCCAGCATCAGGTCAAAGTCCTCGCCCGCCTCAATCAGTGAGAATGAGGTGTTGTCATCCTGGGTCACAATGTTAAGGTTGATTCCCACCTCAGCCAGCTGGCTCTGAAGCACCTGGGCAATCTCTGTGTTGGTCTGGTTGGAGTTTGTCCACAGTGTCAGCTGGATGCCGTCGCTGTAACCAGCCTGGGCCAGAAGGGATTTAGCCTTTTCCGGGTCATATCCGTTGGTCTCGTATTCCCTGTAATCCTGGGCGGACTGAGGGATAATGTTGTCGGATACCGTTCCAAATCCGTAGAGCAGGGAATCCACGATGGTCTGCTTGTTGATGGCGCACTCCACTGCCTTGCGTACATCCGGGTTGCCCACAGGGCCGTCCGAACTGCAGTTCAGCTCCATAAGTATGATTTTCATGGATGGGCTGGTGAGAATCTGAAGGTCCTTGTTCTCCTGGATACGGGAGATATCATTGTTCGGAACCTCATAAGCCACATCCACCTCGCCTGTCTCTAACATCATGGTGCGCTGGGATGCCTCCGGTACGATTTTCATGGTCAGAAGCTTTGTCTTGGCCGGACCGCCCCAGTAATCATCAAACCGCTCCAGGGTATAATAATCGCCCTCCACAGCTTCTTTTAATTTGTAAGGGCCTGTGCCGATTGGATTGGCGCCGAAGGCCGCCTCGTCATACTCCGCCGGTACCACGGAAGCCTGGGGCAGGGTCAGTATGCTTAAGAAAGCAGGGTTAGGAGCTTTCAGCTTAACCGTCACATGATAATCGTCATCAATGGTACATCCGTCATAGTTTCCTACAAACAGCGCCCCTCTCTGGTCGATAAGGTCCAGGGTAAACTTTACGTCCTCCGCGTTCATATCGGTTCCGTCATGGAATTTCACGCCCTCCCTGAGGGTAAGCTTCAGGGTGGTGTCGTCCGCCCACTCATATTCCGTGGCCAGGCATGGCTGCATCTTCATATCGGAATCATAGGTAAACAGCGGGTCAAAGATGTTGTTGGAGATGGAATATGCCCTCTCCTGCTGTCCGATGGTGGCATCCAGTGTGGTCAGGTCATTGCCCTGGCAGAATATGATTTCATCCTTGATCTTCACGTTCTGTCCGTCACTGCCGGCCACTGTTTCCTGTGGTTCTCCTGCGCCGCCCTTACTGCCGCCGCAGCCTGTCATCACCATACAGGCAATGAGACACATGGCAATTGCTTTTTTCATACATATATCCTCCTGAAATTATTCATTATATTCAACTCCCTGCCTGGTTTTCTTTGCAGAGAAGATGACACGATACAAAATGTCCCGGCGAAGCCTCAACCTCACGGATGGGACGGGTGCATTCCGGGGTTGCCTTTGGACACCGCTTTGCAAACCTGCATCCATCCCCCATATTGATGGGCGAGCTAAGCTCCCCGTTTAATATCTCCCGCTCCATCTTAATGGTCGGATCCGGGATGGGAATGGCTGACAGAAGCGCCTGGGTATAGGGATGCAGCGGATGTTCAAACAGTTCATCCGGCTTGGCCCTCTCCACCAGCTGTCCCAGATACATAACCACAATGTCGTCGGAAAGATGCTTTACCACCGAAAGGTCATGTGTGATGAACAGATATGTAAGCCCCATCTGCTCCTGAAGATCCTGCATCAGATTCAGTACCTGGGCCTGGATGGACACATCCAGGGCCGATACCGGCTCGTCGCAGACAACAAATTCCGGATTCAGAGCCAGGGCTCTGGCAATACCGATTCTCTGCCTGCGCCCGCCGTCCAGCTCATGGGGATAGGAATTGGCAAAACGGTATGCCAGACCTACCAGATCCATCATCTCCCTGACCTTTTTCTGAAGGCCTTCCCTGTCATTTTTCTTATAAATGCCCTGAAGCACCAGGGGCGCCTCTATGGCCTGGCTCACCGTCATACGCGGATTCAGGGAAGAATAGGGGTCCTGGAAAATAATCTGCATCTTGGACCGCAGTGCCTTTACCTGCTTCTTGTCGTACTTGACAATATCCTCCCCATTAAACCATATTTCCCCGGATGTGGGCTCCTGAAGCCTCAGTATGGTGCGGCCCAGGGTGGACTTGCCGCAGCCAGACTCCCCTACCACGCCCAGTGTTCTGCCCTTTTCAATGGAAAAGGAGATGTTGTCCACAGCCTGAAGGGGTCCTCGGTTTGTATCAAAATACTTCTTAAGATTTCTTACTTCTAACAGTCCCTTGTGTTCCATCACTCCCCAGCCCCCTTCCTCAACTCATTCTCTACCTTGAAACAGCGCACTCTGTGGCCGTTCCCGGCATCTATGAACCGCGGATGCTCTACGCGGCACCGCTCAAATGCATATTTGCACCGGTCTGCAAAGGGACATCCCGTCCTCTGCGCCATGGGATCCGGCATCAGGCCGTCAATGGGACTGAGCCTGTGTACATGCAGGTGTACCTGGGGAATGGCTCCCAGCAGTCCCTCGGTGTAGGGATGCAGGGTATGCTTATAGATATCCAGGACAGCACCGCTCTCCACTACCTCCCCCGCGTATATAATGGCCACCTTCTCACACATCTGGGCAACCACCCCTAAATCGTGGGTGATCAGCAGCGTGGCCGTATGGTATTTATCCTTAAGGCACCTCATCATCTCCAGCACCTGGGCCTGGATGGTCACGTCCAGCGCCGTTGTGGGCTCGTCCGCAATGAGCACCTTTGGGTTGCAGGCCAGGGCTATGGCTATGACCACCCTCTGCTTCATGCCGCCTGAAAACTGGTGTGGGAAATCCCCTGCCCTCTCAGCCGGGATGCCCACTGTCTCTAACATCTCCATGGCCTTTTCTTCGGCTTCCTTCTTGGTGCATTTTTCGTGGACACGGATTACCTCCGCTATCTGCTCACCTACCCTGACCACAGGATTCAGGGATGACATGGGATCCTGGAAAATCATGGATATCTGGTTGCCCCTGACCGCGCGTATCTCAGCGCCGCTGGCCTTTAAAAGGTCCCTGCCCTCAAATTCAATGACCCCGCCCTCGATCTTGCCGGGGGGATCGGGAATCAGGCGCATGATGCTCTTGGCCAGCGTGGTTTTTCCCGCCCCTGTCTCGCCTACCAGACCCAGGGTCTCACCATCGTCCAGCTCCAGGTCAACGTGGTTAAGGGCGTACACGGTCCCGTCCTCTGTGTGGTATTGTACCTGTAAATCTTTGATTTCTAATATATGACTCAACGTTTTGCTCCCCCTTATCGTTTCAGCTTTGGATCAAGGGCATCCCGCAGGCCGTCCCCAAACAGGTTAAAGGCTATGACAGCCAGGATTAAGAACAGTCCCGGAAACACGGATATATGCCATGCATCCCTCATATAAGTCCTTGCAGTGGTGAGGATTGCCCCCCACTCAGGCTGGGGCGGCTGTACGCCCAGTCCCAGATAGGACAGGCCCGCAACTGCCAGAATGGAATCACCGATTCCCAGGGATACCTGCACCAGAATCGGGGCAAGGGCATTGGGCAGTATGTACTGGAACAAAATGGTGCCGTCCGACGCGCCCACGGCCCGGGCCGCCTCCACAAATTCACTGTCCTTTACCGTAAGCACTGCTGCCCTGGCGATTCTGGCGTATTTTGCAATACCGGACACGGCCAGAGCCAGAAGCAGGTTAAAGGTGCTGGTTCCCAGGGCCGCCACAATGGCCATGGCCAACAGCATGTAGGGCACTGCCAGCAGCACATCCATGACGCGCATGATGGCGTTGTCGGTCTTGCCCCCGTAAAACGCGGCTATCATGCCGAAGGGGGCTCCCATGATCACGGACAGTGCAATGGCCACCACGCCGATGGCAAATGAAAGCTTGGTTCCCCACAGAATGCGCAGAAGAAGATCCCTGCCAAACTCGTCGCATCCAAAGGGATGGGCCAGGCTGGGCTTTGCCAGACGCAGCGAAAGGTCCTGCTTTAGGATATACTCGTTATAAAAAGAATAGTTTGTAATCTGGTCAACAGCCAGCGTCGTAAGAATCGTAACGATGAATAAGACAATGATGACCAGGCCCACCACGGCCAGCCGGTTGTGCTTGAACTGAATCACCGACTGCTTCCACAGGGAACGGACCTTTTCATCCTGTCCCAAATTGTTCTCTGTTTTCTTTAATGTGCTCATTTTTTCTTTGCCCTCTTCCATGATGATTGATATTCAGATTTAATCCTCGGATCCAAAAACGCATACAGAAGATCAACAATCAGGTTCACAATTGTAAACAGGATTGCCAGTGTCACCACGCTTCCCAGCACCGCAGGCGTATCCTTGTAGGAAATGGAATCCACCACAAAACGTCCTACGCCGGGCCAGGAAAAAATAGATTCCGTCAGCACAGAGCCGCCTAACAGGGTTCCGAAGTTCAGTCCCACCACAGTTACAATGGGAATCAGGGCATTTTTTAACATATGCTTCCAGATAACCGCGTTTTCCGTAAGCCCCTTTGCCCTGGCCATGTCAATGTAATCCTGACGCACCACCTCCAGAACCGAGGAACGGGTGGTGCGGGCAATCAGAGCCGCATATCCGCATCCCAGGGTCAGGGTAGGCAGAATCAGGCTGATAAGATTGTCCGGGAATCCGTGCTGCATGCCGGAAGACGGCAGCCAGCCCAGGTTCAGTGAAAAAATGATGACAAGGATCAGCGCAAACCAGAAGGTGGGCACTGCCATCAAAAACAGGGTGATAAACATGGTAATATTGTCCAGGACGGAATACTGCTTGATTGCAGATATAATTCCCACCGGAATGCCGATGATAACGGAAAATACGATTCCCGAGGTAGCCAGCACCACGGTGTTGCCCAGACGTCCCATAATCAGGGAGAACACTGCCTGTCCGTTGCGGTAGGATGTGCCTAAATCCCCGTGGAGAAGCCCAAGTATGAACCGCCCGTAGCGCACCAGAAACGGGTCATTAAGCCCCATGGAATCCCTCAGGGAGGCCAGGGCTGCTTCTGTGGCATTGCTGCCCAGGATAATACGTGCCGGGTCGCCCGGTGCAAGGTCCATGATGGTAAACACCAGGAAGGTTGCTCCGATTAACACCGGAATGGCAAATATAATACGTTTGATAATATAACGTAACATGATACGTGTCCTTTCTCAGTGATTATTGTATCTGCTATTGTACCTGCCAGCGGTACAGCTGTAATTCAATGGCCTCACATACCTCATGGAGCTGGCCTGTCACCCTGTTTCTCTGGCGGATGAAATCCGTCTGCGACATCAGATACCGGTCCTCAGGCGTATTGTCCCTGTGCACTCCTAACAGGGAGGAAAACACTGCATAGGGCTGGTGCTCCACTGCATAGTCATGTCCGTAAGGGCTGGAATACGTATATTTCAAGCGCACCAGTTCTCCCGCTGTCCGGATGAGTATGCTGTCCGCATCCTGCTTTGGATATGCCCGGATGGCATCGGAGAGCTTCTCAACGGATTTTCGGGTCAGGGCAATGGACGCCAGTACCGGAGCCACATCGAAGTCCGGGTCCAGTTCCTCTGCAAAGGCCTCAAAATAGGACTGCATCTCCCCCATGAAACCATTCATATCAATAGGAAGGGGCTTTTCCATGGCGTAGCGCAGCACCAGCCTTGCCGCTATCTCACAGTCCCGGGCCAGCACATCGTCCCCAATCTTATCCAGGGTATCCTCCCTGGTATGCCACCAGTAAAAGGGACCGCCCACCCCAAAGGCCGCCGGCATGGCCGCTGGCCTTAAGATATTGCTGCTCTTTGGGGGCTGGGGCGTCTGTCCGTCATCCATATAAAACTGGGGAGCAATGGATACAGGGGTCATGGTTCCCCAGAAGGTCTGGTCGCTGGAACGGTCCAGAGCCCTGTACGCAAGGGGTTTGCGGCTGTTATAGGATGCAAGGAATTCATCGTTAAACGCCTCTCCCTCCATACCGCTCATATCGAAACGGACTGCATTGCTTCCCTTGCATCCGCAGATATCCATGTTGATGTGGGCCACGCAGTGCTTTCTCAGATACTCATAGTGATGGTCGCAGAACCAGGTGGAGCCGGAGTAACGCCCGTCCGAATGACCGGACCACCAGGCAATCACCACGGTGCGGTTCAGCCTGTCCTTAAACTTTTCCAGCGCCCTGGCTGTCTCCAGCATCAGCACGTTAGCTGCCCCGTTGTCCGTCATCCCCTCATACCAGGAATCGTAGTGGCCGCTCAGGAGCACAAAGCTCTCACTTTTGCCCGGAATGGTGGCCACCGGCATACTGGACCTTACGATGCGGTTGTCCATGGCCACATCCATCTGAGCTGTCACAGCCATACCTTTGGCTGCTTCTGTTCCCACGGCTGCAGTGCCCGCCTTAACCATCTCAATCAGCTTCAGACCGTCCTGCCCCAATATCTGCACATAGGGCAGATAAGGGTACAAATCCCTGTCCCTGCTTCCCGGCATTCCCCATACACCGCCCATGGTGTCGTGGTGATGAATGTCCTTGGGCCATATGGCCACAATGCCCAGTGCTCCTGCCCTCGCCGCTTCATAATAGAAAGGAAAACTGATATCATAGGTCAGGACAATCTTTCCCTTAAATGTCCGGAACCGTTCCTCCTGTTCCATGCCGTTCAATTGGCCCTTGGTACACATCTCATCCCAGACCAGTTCTCCTGTAAGCCCATGGGCTTCACCGCTGTATACAGCAGCTATTGCCTCCACGGTGAAATCAGGCTCTCCTGATTTCTTTACAGTAACAGAAGCCTGTACAGGCAGGCTTCTCATAAGCTCATAATAATGCCGTTCATGTTCAATCCCCGCTGCTTCCAGCTCCTGAACCAGATAATCCACGGCTGCTTCCCCGGCCTCTGAACCGGAGTAACGCTCCAATCTGCTGAAAACCTCAGCATCATCCTTCATCCTGTGAAGATTCAGTTCTTTCAGGATCTGCTCTTCCATCTCTGCCCAACTGTCCATATCCATTCCTTAACTTTCCATGATTATAAAATTTTTGTAAAAAACCATATTTTTTTATTATAAATAGGCCCTTTTACATAGTCAACCTATTTCGACAAATTTCCCCTTATTTTAGCATTTTCCATTGTGCAATTTCACCCCCACCTGTACGGAGGTTGCAGGCAGGAAGGAAAAGTAAAAAGGCCGGCCGCCATTGCTGGCAGCAAGCCCTTAATACCCCTTAATATAACTCCATTTCCTCAGCCTCTTCTTATCTGACTGCAATGTACAGATAACAATGTGCCTTTCCGTCCTTTGTATACTCAGCCGGAACCGTGCTCTCATAATCCTCTGTAAAGCACCTGTGTATGATTCCTGCCTTCTGCTGGCTCCACACTGTCTCCCACGCCTTCCGGGTACAGGCGCCCAAGTCGCCGTTTTCATCCCACGCATCATATTTCCGGTACTGCCCCATTTTCACCTTTTCATCCATTTGAGTAAAAAAGTCACTTGTGACAGCCATGACAGTCAGGTCGTAGCTGCCTGTCTCATCACCGTCATAACCGCTGTACCTGGATACAGGGGATATTCCTGCCCGGAACTGATGCCCGCTGTCAAAGAGAATGGGCAGACGGCCGTCCATAATATGGCGCCAAAGCTCCCCGATATGCTCCATTCCCTCCTCTGAGTTATCCGTACGTATCGTTACTTCCTTTAAACTGTATGCCATGGCACCCATTCCTTTCCAAGCTCCGCTGATAGTATTCTGCTGCGGATCTTCTGTCATGTTACCATACAAAACATGACATCAGTATGTCATATATCCTTCCTTTATTTCGGACATTCCCTAATGCCACATCCATTTTCCCGGCCTTGGCCAACTATGCGGCAGCTTTGCCGGAGGCGCTCCATCTTTTCCAGGCTGCCGTCGTATTAACGCACCTGTTCTTCGGTAATAGCCATAACAGGCCTGTGGCGGTAAATCCATCTCCGGCCGGACCTGTCCCATCCTGCCAGTGCATCTATTTAGCAATACCATACCCACGGCTTTCCAAAAGTCCCAGGGCCCGTTCAAAATCATCTGCTTTTGTCAAAACATAATCTGTATTATACGTGGATACCACGAAAATCCCAATCCTATTTTCAGCTAATACAGCTGATATTCCGGCCAGTATGCCAATCAGAGAAAAATCCAGTTCTCCCTGAATCCGAAAGGCCCTCCATCCATCTTCCCTTGCAGCAGTGTCCTGGGGCACGCTTTCAGTCCTGCACACCAGGGATATCTCCTCATCTGTCCTGCCCAGAAAATACAGATCGTCCTCTATCACGGCCTGTCCCAGCTCCTTAAGCCTGCAGACTGAAAATGCTCCCTCTATCACCTTTATCTCCATGCTATTTCGTCTCCCTTTTCTCTTACATTCCACTGTTCTGGATTTTCCGGATCCTGTTCCCAGCTTATATACAAATCCCCCATGGGTCAAAGCTCCACCCTGAGCCCCTCATCCCATATATGAATGTTATAATCCTCTGCCTCAGCCAATTCCTTCACACGGTCCATAAAGGTTTTCCTGTGCAGCACTTTTGCAGTAAAATCAATACTGATGCTCATATTTCCTCCTGGTTCTTATGTACATTCAGCCGCCGTTTTTAAGTTACCTCCGCGGACTAAATCTTATCCTTTTCAAATCTTATCCTCTCAGCCAGCCGTTCTAACGGCCTGACTGCCAGGTGGTCCGTCACCATGGAACATGCCAGAGATAAACAGAAGGTCACAACGGTAGAAACCATGGTTCCCAATATATAATGGCGGGCCGCCATATCCTTTAGAAGTACCGGATTTACATAGTAGCTCAGAATAAGGAAATGAATCAGATAGATGGAAAAGCTGTACCTGCTGACAAATATTCCCAGCTTTCCCGCCCATACAGGCACCTTCCCGCCATAATATTCAAACAGAAGAAATATTCCGGCGCAAATAAACACCATGGCCGGCGACTTATGGGGAGTTTGGGGAACCCACCATGAAAGGCCGATATCCGCAGCCACATCCATGGCCAGGCCAAAAACTGCCAGGACCGCAAATATGGGAAACTGTTCCTTCCTGCATAAGCGCTTAAGTCCGTATCCCAAAAGAAAATAGTAGACCCACCCTGTATACAGCACAAACTGGGCCCATGGCTTCACGTCCAGTCCAAGAATTTCTCCGGCCACCTCCACCACATGGATGCCCAGCATCAGAAGCAGGAACACCTTCATTTCCCGGTCCGTCATATTTTTTACCATCCTGGACAGAAAGGGCGCACAGATATAAAAAGACACAATGGCATACATAAACCACATATGGCCTGCCCTGGGAAGCCCGGCCGTCAGCACCTGTGCCAGATACCGGCCGGCATGCTTCCAGACAGGCAGAACCACTCCGTCCGCATGGACATTATAACAATAGTAAATAAGGCCATAGACCAGAAACGGAATTCCCACCGTAATAAAACGCTTTCTGTAAAACTCCCCGATGCGCTCTGTTCCATGTTCCAGCAAAAACATACCGCTGAGCATAAAGTAAATTCCCACAAACGACAGCAGGAAGGGCGTCATAATGCTGTTAAACCACCATTGGCGGGCGCTGACTGTTTCCACGGGCATGGCATGCACCATGATGATTGCCATGACCGAGACAGCCCGCAGACAGTCATATCTGGGGTCCCTTGCTTTTGAATTGCCGTTCCTTGGATTCTTTCTGTTCTTTTCTGTCTGTCTCATACAAAAAACCTTTCTCCGCCGCAACACTCAGAATTTAATGTGCAGCCTGTCCGTCCAGGCAAAGCTCCATACCCACCCCCACTTCCTTCACGTTCAAGGCCTCCATCATTCTGGCTTTTGCCCTCAGTGATACACAGTGGCAGGGATAAATTTGTTCCGCACCGCAGCATTTCAGATAGTCAATTGTGCGCACCAGCCGTTCATCTGCCTCAAAGAGATGGAATCCCCCTATGATGCCGAGAACCCGCTGCTGTCCGCATACCGCTTGGGCGTATTGTACTATATTGCATATACCGCTGTGGGAACATCCTGTTATAATAAAAATGCCTTCCTCCCCCCGGTAAACCAGGGCGGAATCATCCCTTACATAGTCATCCTGCCATTTACCTCTTATCCTAGTCCTGCCAATGGCTTTTCTCGTTTCAAAGTCCACTGCATCCGGTATCTCTCCCAGAAATACCAGCCGCTCCGAGATGTTACACGGCCCGCCACACGGCCTGTATCTGCAAATACCAGCCATGTCCGCAGCAGAATAGGGCGCACCGATGGATTCCTCACCAAACATCTTTTCATCAAAGCAGGACGGATGGGCAATGACCTCCATCCCCGACAGCTCCAGACGCTCCTTCATGAATTTAAGTCCCCTTGTGTGGTCATTATGGCCATGGGAGAACACCATATGCGTAACCAGGCCAAGGTCAATTCCAAGAGCCTCTGCATTTTTAAGGAATACATCCGAATACCCGGCATCAAACAGCAGCCTGATACCGTCACATTCAATATAATAGCTGACCGCGGGTTCCCCCAGATAATACCTGTCTATGTACGTGTTGTTATCAACCAATACCCTTAATTTCATCCCGTCCGTACCTGCCTTCTTCAAAAAGTCTGATATCCTATTCTACCATAAACCCGCTTTATCGTCCATGTTTCCCTTTTAATCCTTATTTCCCTTTGCATCCCCGTTTGCGTTCTGACCCATAATGTCATTTTCATGCCATCTCACTCCTTGCAGCTCACACCTGATTTATCTGATTTCTCCTCCGGATATCCTGCCAGTCACGCTCGGACAGAAGCCTTTCAACCAGAAAGGAAATCACGAATACCACTGCCAGATTGAGAACAAACCGGCAGGCCGCAAACCGGATACCCAGTGATGATATCTCAAAAAGCAGCAGCGGAATTCGGATACTCACACTGGAGCACAGGAAAATCAGTACATTGGAAATGCGCCCTCCCTTTTTTAACAGCAGGCCGGCGATGGGAAGCAGCGCATATACAGGCACTGCTGTCAGCATTCCCAGCAAAAGCGATATCCCCATCCCGGAGAGACCGGATCTGTCTCCCATCATTTTTATCATTTTGTCGCTTTCAATCCATACATCCATCAGACCCACACAGAGGAATACAGGAACCAGATTCCATATAAACTGCCCCAGACCCGTGCAGGCGCAGGCTCCTATCTCCCCGGACCTTTCCGGAATAAAAATAAATACCGCCAGATACGCCGCCGCTACTGCCTTCCAGGGTCCCATCATCTCTGCTTTTATCACCTTATGCTTCATAATAACACCTCCAGCAGAGAGGATGTGGCAAATGCCAACAGAAAAAATAACAGATTTCTCAATACTGCTGCTTTGACTCCCATATATTTCACTTCCAGGGGAATGGTGACAATTCCTACCGTTGTCAATGTGGAAATAAAGACCGCCATCTGCGCTGTCCCGGCCCCATTATTAAGAAGCTCCGAAACCACCGGGAATACAGCCAGAACCGGTACAAGAGCTGCCGCCCCGGTGACTGCGGCCAGGAGCATTCCCCTTATTCCCGACTCTGTCCCCATAAGAGTTTGAACCGTCTTGGGCGGCAGAATAAAAAAAGCGGTTCCTGTGACCAGCAAAATGATCAGAAAATAGGGCAACACCCCCAGCATCATGAATAGAGCCTTTCTGACCGCACGATTTGTCTTTTCTCTGTCCTTTCGGAAAGATAAGGACAACAGGATTGCGGAAAGGCCGTAAAAAAATAGGGTAAAACCAGTGTTCATCCCTGACTCCTCCTTTATCTGTGTTTTTTAATTGCATGTACACGTCAATTATAATACAATACAGTCAGGAGGTAAGTTGCGCAGGCAACCAAATCACAATGAACGAAAACATTCAGGATATCATTCAGGCCAAACTGTTCTCCGGCCTGTCGCAAAAAGATGTATGCCGCCTCCTGGCCTGTCTTAAGGCGCAGTCGGTAAATTATGCCGGGGAGACGGTTGTGGTTGAGGAGGGCTGCCCGGTCAAAAAATTCGGGATTCTCCTGGCAGGAAGAGGAAAATCATACAAAACAGATTCCCAGGGCCATACCCTTACAGTCACACTTTTAAAAGAGGGAAGTGAAATCGGTGTCATACTGGCCGCCAGTCCCGGCCGCAAGAGTCCGGTATCCGTAACCGTGGAACAGGGCAGCTCGGTCCTGTTCATCTCCTATAACCGGCTTATAAACAATTGTACCAGAAACTGCCCCTGCCACAGACAGCTTCTCAAAAACTTCATGTGGATTGTGGCAGAAAAAGGGCTGGTGCTTCATGAGCGGCTGGACTGCCTGCTCCGCCCAACTGCCCGTGATAAGATTCTGACCTATCTGAAGAATTTTTCCGGTTTGGAAAACGGCCTTCCCTTTACCATTCCTCTGGACAGAAACGCCATGGCTGAGTATCTGAACATGGATCGCAGCGCCCTATCCAGGGAGCTGTCCGGCATGAAAAAAGACGGAATCATAGATTATTACAAATCCACGTTCCGCCTGTTTCACTGACAATATTCAATTGATAGGACAGCATGGGCTGCCGGAATAGGACCGGTATCAGGACACTATATCCATTCCGGTCATGTACAGAGGAATCACATTGATAACCGGCTCCTCATAGGGATGGACCTTCTTTATGGCGGCCAGGGTTTCCTCTAACCGCTCCGTCCTGCAGGTCACCTCTGCCTTCAGTTCCGGCTCCATGCTGATAATGCCGCATTTACCGATAAACGGGCTGCTGCCTTCCAGCGGCCTCCAGCAGCCTGTCACCGGACTGTATGACATACAGCTGTCATATTTTCCTATATGCCCTGCGTCCACTTCCTGCAATGCCTTCTGCAGCGCCTTTAAATGGGTTTCCGGTATGAATATCTCCAATTTGCAATACGTAAATGGCTCCATGAGCTCCCGCCTTTCTCTGCCCGTTCCACCCGGCAGCACCATTTTGCCCGGTTTCAGAGACGATACATGGTCTGCGCCACAGTACGCCAATTTTTGCCGACAAGGCTCCTTAGTCATAATAAATTATGGTTATCATATAAAATCTGAGTTGTTCAATGATTATATTGAATTGGCATTCTTTGATACTTCATCTGCAAAATTTGTTAATGTGGTTAGATAATCTACCATTTGCATAGCATACGTACCAACCTCATTTGACTTAGGATTCTTTTTATAACTGTCCACTAACATTTTGCAACAAGCAGTACTCTCTTTCACCTGTTTAGCAATCTTATCTAAATCTGAAGAGGTGAATTTCTCAATAAATTCAGGTGTCTCATTTAAATCCTCAACAACTGCGCTTAATGAATCCATGGCTTCACAATATGCATTGTAAAATTCAGACATATCCCCCTGGCCTAAATATGCATTTGCTATAGCTATTCGTCCGTTAAAAAGTATGCATTCTGACTCAACAAAAGTAGCGATTTCTTCTAAACTGTGTTTATTTATAGTAAATGCATAATCAAAAATGTTATTTTTTGTTATATATAAGGAAAAATCATCAAACGTCTCTACTGTTGGCTCTTTTAAGAACTTTTGATAATATTCATCCAAGGACTCTTTATAATTATTTTTTACCCCCATTGCATCTGAACGAAATTTAAGCGTACACAAGAATGAATAGTTATATCCGAAAGCAACCATCTGTTTATCGTTATCCAAAGTACACTTATTGTACAAATCATAATAACTATCTTTAATTTCTTTTTCTATAGCATCTATTCCTTCATCTGCATCAGAATCATCGTTTTTAAAGTCCTTAAGAATTTCGGCTATCTTCTCACCGAATTGGTTGGAATTAAATCTTTCCATAAGGGCCAAGGTCGAATTATAGGTTTCTTCACTAACTCCATTTTTATCGAAATTAATTTTTGAGGTACACCCCGTCAAGAGTACAAGGGTTAGTACTAGTAAATACAACATTTTTCTACACATAAGCTCTCCTTTAATATCATATGTTTTAAAATAGTATATATTATTTTCAGTTATAAATCTACTATTTTTTATAACTTTCAAAAAAACATGAGCAGAGCTTATTTTTATTCTGAAAAATTGTCCAGAAATTTGTTATCAAGAAAACAAATGCCCGGAAATAAATCGTGTTTCTCTCCCGCTATACGTAAGCGTAAGCCTGTGCATGGCCCGTGTACAGGCAATATATAACAGACTGCGGTCAAAATCAGAGGCATACGTTCTTGAGTCAGCCTGGGGAATCAAAACCTCATCAAACTCCAGGCCTTTCGACATGCGGACCGATGTAATGGATATCCCGTTCTGGAAGCTGGCACTGTCCCGGGTAATCAAGTTTATATCCCTTTCTTTTGCTCCGCTTTCTCCTATTTTGCCCCTTTTCCCTTCATTTCCCTCTCTTTCACTTTCCTCTCTTTCACTTCCCTCCCTTTTACTTCCTTCCCTTTTACTCCCTTCCTTTTCGCAGCCTTCCGATCCATTTCCTTTTGCCCCATCGTATCCTGCCAGCACCTCATACATATCCCTTGCCGCCGCATCTGTCTTTAAGATAATCCCCAGTGACACATTCCCTCCTGCCCTGAAACGGCGGATTACTTCTCTTATCTTCCTTATTTCATCTGCTGCGTCCAGGCACGGAACCAATTCCGGAGGTTCCCCATGGCGCTCCATCGGTTCCAGGGCAGATACATGGTTGATTTTCTTTGCAAAACACATAATTTCGTAGGTAGAACGGTAACTCTTATTCAATTCCACAAACCGGGCCTTGTCATAGATTGTCCGCAAATCCTCCAGGCAGTGCAGATGGTTAGGATTAATATACTGTCCGTAATCCCCCAAAATGGTTTTCTGGCATGGAAACATACGGTTTAAGGCGGCGTACTGGATAGGCGTGTAATCCTGCATCTCGTCAATCACAAGGTGCCTGGTGATATGGCTTTCCTTTAATCCCTGGAAGGCGGCATGAAGATATAAAAACGGGTACACATCCGCCCACTCCAATGTCCTCCTGGCAGCCATGACAAATTGTTCCGCAATTCCCATCCGCTTATAGAAATCCTTATAGACAACCAGCGTATCCTTCATGGCAAGCATGGAATTCAGCTGTTTCAGTATCACCCGGGGCCGGGGCACCTCCTGTTCCATTATGTTATCCGTCTCAAAGCGGTCATGGATATCATCTGCAACCATTGCCAGCCGCTTCTTTACCGGACAGGTCCCATAAGCTAAGAACCGATCCCTGATCCATTCACCAGTTACCCTAAACCCTTCGTACACATAATCGGTTGGAACAAAAATAAACTCCGGCATCTGCTCTATGTACTGGTCCATCATATAAACAAAGTCCAGTGTGGACTTAAACCGCACCCTCTCCCCCCAAGCCCTGTCCTGCATCTCAAAAGGATCCCTGTCCGGTTCAAAACCAATGACTCCCTCCAGCTGGATATCAGCAAGTTCCCCAAAGCTCATCTCATAAATGGGTTCTTCTCCCAGCTCAGGAATCACACCGGAGATATAATCTCCGAATACCTTGTTGGGCGAGAGAATCGTAACGTTCCTGGCGCTCAGCCTGTCCTTAAAACGGTACAGCAAAAATGCAATACGGTGAAGGGCAATGGAGGTCTTGCCGGATCCGGCCACCCCCTGGATAATCATTGTTCCCTCTTTCTCATTTCTGATAATCTGGTTCTGCTCTTTCTGAATGGTGGAAATAATGGATTTCATTTTTTCATCGGAAGTATGGCTCAGCTCTCTCTGCAAAACATCATCCTGTACATTGGCAGAGCTTTCAAGCGCGTATTCCATGATCCCGTTCCTGATTTTAAACTGGCGTTTTCTGGTAAGCTCTCCCGCTGTCCACCCGGCCGGCGCCAAAAATCCGGCCTCTCCAACCTCGCAGTCATAAAACATGCTGGATATGGGGGCGCGCCAGTCAAAAATCAACGGTTCATTTTCATATTGAAAGGCAAATCTCCCGATATAGTACGGCTGTCCTTCCTCCTCCTCTTCCTCCTTAAAATCAATTCTGGCAAAATAGGGGGAATCCTTTAATTTCACAATCCGATCCCGCATCTCCACAGCAAAGGCGCCTGTCCTGTCTGTCTGCTTTAGCAGAAGTTCATTCTGGAACATCTCATGGGGGTCTATTTCTCCCCTGTGGTCCGCCATGTATTTCTTGGTATCCGTATATTCCCTGTCCGCCCTACTGACAGATGCCTCTGCCCTTTGCAGGGCTTTTGAGAGCCTGGCACTTACCTGTTCCAGATGGACTAATTCATCGGGAAACGGAATGGCTGGATAATCACTCATGCTCCCGTTCCTCCTGCTGTAAGATAAAACGCTGGGTGGGGTAGCCGTATTCTACCAGCAGCTCTGCCTCTGCAAAGCCCAGCCCCTTTATCTCCTTCCGGTATCCGGTATCTGCCTTATCGCCTTCCCGGTAGGTTGTAATGCTGATCTCCTTACCCTTAAGCAGCTCCTTCATAACCTTGTCCAGCATGGCCTTCGGAACCCCATTTTTCCTGTAAAGCGGATGGCTTCCCATGAAATCAATGCTGCCGTTTTCATAGGAAAACAGCATGATGCCGATGGCAGAGCCTCTGTCCTTCATGATAAGCGCCTGCCCTGTGCTGATTTTCTGTCTTAAGACCCGGATATACTCCTCCTCATTCAGATGGGGAAAGCCGTCAATCACAAGCCTCACCAGTTCCATCCAGCTGGGAATATCCTCATCCGACGCAAACGAAATCTCCCATAAAGCCTTTTCTTTTCTGTCAAGCATTTCATAACTCCCTTCAAAATTGAATTTGAGCTGTAAGGGATAAAACCGTTCATTTTCCCTGTACATATTGGGAGGCATCTTATACATGGCTGTAAAAGCATTGGTAAATGCCTGCTGGCTCTGGTAGCCGGATAAAAATGCAATCTGCACAATGGGTTTGCCGGAAAAAACAAGCAGCTTGGCCGCCTCTGTCAGCTGCCTGCGCTGAATGTAATCATGAATGGTTAGACCCACTGTATCGGAAAACACGCGGTGAAGATGATATTTGGAATAATGGACTGCGCCGGAAATCATGTCCAAATCCATTTTTTTCGTCAGATTGGCTTCAATAAAATTAATTGCCAGGATTACCTCATCCATACTGCTCATTACACAATTGCCTCCTTGCCGACGGCACCTTTGGACCGTGTCCCGGTTCCCCAAGCGCCGTGTATTCCACAATAGTATAATCAAAACAAATGGGGTTGTCTTAAGAAATCTTGCGCATTTTCCGGTGAATCATACGCGGCAGCTGTTCCCAGACGAATTGCGGCATTCTATCTTATGGAGCCATACAACATTCTTCTTTGTAACACAAAAATCCGTAATCACAAATTCTATGGTCTGTAATTTTACCGTTCCCAATTCCACATCCCGCAGCCGTGAAACAGCCCTGTGAAGAGATGCCAAAACATGGGGAGCTGCGTCAACAATCCGTATTATATTCATATGAACAGGGGATTTATCTTCATATGATATAGGGAATTCACCGGAATTTACCAATTCTTCACCCAGTGATGCTCTGAGCTCTTCCCAGTTCCTATTCTGAGGAAATCCCTGAATAAAAATTTGGTTTCCCACAATTCCGATGCCTCTCAGAATAATTTCCGCCGGCTCTTTCTTTTCTATTTCCTTTATACAGATATGTTTGATCTTATTAATCTGAGCATGTTCAAATACATTTGTATTTTTTCTTTGCGTACATCCAAGCAAAGATACATGAAGCGACTCATCCGGATAAATAAATTGAGTGTCAGCCGCTTCAAAGAGTTCTGATAATGCATTTCTGATACCACAGACTACTTCAGCACCATGTGGCTGCTGAATCAGCCGGGCAATGGTAGATATACAGTAATCTACGGGATAGATTTCTCCATCTTTAACTGCAGAAGGGATGATATTAGCCCTGAGCAGTTTATCACCTTCGATTTTCCACAATCTCTCAAAACGCGTGAGTGCCTGATTATCAAGTTTTTCCATGTATACCACCTATGCTTTCGTTTTTTTCTGTCTCCTGACCCTGTTGCGCTATCCGTATTGCGCTATCTATACTGTTCTATCCATATTGCACTTTCCATACTGCACTATGCATACTGCGCTATCCATACTACGCTATCCATACTACGCTATCCATACTACGCTATCCGTATTGCATATCCCGGCATGCCGTTCACCGCATTCATTTTATATGCAGTCTATCCTTTCCGGAGAATCTTGTCAAGAGCACTGGCACAACCTAACTTTTATCTCTGCCGGAACATGAACAGGGCAGGATTCTAACGAATCCCGCCCTAAGCATTGGCACAGCGCCCATTTTCAATCAGCTATTTGTATAATATGAATATAAACTTATTTGTCCCGATCCCCAAGTATCTTTGTAACCACCCCGGTTAAAGCAAACAGGGCAATGGCATTGGGAATAACCATCAACTGGTTAAACATATCAGAACATGCCCATACCAAATCACTTTCCCCAATTGTTCCAAGGAAGATAAATACTAAAGCAACCAGCATAAATGGTCTTTGTGCTTTCTTCCCAAATAAATAAGTTACATTAATTTTAGCAAATAAATTCCAGCCAAGAATTGTGGAGAATGCAAAGAAGAATAAACAAATGGCTACAAAAACAGCGCCGGCCTTGTCGCCGTATACAACACCAAAAGCTACTTGTGCAAGGTTTGTATTCTTTAATGTATTTGCTGCTTCTCCTACATAGCCGTTTGCCAGAGGGCCGTTTCCCGCATAAAGTGTTGAAATAATAACCAATGCATTCAGTGTAAGAACGATAAAGGTGTCAATGAATACGCCGACCATTGCAACACAGCCCTGCTCATGGGGATTTTTCACTAATGCAAGCGCATGTGCATGAGGCGTGGAACCCATACCAGCTTCATTGGAGAACAGGCCTCTTTTTGCTCCCTGGCTCACAGCCGTCTTAATAGCTATACCAAATCCGCCTCCGATAATTGCCTGGGGCTGGAATGCATATTTGAAAATCAGACCAAAGGTTTCCGGAATATACTGAAGCCTCATTGCGAGTACTCCCAAGCCGCCGATCAGAAAAAATGCTGCCATAACAGGAACTAATTTTTCAGTAACGGAAGCAAGACGATCTACACCTCCCATGAAGATAAATCCACAAATAATAACAAGGAAGATACCTACAATCCAGGACGGAATCCCGAATGCCATCTGAATTGTGGAGCCAATTGAGTTGGACTGTACCATGCATCCGAAGAATCCAAGAGCAAGAATAATTGCGATTGAGAAAAAGCCTGCCAGGAATGTTCCAAATTTGCCTTTAAAGGCTGTCTGGATATAATACACCGGTCCGCCCTGAATATTGCCCTCTGCATCTGTAACACGTGTCTTCTGCGCCAGTGTTGCTTCTGCATAAATGGTAGCCATGCCTAGAAATGCAATTATCCACATCCAGAAAATAGCTCCTGGCCCGCCCACAAGAATCGCTCCGGCTGAACCCACAATATTCCCTGTGCCAACCTGTGCCGCGATTGCTGTTGCAACCGCCTGGAATGAACTCATTCCGCCTCCCTGTGAACCGCCTCGCAGTGAAAAACCGCCAAACAGCTGTTTTAAACCTTTCCAAAGGTACCTCTGAACACACTTTGTTTTGACTGTATACCAAAGGCCTACAGCCACCAAAAGAAATACAAGTATGTAATCAGAAAGATATGAATTAATTGTGTTAACTATCTGCAGCATATAATGTCTCCTCCTAAATATAAAGTGTAGGGTTTTAGTCCCCAACAGCCCGTCAACCTATTATTTGCAGCCATTCGTTTTATATAGGCTGAACCGCTTGCCAACCGAAAGCTTATGCCATCTTTTTAGTTTCTCATCCTCCTTTTGCTGAGACGTCATATGATTGATGGCGCTGTGTATCTTTGAACTGAATGGATTGGAGTATTCCTTTGCCGGACAGGAACGCTCCCATGGCACGTCTTACTGCGTCTGCATACCTGATGGTGCAAATTGTCCGCATCTATTACGGTATAGTCAAAAATAATCTGTGTATCTTAGAGCAGGCTGTGCACACCTTTCTACACTTTATCTTCAAAGACAGGCTTTCAGGCGTTCATAAAATTATACCCTAAAAACCTTATCAAGTTACTTAACCAGGAAACTTACTTATGCTTTTTTGTGAAAACTTACCAAAAAGTTTTACTTTAGTAACAGTATACTCCCTAAATTCTCTAAAATCAATCCCAAATCCCCACTTCAGCGTTAAGATTGTGTGAAAATTTAGCAATAAATATACAGTTTTTTAACACTTTATATACACCATGCCCTTAAAATACTTGTCAGGCGAAACTATCCTTTTAAAACATGCATCCTGCAATGTCCCTGTAATGTACCAGAATGGACAGGAACGGTCTTTCGCGGCAAGCTCCAACCCATTGAACATTTTATAGTCCCCTCCCCCGCCCGGCGAAAAGCGTTCCGGTCCCTCGTCTGACATCCGGTTATCCGTCTGCCTTTCCAGTAGTAGTGAAAGTTCAAACCTATATGTTGTGAAATAACATCAAACGTTGTATAATCAGCCTATAAGCTGATTCGCTTTTACAACTATATGAAGCTCTTACTATTGCAATGGACATTACATTTGCCGGCAGATAGTTTTGTATAAAAATATATAAAAAGGGGGGGCGCGGGATATAGATTGAACACATACCCGGATAAATTATGAAACAATGCCCATACTGCGGAAGCGATCTTCCGAATGACAAAGAAATATTCTGTGTCAAATGCAGCCATATAATCGACGATGATTTCCTCCTACGAAAAGAAATCAAAAAAGAACTGGAATCAATGAGTCCGACCAAAAAGAAAGCAAAGAGTAAAAAGAATCATACACAACCATCTGTATCCAACAAACGTAAAAATGACGGTTATGTTTCTGTAAAATATGATGAAAAAAAGTCATATGCCAATGTAGTTTTAATCGTCATTGTAGGGATTCTCCTTTTATATTTGTTTTTAAAATAATTATCTGAGATGCTTTGCTGTGGCGCTCAGTTGATTTTTGACACACTAAAATAAGCCCGTGAATATGCAATGCAGCTGCATATTCATGGACTTATTCAGATGTCCGAATATTTAGTTTTCTATCTTACACCCTTCCCATAATCGCCTACTCCTCTGCATCTAACAGGTAAGGCGTCACCTGGTACACATAATAGTTCAGCCAGTTGGTATACAGCGTATTGGATGTATTCCGCCACGTCAGCGGCGGCGCTGAAAACGGATCGTTGTCCTCGTAATAATTATATGGGACCTCCGGATTCAATCCCTTATTCAAGTCCCTGTGGTACTCATTATTTAACGTCATCCTGTCATATTCGGGATGGCCCTGGACAAATATCTGCCTTCCGTCCCGGCTCATAACCAGGAACACCCCTGCCTCATCGGATTCCGCCAGAATGGCCAGCTCAGGATGCTTTAAGATATCCGCCTTTCTCACCTGCGTATATCTGGAGTGGGGAGCCAGGAAAAAGTCATTGAGGCTTCTCACCAGCGGAACCTTCCGGTCCAGGACCCTGTGGTTATAAATACCTGACAGTTTCTTCTCCATAGGGTATTTGGGGATACCGTAGTGGTAATAAAGCCCCGCCTGGGCCCCCCAGCATATATGTATGGTGGAGGTCACATGTGTCTTGCTCCACTCCATCATCATGGACAGCTCCGGCCAGTAATTCACTTCCTCGTACTCCAGGTTCTCCACCGGAGCCCCGGTTATAATCATCCCGTCAAACTTTTTCTTCTTTATATCATCGAATGTAACATAAAATTTGTTGAGATGGCTGGCTGACGTGTTTTTTGACACATGGGTGGACAGCATCAGGAAGGTACAGTCCACCTGGAGGGGTGTATTGGACAATGCCCGCATAAGCTGGGTCTCTGTTTCTTCCTTGAGAGGCATCAGATTCAGAATCAGGATTTCCAACGGACGGATATCCTGGCTCATGGCCCTGTCCTCATCCATAATGAATATGTTTTCTTCCTCCAGAATCGCTTTTGCTGGCAGATCTCTCTGTACTTTTATAGGCATGTTCGCTCTCTCCTTTCAAATGTTGGCTGAATTCCACACGGAAACCGCACAGCGTCTGCCAAAGCCGGCAGATACTGTGCTACAACATTCGCAGGAACTCCTCCTCCGAGATTATGGGAACCCCTAATTCCTTTGCCTTTTTATTCTTGGACGAATTGGACGCTGCATCGTTATTAATCAGATACGCTGTCTTTGCTGTAACGGAGCCAGTGACCTTGCCGCCCTTGCTTTCAATCAGCTCCTGAAGTTCCTTTCGGTTTGCAAAATGCTCCACGGACCCGGTTATCACAAAGTTCATTCCCTCAAAGACTGCCTCCCCGGCTGTCTCCGGCTGTTCCTTTTCAATGTTCAGCTCCGCCAGCAGACGGTCCACCATCTGGTTGTTTCTCCCTAAAGCAAAGTAGTCCATCCAGGCCTGGGCCAGAACACCGCCGATACCATCCACTGCCACCAGTTCTTCCTCTCCGGCATGGCGCATTTTATCAAAATCATACTTGAACTCGCGGCACAGCATCTTTGCGTTAGCCAGTCCGATTCCCGCGATTCCCAGGCCGTACACCATCCTGGGAAGGGTGGTGTTGGACGCGGTCTTTATGGATGCAATGAGGTTATCGTAAGACTTCTGTCCCAGACCTTCCATCTCCACGATTGCATCCCTGTGTTCTTCCAAATGGAATATATCCGCATATTCGTGAATAAAACCTGCCTGGATGAATTTTTCCAGGGTGGCCTCAGACAAACCGTCAATGTTAAGTGCATCGCGGCTGACAAAGAGGGTAAAGCTCTTTATCTTTTTGGCCTGGCAGTCAGGATTGGTGCAGTACAGGCTCTTTACATCATTTACCTTGCGGATTTCCGTCCTGCCTCCACATACGGGACATTCCTCCGGTATATCCTTTACCCCGCTGCGTGTCAGGTTTTCCTCAATCTGAGGGATAATCATGTTGGCCTTATACACGGTTATGGTATCTCCCACTCCCAGCTCCAGCCCTTCCATGATGCTCAGATTGTGGACACTGGCCCTGCTGACCGTGGTTCCTTCTAACTCCACAGGCTCAAACACAGCCACGGGATTGATTAGTCCTGTCCTGGAAGCGCTCCACTCAATATAGGAAAGGGTGGTCTCCCTGATTTCATCCTTCCATTTAAACGCAATGGAATTGCGCGGGAATTTGGCTGTACGTCCAAGGGATTCTCCGTAAGCAATATCATCATAGGTCAGCACCAGGCCGTCAGAGGGAATGTCGTTTCCTTCCACTGCCTTTGCAAACCCTTCCACGGACGCAGGCAGGCTTGCTGCGTCCACCTCTTCATAGTGGACCACCTCAAATCCCTGGCCTTTCAGCCACTCAAACTGGGCCTTCCTGGAGTTATGGAAGTCCACCCCATCGGCCTTCACCAGGGCAAATGCCTCAAAATGCACATTCCTCTCCGCTGTAATCTGGCTGTTAAGCTGACGGACAGAACCGCTGCACAGGTTTCTGGGATTCTTATATTTGGCATCCACATCCTCAATTCCGCTGTTAATCCGCTCAAAGTCCGAATAGGTAATGACAGCCTCTCCCCTGAGAATCAGCTGTCCCTGGTAGGAAATATTTAACGGGATATTGGCAAACACCCTGGCGTTGGGCGTAATGACCTCGCCAATCTCCCCGTTTCCCCTGGTAACCGCCTTTGCAAGAGTTCCCTCCTCATAGGTGAGCACAATGGTAAGACCATCCATCTTCCAGGACAGCAGTCCCTTCTGGTCTCCCAGCCATTCCTGCAAATCCTCCACACTCTTTGTCTTGTCCAAAGAAAGCATGGGGGAACCGTGGGTCTCCTTAGGCAGCTCGCTTAATATCTCATACCCCACCTGCTGCGATGGACTTCCTGACAAGGTGACCCCGGTCTCCTTTTCCAGGGATACCAGCTCGTCATACAGCTTGTCATATTCAAAATTGCTCATGATTTCCCGGCTTTCCTGATAATAAGCCTTTCCTGCTTCCCGCAGGATGGAAACCAGTTCCTTCATTCTCTGAATCCTGTCTTCCATTCTGTTCTCCTGATTATTGATTCTTTCTCTCCTTAAGGGACAGACTGGAGGAGTCCTTAAGAAGCCCTGTCAGCTCCTCATACTCCTCCTTGGTTATCTGGCGGTAAGCGCCCGTTCTCAAATTGCCCAGACGTATGTTCATGATGCGCACCCGCACCAGACGTTTGACCTGGCAGCCGCATGCTTCACACATCCGCCGTATCTGCCGGTTCAGGCCCTGGGTGAGGATGATGGAAAATGTATTCCGCTCCACCTTCTTCACCTTGCAGGGCCTGGTCACCTGGTCCAGCTCAGGAAGCCGGATCCCTCCCGCCATCTGTTCCAGAAAACGTTCCGTCACCGGCTTATCTATGGTGACAATATACTCTTTCTCATGAGCATTTCCGCTTCTCATGATTTTATTCACCAGATCCCCCTGGTTGGTCATGAGAAGCAGTCCCTCTGAATCCTTATCCAGCCTTCCCACAGGGTAAATCCGCTCCGGATACCCCAAAAAGTCCACAATATTCTCAGCTCTGTCCTTATCAGTGGTGGTACATACAATGCCTTTTGGCTTATTCACTGCCAAAAGCACCGGTCTGGGCCGTTGGCTCCGGTCCACCCGGACCATTTTTCCATTGCATACCACCTTCTGGCCCGGCGTTACTTTCTGCCCCATGGAGGCAGGGCGGTTGTCCACCAGCACCTTGCCGGCTTCAATGAGACGGTCCGCCTCCCGCCTGGAGCAGACTCCCATCTGGCTCAGCCATTTATTTAAACGTTCTTCCATCTTTTCCCGCTTTCTTCTGATATTTCCTCAATCCCTACCGCTTCTCAGCAGCCGGATGGGCTGCAATAAACATAGCGTCCCCAAAGGAAAAGAAACGGTAGCCTTCCTTCACAGCTTCCCGGTAGGCATCCAGTATGTGCTCCCGTCCTGCCAGCGCACTGACCAGCATCACCAGTGTGGACTGGGGCAGATGGAAATTCGTAATCAGGGCGTCCAATACCTTAAAGCGGTAGCCCGGATAAATGAATATCTCTGTCCAGCCGGTTCCGGCCTTAAGCACACCATCCTCTGTGGAAGCTGATTCAACGGTCCTGCAGCTGGTGGTGCCCACACAGATAACCCGTCCTCCGGCCGCTCTGGTGTCATTCACCTTCTTTGCCTCAGACTCCTCCACTATATAAAACTCGGAATGCATATGGTGGTCCTGGACATTCTCCACCTTTACAGGGCGGAATGTGCCGAGTCCCACATGGAGGGTCACGTGGGCAATCTTCACTCCCATTCCCTCAATCTCAGCCAAAAGCTCCTGGGTAAAATGCAGGCCCGCCGTAGGCGCCGCCGCAGACCCTTCATGCCTGGCATATACGGTCTGGTAACGGTTCTTGTCCTTCAGCTGGTGTGTAATATAAGGAGGCAGGGGCATCTGCCCCAGCTGGTCCAGGATCTCCTCAAAAATCCCCTTGTAATGGAACTGAATCAGGCGGTTCCCGTCATCCACAGTATCCACCACGGTTCCTGTCAGCAGGCCCTCACCGAATTCAATGACAGTTCCCGGCTTTGCCTTCTTTCCCGGGCGCACCAGGGTCTCCCATATATCATTCTCTCTTCGTTTCAGCAGCAGTATCTCTATTTTCGCCCCGGTGTCCTTCTTCACTCCGAAAAGCCGGGCCGGTATGACCTTTGTATCGTTAATCACCAGGCAGTCCCCTGGCCGTAAGTATTCCGTGATATCTTTAAAAATTCTGTGCTGTATCTCCCCTGTTTCCCGATCCAAAACCATCAGCCTCGACGCGGAGCGGTCCTCCAGCGGGTCCTGGGCAATCAGTTCTTCCGGCAGTTCATAGTCAAAGTCCTTTACATCCATGGTCAATCTTATCCTCCAAGCCTATTCTATCTTCACACTGGAACCGCCTGCCGTACCAGCACTTTCTTCTGTACCGGAACCGCCTGCTGTGCCGGAATCAGTCCCCTGGTTTTCCTGGGCGGCTGCCGGTGTTCCTTCGCTTTCCCGGGCATTTGTACCTTCCTGTCCGGCCGGGACATTCTGTATCCCTTCTCCCTGGGAATTCTGGCCCGCGTCAGCAGACGGGTCCTGGGACGGCTGAGGACCTCCGTTTTCCTGGGTCTCGCCGCCTTCCTCCTCCAGGATAACCGTGCTGTCTCCTGTCTCGGTCTCTTCCTCGGAGGAATGGACCACTGCTCCGTTCCTTAAATCCTTGTAAATTCCCGCAAGAACCGTATCGCTATCAATGGCCTGTCTCAGCCTCTCATTGACCTGGTTGGACAGCAGCTTCACATCCTCAGACTGGTTCTGCTTCGCCACATAATCCGCCTCGTCACCCACTACATTCTCCCGGATAATGTAATTGCCGTTGTCATCCTTGACCACATAGCACCACATAAGGCCCGGCGCCAATGTCTCCACGCGTCTGAACTTCACCTCATAGGTGACATAAGCCACATAGGAATCCTCTGTAAGTCCCGGCTTGGTATAGCAGACGATATCCACATAATCCTCAATGTATACCGCCTCATTCTTCAGTTCTTCCTTTCGCGCATCCAGCCCTGTATCATCGCTCTTACCGAATATCCGGTACAGGGTCTGCGCATCCTGGTCCACCTTGGCCTGAAAATACTCGCTAATCAGCTGGTTTACCTGGGGTATCTCGTCCTTTTTCAGCTCATACTGGGAAAAATCCGTGGTGTACTGGTTGTTGTCCGGCTCCACCCCGCTATCATCCGGCGCTGCGGAGCTGTCGCTGCTTATATTGATATCCTCATCCGAGGAAAGTGACACGTCCGTTGGGGCGGATGCTTCCTTATCCGACGGTTTCCTGTCCATCACCAGTATAACTGCCACCAGCACCAGCACAATAACCAGCGGGATTGCCGCCATGCGCATATATTTTATCTTATCGTCCGCAGAACGTCTGCTGCCTGTCCTTCTTCTGTTTTGTCTCATGATTCAATCCTCCTGTCCCGACTGCGAAGCCCGGAGTATGTTAGTGTTCAAGTATCTCCGCTCTATTCTAGCAAAAAGCGGTTCAAATTGCAATCTGTACCAAAAAAATACCGCAGATAATCCAACACTGAAACAGATTATCTGCGGAATCCTCACAAGGGCATTCTGCCCCTTTTTGACCAATACAAAATGCGTCTGATAGGAATCGAACCTACGCACGCGGCTCCGGAGGCCACTGCTCTATCCACTGAGCTACAGACGCATCCCTATTATGATACTATATTTTTTCCAAAACTTCAAGTCCTAATTTTACACTTTTATCCTTTTCTTCTTTCCCACCAGCTTAAACACAGAATCCATCAGAAACACCGCCAGGGCTATGGCACCCGCAATCTGAAGAGTTTCCACCAGGTAATACATGGATTCCTCCCTGCTGTTGCGGATAACATAATACACACTGTTATAGATGGATGTACCGGGCACCAGGGGTAAAATTCCCGGCACCAGGAACACACTGACCGGCGCCCTGAAAATCCTGGCAAACAGATGACCCATAAGGGCCACGGACAGACTGGAAAGAAATGCTCCCAGTATCATGGAGCCGGTGCCTGCCTTTACCACCAGATATACCAGCCAGCACACCCCGCCGGTCAGCCCTGACCAGCCCAGGTATTTTCTCGGCATCTCCAACACCAGCCCAAAGCTGAGCACTGCCATAAACGAACCTGCCACCTGAATCGCAGCTACCATATTCCGCCTCCTCCTGTCAGCTGATGGAACAGTGCCATGCCCGCACCCACTCCGGCCGCCACTGCGAGAGCAGTTACCACTGCCTCCAGCATTCTGGCTGCCCCCGAGGAATAATCCCCGTTCAGAGTATCCCGTACCGCCGTGGTAAAGATAACGCCGGGCAGCAAAGGCATGATGGCACTGATGATAACCACGTCATTACTGGCCCCGGTCAGAATCCACCGGTTCATGGCCAGGGCAGCTATCCCGATGGTAAATGCCCCCAGACCATTGACGCAGAAATCATTGAATCCCAAACCTGATATGGCGTATACCACCAATCCCAGAATCCCGCCGATCACCGCAGCTCCCAGGCAATCCGCAGGTCTCCCGCCAAGGACCACGCCGAAGAATACGGCGATAAACGCATAACTGAGGGCCTTTAACTCCCTTTTATACTGACAGCTGTCCTTTATTTCCTCCAGCTCCTGGTAGGCCTCCTCAGGGCTCATAAGACCGCCGCACAGCCTTCTGGACACCTCATTCACACGGTATATCCGGTTCAGGTTGGTAGAGCGCGCCTCCACTCTCCGAACCAGGGTCAGCGCCTCTCCCTCAGGGCTGTCCAGACTCACAAAAATGCCTGTGCTGAATACCATGGTCTGTGCATTTCTGTCATGGCAGCACCCCAGTATATAATGTATGGTTCCCTCTATCCTGGCAATCTCGGCTCCGCTGATCAGCATGATTTCCCCGGCCAGGACAGCGGTACTGGCTATCAGATGGTCCTCGCTCCAATGATGTTCGTCCACTCGTCTCCATTCCTTTCTGAAACTATAATCGAGTATATCAGTACCATGACCATCCGTCAATTTCATTTCTCGCCATTTTCCCGTGATTTCCCCACCATTCCCGTCCATATAGTCGATAAAATGACAATATATCCCTGGAAATCCCGATAAAATACGGCTTTTTCCGCCCTGTGCCTGTCTCTGCCAGCCCGGCAGCAAAAAAATCCCTTTCCCGTCTATTGACAATCATGGCCTTATGGATTAAGCTGGTGTCAATTCATTTACTTTCTGATATTCATGTAATATCTGATATTCATTTATAGTTTGATATTCATTTTATCCATCTTAAATTTATCCAAGGCAATTTCATCGGAAGTTTCCCTTATTAGCCAGTTCAGAAAACCTTATTATTCAGTTCAGTAAAGATATGGAACTGTTATTCAGTTTACATAAATATCATCAAAAAGGGGGTATACATTTGGTATACGAACAATTTTTAGCTGCTGTAAAAAAACGTATGGAGGCAGAGCTGGGAAGCAGCTATGAGCTGGAGCTGCACAAGGTTCCCAAAAACAACGGACTCATTCTGGATGGACTATGCATCACCAGAGGGAATGCCCATATTGCTCCTGCCATCTACCTGAATCCCTGCTATGACCAGTACCGTAAGGGAATGTCTTTGGACCAGATTGTGGCAGAACTTCTGACCATGTACCGCCAGAACGATACGCCGCCTCCCCTGAATTATGAGATGCTGTCCGATTATGAAGGCATACGCTCTAATATTGCCTGCAAACTGATACATGCTGCCTCCAATGAAGCCATTCTGAAGGATGTCCCTTACATTCCCTGGATGGACCTGGCCATTGTATTCTATCTCTGCATACATGAGGATGACACCGGCCTCATGACCGCCATGATTCACAACAGTCATCTGCGCATCTGGAACATTTCCCTGGAAGATTTGAAAACATCTGCCCTGTCCAATTCTCCCCGTCTGTTTCCTCCTGTCATCTCCAGCATGGCTTGTATCATCGAGGAGATGAACCGCGGACTGAATCCCCATTTTCAAGAAACCCATCCAAAGCCGGAAACCCCTGCTCCGTTTTACGTTCTCAGCAACCGTTCCGGTATCAACGGCGCTGCCTGTATCCTGTATGAGGACGTATTAAAAAACTTCGCGGACGGGGTGGAAAAGAATTTAATCATCCTTCCATCCAGCATCCACGAAGTCCTGCTGCTGCCTGACGACGGCGATATATCCTATGAGGAGATGAGCCGGCTGGTGACTCACATTAACCGGTCCGAGGTCCCTGAGGAAGACCGCCTGTCCAATCAGGTATATCTCTATTCAAGGGAAACGGGGGAGGTCACCATGGCATCCTCCGGCCCCGCTTCCATTTGCTGACCTTAAAATTCCGGGCAGCCCAGGCTGTTCCCCTGTACGGTCCTTATCCAAATATAAGACTGCCCAGCTGAAATACCAGCATTGCCCCTGCCCAGGCCACGGCCAGCTGGAACAGCACCATTCCTATGGTCCATCTCCAGGATCCTGTCTCCCGTTTAATGGTTGCCACTGCCGCGATACAGGGTGAATACAGGAGACAGAATATCATCAGGGCATAGGCGTTCACACCTCCAAAACCAGCCATGGCGAGCTGAGTGGAAAGCGCTGTCATACCGGCAGCGGAGTTTACATTGCTGATTCCGTACAGAACGCTGAAACTGGAGACAACCACTTCCTTTGCAGAGAGGCCGGAAATAAGGGCCACTGCCACCTGCCACTGCCCCAGACCAGCCGGCCTCAGAACCGGCACCAGAACATGACCGATGATTGCGGCAAAGCTGTGGGACACGTCAGACACGAATCCCTCCGGCCCAAGGTTCAGCACGAACCAGAGCACGATGGAGGCAATGAAAATTGTGGTTCCTGCCTTGCTGAGATAGTCCTTCACCTTATCCCATACATAGATGGATACCGTGCGGCCGTTAGGCGTCTTATACTCGGGCAGCTCAATCAGCAGGGCGTTCTGGGCGCTGTCATTCTTTCCATGGATATGTACGATAAACGCCACCAGGATTGCCATGCACAGGCCGATGATATAGAGGGAGTAGGCCACTATCAGAGCCCTGTCCGGAAAAAACATTTCCGCAAATAATACGTAAATCGGCAGCCTGGCGGAACAGGACATAAAGGGTGTGATTAAAATAGTCCTCCGCCTGTCCTTCACACTCTCCAGAGCCCTGGTAGCCATAACCGCAGGAACCGTACAGCCAAACCCTAAAAGCATGGGTAAAAACGCCTTACCGGACAGCCCTACCATACCCATGGTTTCATTCATCACATACGCTACCCTTGCCATATATCCGCTGTCCTCCAGGAAAGCCAGAGCAAGGAACAGGATAAAAATATTGGGCAGGAAAGTAAGTATACCTCCCACGCCTGCAATGATGCCGTCCACGATCAGGGAGGTGATCCACTGAGCCGCGTGGACACTGGTAAGAAGTGACAGGACTGCGCCGGAAAACATATCCAGACCCATCTGGAAATACTCCTTTAAAAAATCACCCACTGTAAACGTCAGGAAAAATACCAGAGCCATGATCCCCAAGAACACAGGAATTCCCCATACAGGATGGGTCATAAGCCGGTCCACCTTATCCGTGGTAGCAGCCTTTTCATCCTTATTAAAAAGGCACTCCTTTATGACCTCTTCTATATAATCATACTTCTCGTTGATAATCTGTTTTTCATAATTGCGTGGAAGAATCACGGCAATATCGTCCAGAGGATGATCGTCAATCACCACCTGGTCAAACTCCAGGAACTTAATGGCATGCCAGCGCATATTATCCATCTCGCCGTACTTTTTATACAGCGCTTCCTCAATCAGCCTGATTTTCTCCTCCACCTCCTGGCTGTAGCGTATAACCACCCCCTGAGGTCCCTCCTCATAGTGGTGGACCACTGCGTGCATCAGCACATCCAGTCCTGTCCGTTTCCTGGCTGATACAGGGACAACCGGTATCTCACCCAGCAGCTCCGGGAGACGGTGCATATCAATTTCCATGCCCCGCTCTTCCACAATATCCATCATATTCAGTGCCAGGATTACCGGCTTCTTAAGCTCAATGAGCTGCATGGTAAGATACAGGTTTCTCTCCAGGGAAGACGCATCCACCACATTGATGATGACATCCACACCGCCGTCCTCAATACATTTGCGGGTGACCTTTTCCTCTATGGTATAGGAGGTAAGGCTGTAGATGCCCGGCAGGTCGATAACCTTGATGGGACGCCCTTTATAGCTGGTTTCGCCTTCCACCCGCTCCACTGTAACACCGGGCCAGTTAGCCACCTTAAGTTTAGCGCCGGTAAAGGCGTTAAACAACGTGGTCTTGCCGCAGTTGGGATTGCCCACAAATCCAACTGTGATCGGCGTCCTGTCATCCTCATGCTGATCTTGGAAATCCATCTTCTTCGCCCCGCTGTCTCCCAGAATCACACTGCCGTACGTATCCGTCCCATCTGCTCTTGCGCGTCCGTTCATGATGCCTGTTCCTCCCTGACCGTAATACCTTCGGACAAGCGCTTTCCCAAGGCCAGACGCGTCCCGCGCACCTTGATGATAACGCTTCCGCTGCCTTTCTTATTCAATATATTCACAGGCGTCCCCTCATTGACCCCCAGGGCCTCAAGACGTCTGGTAATGCTCTCATCCACCTGCACGCCCGATACAACATACCGGCCGCCGATCTCACACTCATTCAGCTTTTTCTGCATTGATGCCTGTCTCCTTTTGTAGTTACATTTAAACCATATTCATTGTATGCTTAATGCGAAAAAATGTCAATAAAAAGAGTTTGTTATGACAAACTCAATTCAAAAAAAGATACAGCGAATCTCTCCGCTGCATCTTTTCCTGCTTTTTCTCTATATTTCTTTATGTTTCCGTTCTGTATATTCGTATTATGATTTACTGCACCCAGGCTCCTGAACCATCCACATATTTTCCGTCCGGCGTCCATGTATTATAATACATGGCTCCATTGGTGCCCAGATAGTAATACTTGCCATTAATAGCCTGCCAGCCGGTCTGCATGGCGCCGCTGGGGTCTAAGTAATACCACTGTCCGCCCAGCCTCTGCCAGCCGGTCTGCATGGCGCCGCTGCCGTCCAGATAATACCATCTGCCATTAATGGCCTGCCAGCCGGTCTGCATCTCACCGCTGCCGTTCATATAATACCATTTGCCGTTGATAGCCTGCCAGCCGGTCATCATGATACCGTTGGAAGGGTTCAGATAGTACCAGGTCCCATCCAGCTTCTGCCAGCCGGTAACAATATACCCCTTGTTATTGAAATAATACCATGCGCCGTTAATCTGTTTCCAACAGGAGGCCGGATATCCGCCGGTATCATACGCATACCATACACCAGTACCATCCTGCTCCCAATGTCCGCTTCCGCCATAGCGGCCAAGCTCATCCTCATCAATATACAGGGAGTTGGAATCCTCGGACCATTCACCTGTCTTATTATTGTAACGGGAAATAGCCCTTACACGGAAGGTATAGTCTCCCTCCCGGTTAAAATAACCTGCAAAATTATATGAGGTTCCTGTAGTGCTGACCGTAGTGACTGTCTTGTCGTCGCGGAGCAGCTTTACATCATAGCTCTTAGCGCCTTCAATCTCCTCCCACTCAGCCGTGGTATCATTCCATTCCAGCTCCGACGCACCCTGAAGCTTGCCGCCGATACGTTTTAACTCAGCATACACTTCAATGTACTGGCCATCGTCATAAATCTTTGCTTTTTTGAAATCCGCATTACATCCGGAAAGAGAGAAGTGGCTTTTGGATGTATAGGAGAACTTGTATCCGTCCTTGGCTGACAGTTCCACCTTTACCTCCGGTATATCTCCAACCGTCCAGGTATCCTGGTCCTCTATATTGGTATACTCGGCAGAGTCCACTTCAAATCCGCTGCTGCCGGCCTTAACCGTAATGTCTCCTATTTCGTCCCCGCTCTCCGGCGCCTTTGAATAGGAAAAACTCAGCTTCACCGTGTCAATCTTTTTATCCGCTGCCAATGCAGTAAAACTACTGCCCAATGCCATAGATGCTGCCAGCAGCAGACATAGCCCTCTTTTTCTCCTCATAAAACTTATCCTCCTCGTCTATATTTGCAATCAATTGTTATTTATTGCCTATCTTTATTATAAAGTAGTGACATCTATTGTACAATTTAATAATCCTTAAGAGAATATTACATTTTTAGGTACAATGTTCCATGAGTTACAGAAAATTACATGTCTTGCAGCATTTTCTTAATTTCTATCATTCTGTCACGCAGCCTTGCCGCTTCCTCGAAATTCAGCTCCGCAGCAGCCTGGTGCATCTTCTTTTCCAGTTCCTTTGACAGCTTCTTTAATTCCTTCTCGTCCATGGACTCCGGATCCTTCTTAAAGTGCTTGTCATCTGCATTCACTGCCTTGGATATGGCAATCAAATCCCTGACAGCCTTTTTGATGGTGGTGGGTGTGATTCCATGGTCCTCGTTGTACTTCTGCTGTATCTGGCGTCTTCGGTTGGTCTCCTCGATTGCCACAGCCATGGAGTCCGTCACCTTGTCCGCATACATAATGACATGACCTTCGCTGTTGCGGGCTGCACGGCCAATGGTCTGAATCAGGGATGTCTCCGAACGCAGGAATCCCTCTTTATCCGCGTCCAGGATAGCCACCAGTGTAATTTCAGGAATATCCAGTCCTTCCCGCAGCAGGTTGATGCCCACCAGGACATCGAACACATCCATTCGCATATCCCGGATGATTTCAGCCCGCTCCAACGTATCAATATCCGAATGAAGATACTTAACCCGGATACCTACCTCTCTCATGTAGTCGGTGAGGTCCTCTGCCATCCGTTTGGTCAGAGTGGTGATAAGTACTTTGTGATGGGCCGCCACCTCCTTGTTCACTTCAGAAACCAGGTCATCAATCTGGCCCTCCACAGGCCGCACCGATATCTCCGGATCCAGAAGTCCGGTGGGACGTATGATTTGTTCCACCCTCATAAGCTCATGTTCTGCCTCGTAGGCAGAGGGAGTCGCAGAAACAAACATCATCTGATTGATTTTAGACTCAAACTCAGGAAACGCCAGAGGCCTGTTATCCAGAGCTGATGGGAGGCGGAATCCAAAGTCCACCAGCGTGGTCTTTCTGGACCGGTCGCCGGCATACATTCCGCGCACCTGTGGAAGGGTTATGTGGGATTCATCCACAATAATCAGGAAATCTTCCGGGAAATAATCAATGAGTGTACAGGGAGGTTCCCCGGGCAGGCCTCCTGTCAGATGTCGGGAATAATTCTCAATGCCCGAACAAAATCCGGTCTCACGCATCATCTCCACATCAAAGTTTGTCCGTTCCGATATGCGCTGGGCCTCCAGAAGCTTATCCTCACTCTTAAAAAATGTGACACGCTCCTCCAGTTCTGTCAGAATATTCTCTGTGGCTTCCATCATCTTCTCCTTCGGCACCACATAATGGGATGCCGGGAAAATAGCCACATGGCCCAGCTGGGCTTTGGTTTCATCGGTCAGCGTATCAATTTCTGATATCCGGTCCACCTCATCCCCAAAAAATTCCACCCGGTAGGCCACCCCATCGGAGTATGCCGGATATATATCCAGAACATCCCCCCTCACCCGGAAAGTTCCCCGCTTAAAGTCCATATCGTTCCTGTCATACTGGATGTCAATAAGCTTATGAATGACCTCATCCCGGTCCTTAATCATACCGGGTCTCAGCGAAATGACCATCTCCTTATAATCAATAGGGCTGCCCAGGCCGTAGATACAGGATACGGAAGCCACGATAATCACATCCTCCCGTTCTGACAGGGCGGCGGTGGCGGAATGGCGCAGCTTGTCTATCTCATCATTAATGGAAGAATCCTTTTCAATGTAGGTGTCCGTGGACGGAACGTAGGCTTCGGGTTGGTAGTAGTCGTAATAGCTCACAAAATACTCCACCGCATTCTTCGGAAAAAACTCTTTGAACTCGGAATAAAGCTGGGCGGCCAGGGTTTTGTTGTGGGCAATGATAAGGGTAGGCTTTTGTAATTGCTGGATTACGTTAGCCATAGTAAAGGTCTTTCCAGAGCCTGTAACCCCTAGTAAAGTCTCGAATTGGTTGCCTTCTTTGAAGCCTTTAACCAGCTGCTCAATGGCCTGCGGCTGGTCGCCGGTGGGCTGAAATTCTGATACTAATTCAAAATGATCCATAGTGAAGTCTCCTTTATAGTATACAAATACGTAAAATGTAACTATGTTTTCATAATTCTATCCCCTTGGCCCGGGTTCTCTCTCGGCCTTCTTTATCTTTTGATTGAAATTGACTTCCTTTCTTCTCGTTGATACTTCTTGATCCTGAGTCGTTGACCACCGATATATCTGCCCAATGTTTCCATAAACACGTTTAAAAAGAAATGACGTGCCCCACTGTGTTCTCCGGAAAAAGCTTTTTGAACTTACTTCGGAACCGGGCGGGCAGAGTATATTGTGGAATGTAATAACCCGGTAAAAAATACTTGTAGGAAAGGTCATTAAAAATTATAACATAGACAGCCTGAAAAGTATAGGCGGAGGCAGGAACATTTGTTCTTTTTTATCCAACTGATCTTTCTTAACACGTTCTGAGCAGCTGATTGTCTGCTCCATCTTGTCATTACGGCAGCGGAAAGCAATTCCAGGCAAAATATAGCAGAACAGAAAAAGCCCTGTGGATTGCTTTTCCACAGAGCTTTTCCACAGAGCTTTTCCACAGAGCCTTCCCACAGAGCTTTTTCATAAAACTTTTTGATAGGCAACGCGCCAAGCTGCACATAAACCTTCCGGATTCCCTTTTGATTCATAATCCTAGAACTATCTAATCCATCTCCGCAGTGTTTCCATAAAACGCTCCACTTCAATGGGTTTTGCCACATGGTCGTTCATGCCGGCGCAGTGTGCCTTTCCAATATCAGTGGCAAAGGCATTGGCTGTCAGAGCCAGGATGGGAACCGTTCTGGCATCCTCCCGCGTCAGCGCTCGGATTGCTTCAGAAGCCTGATAACCATCCATCACCGGCATTTGGATATCCATTAAAATACAGTCATATTCTTCCGGCCCGGAAGACGCAAACTTCTCCACTGCAAGCCGGCCGTTCTCAGCCTCGTCGATCAGAAAGCCATGCATCTTCAGCAGCTCCACAGCGATTTCACGGTTGAGTTGATTGTCCTCCACCAGCAGAATCCGCTTTCCTTCCATGATGGTGTAAACTTCCCCGCCGGGAAGCGATGAGGCATCGGTGCGCCCCTCCCGGCAGAACTGGTGGAAGGTATGGGCAATTTTGGATCTAAAAAGCGGTTTGGTGATAAATGCATCTGCTCCCGCCATCCTAAACTCGTCCTCAATCTCGGAGTAGTCATAGGCGGATACCACAATGATGGGAACATCCATCCCCAGCTTCCTTCGAATCACCTTGAGCGTTTCCAGTCCGTCCATTCCAGGCATCTTCCAGTCCAAAATAAGGGAGAAGAAGTCGTCCTCCGCCTCATGGGCTTCCACAACGCGGCGAATGGCTTCTTTGCCCGAGAGTACCCAGCTGCTCCGCATCCCCAGATCATCCAGAATCTCGGCGGCGCTTTCGCAGATAACCTGGTCATCATCCACCACAAGTACCGGCAGCCCGGAGAGCTCTGCATTGTTATCCTCTGCCTCTTCGCACAGCTTAAAGGATACAGCCACAATAAACTGGCTTCCTTCTCCCAGGACGCTCTTAACCTCAATCGTGCCATTCATCATGCTGACAATATTCTGGGTAATAGCCATGCCAAGACCTGTCCCCTGTATCTGGTTGGTCTTTGACTCCTCGGTCCGGGAGAAAGGTTCAAAAATATGAGGGATGAAATCTCCGGACATCCCAATTCCGTTGTCGGTGACGATAAATTCATACTGCCCCTTGCCCTTTGCAAAAGCCGGAATTTCACGGACCCTGAGACCCACACTGCCTCCCTCAGGGGTATATTTTATGGCATTGGAGAGCAGGTTCACCAGAACCTGCTGCAGGCGGTTCTGATCTGTTACCACTTTTTCATGCCGCACATGGTCAGCGTTAATCTGCAGCTCCAGGTGTTTTTCCGCGGCCAGGGGCCTGAATACATCCATAACGTCCTCAATCAGCTCTGGCAGCGAAACGTTCTCCGAAATAAGATCGATTTTCCCGCTTTCGATTCTGGACATATCCAATACCTCATTGATAAGGTTTAAAAGATGTCGGCTGGAAACATTGATTTTATTCAGGCAGTCTTGTATCTTTTCCGGAGATTGCAGGTTCGCCTGCGCAATAACCGCCATGCCGATGATAGCGTTCATTGGCGTACGAATATCATGGGACATGGATGAAAGGAAGTTGGTCTTTGCATCGTTGGCGATTTGTGCTGCCTGGCAGGCATCTTCCAGGGCCTGCCTCTGCCGGGCCTGCTCCGTGCGCTCCGCCGTGACGTCAATACCAACCGTATAATAGGAGGGAATACCGTCCCAGTTCTCCTCCCCGCTGACATAGCTGCATGTCATCAGTAAAATCTTAACCTTACCGTCCTGAGTGAAAATGCGGCTCTCCACCATAGTGGGCCTGCCAGTCTCCCTGGACTGCAGCATAACAGCAGCAACGCGTTCCTTATCGTCCGGGTGTACATAACTGCACTGGGAATGCATCTCCTGCTCGAACTCTTCTTTCGTATATCCAATCAGGTCCAAAAAACTGCCGCTGTACCAGAGGACAGTCCGCATATCCCGTCCGTCCACCCGCGCCAGCCCGCCGGGGACGCTGCGAACCAACGCATCCCGCTCCTGGTCCTTCTTTGCCAGCTTATATTCCGTGCTGTACATATCATGGGAAAGCTCCAGCCGCGCCCGGTGTCCTTCCCAGTCGATAATCCTGTTCTTAATTCGGAATGTCCGCTCCAAAACCGGGTTCTGGAACTCCCACTCGTAAAATTCATTCTCGGTTATTTTGCTGTTGGTACAGAACGGGCAGGGACTCGTCCTTCCCTGGATTACTTCATAACACTTACGCCCCGCCGCTTTCACCGCCGGCATCCCCAGTACCTCGCAGGAATGCTGGTTCACATACAGCAGCTCATAGGTGTCCATATCGCTGATATATGCATTGCCCTCGTATGTATCCAGCATAAAATGGAAATACTGCAGCTTCTGCCGGTAGAGCCGTTCCAGTTCCTCTTTCCCGGCAGCCAGGGCATCCACTCCCGCAAGCTCTGCCTGCAATACCTTCCCGCCCGCTAAAGAATCCTCCCTGACGGTCCCATAAAGATGTTTCCAGGAATATCCGCCCTCCTTAAGGGGCAGACGGACAGTCAGTTCAATATCCTGCCTTTCATTCTCAACCGCCTGGGTCAGTTCCTGCCGGATACAGGAAAACACATCGGGCATCGCTGCATAATACTGCCGCAGTGTGGAAAAGAGGCCGCCAAAACGTTCAGCGGTATATCCAATACCACTGAAAAAGCTGGAATTCCCCCATAGAAAAGTCAGATCCTCGTCCAGCAGGCAACATATTATACCTGTTCTCAGAGCTTCCAGGACTGCCGGACACTTGATTACTGTATTTTCAGCTGCATGTGCGCTGTCCTGCTCTGTCATATCTCCCATAATTCAACCATCCATTCCAAATCTAATCTGTGAGAATCAATTTCCTTTATATTATATAATCGCGGCTTCTCAACATACCGCGGGCTTCTCAAATATATTATGTAAGTATAGCAAAAGCCGTAGTAAATAGCAATAGCCTGTCTGGAAATGCAGACAGTACAAAAGCCCCGGCCATAATAGCCATGACCGGGGCCCTGTTCCACACTTCTTATTTGTTTTCCTTCAACACCTGGACTGCCTTCTGAAGCTGGTTATCTTCCTCCGGCTTCACCACTGCCTGGGTTTTAAGCTTCTCATCCAGTTCCACTTCCACATCCGGTTCTATTCCCTTTCCGTGCAGGTCAAAACCGCTGGGCGTGTAGTAATGGGCTGTGGTAATCTTGATGGCGGAACCGTCTCCCAGAGGTATCAGGTTCTGTACAATTCCCTTTCCGTAGCTGGTGGTTCCCACCACGGTGGCCCAGTCATAATCCTTCAGCGCGCCTGTAAACACCTCGGAAGCGCTGGCTGAGTCCCCATTAACCAGAATGACAATGGGCATTTTCAGCTCATGACCGTCTGAGGCGGTAAATACATCGCCCTTTTCATTCTTGTCGGCCGTGTAAACAATCAGGGTTTTTCCCTTGCCCTTTTCATACTGGTCCAAATCATCGGGGAGAATATAATCCACCATCTTAACAGCGCTGTCCAGGACTCCGCCCGGATTGCTCCGCAGGTCGATAATCAGCCCCTCCATACCGTCCTTCTGCAGCTCATCCACTGCCTGCTCAAACTGCTCCACTGTAATCACATCAAATTCCGAGACTGCAATCCGGCCGATTTTATCGTCCAGCATGCTGTATTCCACAGTGGGCACTTCGATTTTGCGCCGCGTAACGGACATATCCACATACTCGTCTTTGTCTGCCCTGTACACCGTGATAGCCACATCCGTGCCTTCTTCGCCCTTGATGTAATTGTTCACCAGCACATCCAGACTTTCGGAAGCCACCAGGGTATCGCCCACCTTATATATAATGTCTCCGGGCTGCATCCCTGCCTCCAGGGCCGGGGAACCCTCGAACACCTTCACGATGGTACATAACCCCGTGGTTCTGTTCTGGCTTAACATGGCTCCGATACCGGAGTAGGTTCCCTTTGTGCTGTCATTGATGGAACGGAAATCCTCCTCCGTATAATACGTGGAATAAGGGTCATCCAGGCCAGCCAGCATTCCTCTGTAAATAAAATCCTCCACATTTCCGGCGTCCTCGTCGTACAGGAAGTGAAGATCTATGATTTGCTGAATCATGGACATCTTGGCCGTAACCCGGTCAAAGTCCACGCCGCCTTCATGGCTGCTTCCGTCTGTGATTCCCGGTCCCTTGCCCTCGATGGCCACGCTGGGCTGACGGCTCATAACCCGTTTACCGAAGATATAGATGCCGGCCGACATGCCCACCACAATCAATCCCACAAAGGCGGTTACAAGGGCTCCCACCAGAGCCCCGGCCCAGAACCGGTTCTTTCCTGAGCCGTTCCGGTTCCCGTCCTGGGGTCCCGGTCCGTTGTCCCTGTAGGGACCATCCGGCTGTCCGCCCATATTATGTTCCTGTCTGTCAAATTCACGATTTTCCAATTTACGTCTCCTATCTGTCCGTTCCCTCTATCCTATGACAGGTCACGGGCTTACATAACTTCGGGGATTTACATAGGTGCCCCCTGAGCGGATTCCAAAATGCAGGTGGGGACCGGTGGAATAACCGGTGGAACCTACCTTTGCAATCACCTGGCCTTTTGTCACCTTTTCCCCCACGCCCACCAGCAGCTTGGAGCTGTGCATGTAGACCGTGCTCACCCCGCCTCCGTGGTCAATCATAATATAATTGCCCGCCGAATAGCTGTATGTAGATATCACCACCTCGCCATCAGCCGCAGCAATGATATCCGCCCCTGTGCTGGCACTGATATCAATTCCCTTATGGTTGCTGGATGCCCCTTCTGTGGGAGACTCCCTGTCTCCAAAATTAGAGGTAATCCTGCTGCTGGACGGACAGGGCCACTTAAAACTAATATTCCCCAAATTCGATACGGTATACGTCTTGCCGGCTGCTTCCGCCTTTTTTCTGGCTTCCTCTTCCCTCCGCTTCATCTCGGCCTCGATTCGCTTCATCTGATCTTCCTGGGCTTTGATGTCTGCATTGTACTGGTCCAGCTCATCCTGGGCCATGGCAATCTTGGAATTATAGGAATCCAGCTCCTTCTGCTTGGAATCCATCAGCTGCTGCATGGAAGCCTGTTTGGCCTGGGTGGACTCCTGAAGCACCAAAAGCTCCCCATGCTCCTTCTCCAGGTTCTGTTCTCTGGCAGCCACCTGCTCCTTTGCAGAAGCATAGGCTGTCAGCATCTTCCTGTCATATTCCGCAATCTGGCTCACGTATTCCGCGCGGTTTAACAGCTCCGATATGCTGCCGGACTCCATAACCATATCCAGCAGATTGTTCTGGCCGTTCTCATACATGTACTTGATGCGCAGCTTCATGCTGTCATACTGGTGCTCTTCCTCGCGTCTGGCCTCCTCTAACTGTATCTGGGCCTGGTCTATCTCCTCTTCCTTAAGGGTAATCCGGTTTCCCAGCTGTTCCAGCTCCTCTGCCAGGGAGGACAGACTGCCGTCCAGCTTCTTCACATAAGCTGCCGTATCTGCCTTTAATCCCTCCAGCTGGTTCAGGGTACTCTCCACCTTCTTCTTTTCCTCTTCCAAAGCAGATACCTGTTTCTTGGCATCCTCTATCTCCACACTGGTGGCGTAGGCCGAAAATGCCGCCATACCGCCCATCAAAAGACCGCCTGACAGCGCTGCCGCACAAATCCAATGTCTTATCCTCATTCACATCCTCCTTCCCTATACCTTCAAGTGACGGTGGATGGTAAAATAACTGACAAAAAAACCAATGCCCACACCCAGGCACCCGGCTGTTGCAGCCATATAGGGAAATATATTTCCCAGAGGTATGGGTTCAAACATGCCTGTCAGCATCTGATAATGCTCACTGATATAGATAACCGCCCTCTGGTAAAGCGCATACATGCCTGCCAGCGGCACCGCTGCTCCCAAAGCGCCAAGGAGCACGCCCTCCACCACAAAAGGCGCACGAATCATATAATTGGTGGCGCCGATTAAGCGCATGATTTCATTTTCCCTCCTGCGGAAGGCCGCGGCCACGGAAATGGTATTGCTAATCAGGAAAACCGCCACGGCCAGCAGTACGCAGATAATAACGGCCGACATGGCCCCAACCATCTTTCCCGCACTGGTCAGCCCGGCCACAGCCGTACTGGAATAGCGCACCTTTCTCACGCCCTCCATGCCTTCCAGACGCTCCACGATTTTATCCTGTTCCTCAATATTATTGAGAAATATCTCATAGGAGGCGGAACCGGACAGCGGATTGTCGTCTGCAAATCCCTCTGCCAGCTCCTCCATCCCCTCAAAATAATCTGTCTTAAAGTTTTCCCATGCCTGGGCAGCGGATATGTACTGCGCCTCCCGCACCTCTTCCCAGCCCCGGATACCATCGCCGGCAGCCAGAATCTGCTCCTCCGGCATATCCTCATCAAAAAACACAGTGATTCCCACTGTTGTCTCTGCTGTCTTTGCCACATTCTGCACATTGGCTATCAGGGCGAAAAAAAGACAGAATAAAAAAATACATGCAGAAATAGTCGCTATAGATGCCAGCGAAAACAAAATATTTCTGCATATATTAATGATGCCCTGTTTCAGGCAATACCAAAATGTACTGATTCTCATTGCTGTTCATTTGCCTTTCCGGCGGAATAAGCATATCCGTAAGCTCTCCAGAGCCGCTGCGGCAGCACCCTAATAATATCCGCCCACATCACTGATAACCGACCCCCGTTCCATGGTAATGATCCGCTTGTTCATCTCATCCACCATTTCCTGACTGTGTGTAATCACAATCACAGTAGTCCCCCTCTGGTTAATCTCCTCCAGAAGCCTCATGATTTCATGGGTATTAAAGCTGTCCAGGTTACCGGTGGGCTCGTCTGCAAGGAGCACCTCAGGGTCATTGATCAAAGCCCTGGCGATGGCCACTCTCTGCTGCTCGCCTCCGGACAGCTGTCTGGGGTAGGCCTTGTACTTGGACGACAGCCCGACCAGCCTGAGCATCTCCGGCACTGTTTCCCGGATTATCCTGGGCGGCACCCCGATTACCCTCTGGGCAAATGCAACATTCTCAAACACAGTGCGGTCCTTCAGGAGTCTGAAATCCTGAAAGACCACGCCTAATCTTCTGCGGTATTTGGGAACATACCTTCTCGGCATCCTTCCCAGGTCCATATCGTTCACCACAATACGTCCCTTTGTGGGTTCCAGCTCCTTGAGGAGCAGCTTCATCAGCGTACTCTTGCCGGAACCGCTTCTTCCTACGATGAACACGAACTCACCGTCATCAATAGTAAGGGATACATCCTTAATGGCCTTGTTCCCTGTCTCGTAGGTTTTGCTCACATTGCTTATCTCTATCATCCACTGACTCCGGCCTAATAATCCAGGCTTTCCATATACTTCATATACTTGGCAACCATCAGGGCAATCTTAAAGGTGATGGCGTCCTCAAAAATGCGCAGATCTAATCCGGTGCTCTTCTGAAGCTTATCCAGACGGTATACAAGGGTATTCCTGTGGATATAAAGCTGTCTGGAGGTCTCGGACACATTCAGGCTGTTCTCAAAGAACTTGTTGATAGTGGCCAGTGTCTCCTCATCAAACTCGTCCGGAGACTTGCCGTCAAATACCTCGCGGATAAACATTTTGCACAGCGGAATGGGCAGCTGATAAATCAGGCGTCCGATACCCAGGTTGTTGTAAGCGATAACGTTCTTATTGGCATAGAAAATCTTGCCTACGTCTAACGCCATCTTGGCTTCCTTGTAGGAACGGGAAACTTCCTTGATGTCATTGATAATGGTGCCGTATGCCACCCGCACCTTTGTCATGGCCTCGGTGTTAAGCATATCAAGTACGGTGTTGGCTGTTTTGTCCAGCTCCCCGTAGGTTTCTCCCTGACGTACTTCCTTCACCAGAATAATGTTCTTCTCATCCACAGCTGTGATGAAATCCTTTGTCTTGGACGCGAAGAGGCTTCTCACTGTCTCCAGTGCGTTGACATCCTTCTCGTTGTGGGTCTCGATGATATAGACCACACGCTTTACATCCGTGTCAATGTGCAGCTTCTTTGCCCTGTTGTAGATGTCTACCAGCAGCAGGTTGTCCAGAAGCAGGTTCTTGATAAAGTTATCCTTATCAAAACGCTCCTTATAAGCTACCAGCAGGTTCTGAATCTGGAATGCAGCCAGTTTGCCAACCATGTATACATCATCGCTGGCCCCCTTTGCTAAGAGGATGTATTCCAGCTGGTGCTCATCAAACACCTTGAAGAACTGGTATCCCTGGATAACCTGGCTGTCCGCCGGTGAATCCACGAAAACCAGAACCGAGCTCTCGGAGTCTTCCGCATCGGTAAATGTAGAAGCCAGCACTTTTCCCTCTGTATCACATATACCCAAATCAATTCTTGTAATTGCCTTTAATCCATCCAGTGTGGTTTGAAGTATCTGATTTGAAATCATTCTATACTCTCCTTTTCAAACGTATTCGGAGTAACTAATATCCCTATTTTCATATTTTAATGCAAAATTACAAAAAAAGCAAGAGAGTTGTATACTCTCCTGCTTCTTTTTACCTTAATTTTCACTTACGGTTTGTTTGTATTAGTTAAGAACAACCAGTTCCGTATCCTTGTCGAAAATGTGGATCTTCTCTAAATCCATGGCCAGCTTGATGGTATCGCCAGGCCTTGCGGTGGTACGTGGATTTACCTTGGCAACAAAGTTGGCGTCCTCGATATCAAAGTATAACAGAACCTCGGAGCCTAACATCTCGTATACGCGGACAGTGGCCTCAAATACGCTCTTTGGAGACATGGCCAGGTAGGATTCCTCGTCGTGAAGGTCCTCGGGACGGATACCCAGGGTAACTACCTTTCCTATGTATCCGGCGTCCTCTAACTTCTTGGACTTGGCCTCTGAAAGGGCTACGGTGTGTCCGCCGAAGCTTAAGGTTGTCAGAGCACCGTCCTTGCCGACGGTTGCATCTATCATGTTCATCTGGGGAGCTCCGATGAATCCTGCCACAAACTTGTTGCATGGCTTATCATACAGATTCTGTGGATTATCCACCTGCTGGATGATGCCGTCCTTCATAACGACGATTCTGGTACCCAGTGTCATGGCCTCTGTCTGGTCATGAGTAACGTAGATAATGGTGGTCTCCAGTCTCTGGTGAAGCTTGGAAATCTCAACACGCATCTGTCCTCTCAGCTTTGCATCCAGGTTGGACAGCGGCTCGTCCATCAGGAATACCTTGGGGCTGCGGACAATGGCGCGTCCCATGGCAACACGCTGTCTCTGGCCGCCGGAAAGAGCCTTTGGCTTACGGTCCAGCAGATGCTCCAGGTCGAGAATCTTGGCTGCGTCATGCACTTTCTTGTCAATTTCATCCTTCGGCGTCTTTCTCAGTTTCAGACCGAAAGCCATATTGTCATATACAGACATATGTGGATACAGAGCATAGTTCTGGAATACCATGGCGATATCTCTGTCCTTTGGTTCAACGTCATTAACCAGCTTATCGTCGATGTAAAGCTCACCGGATGAGATGTCTTCCAGACCGGCAATCATACGAAGGGTTGTGGACTTACCGCATCCTGAAGGACCTACGAAAATGATAAATTCCTTGTCGGCGATTTCAAGATTGAATTCCTTAACTGCTACAAATCCATTTGGATATTTCTTTGTTACGTTCTTCAGTGATAAACTAGCCATTCTGTTTTTTCCTCCTAATAATACGCTTAACACATATGTGTTTTACCCTCTTTTGTAACTGCTCTTATAATACATGAAACCCCCTGGGGAATCCATATCGCAAATCCACAAAATCAAAATTGGGGTTTTAGCTAATTTGTATACGGGGAAAAAAAAATGTCCTAAATCACAAAGTATTCCAATATTTGCCGCCAACTTTTTGTTAATTATGTTAATCAACTGCGTTTTTCCCGAAAATATCGGCAAAAGCCACAAAATTCAGGGCCTAATATTCGATAAATCCTTCACCAAATACCTCTCTGGCATCACTTACAATAACAAATGCGCTGCTGTCAAACTCCGCCACAATCTCCTTTAACCGCACAATTTCTTTCTTCGAAACCACACAAAACAGCATCTTCTTTTCCTGGTCCGAGTACATCCCCCTGGCCTCCAGGCTGGTCACTCCCCTTCCCATCTGTTCCATGATGGCCTCTGCAATCTCCCGGTAATGCCCGGAGATAATATAAGCCTGTTTGGAAAACTTAAGCCCCTCTATCAGGCCGTCCGTGACCTTAGCCACACAGAAAATGGCGATAAGGGCGTAAAGAGCGCTCCTGATGCCGAACACGGAGGCGCCCGCCACCACAATCAATCCGTCCAGCACCTGCATGATTTGGGCCAGGGTATAGTGCTTAAGGCGTTTCTGGATCAGGGCCGCCAGCAAATCCGTACCTCCGGTGGTGCAGCTGGTCAGAAACACCAGGCCGGTTCCCACACCGCTTATGATTCCCCCGAATAATGCTGACAGAAACAGGTCATTTCCCAGATAGGACGCCTCCGGCAGAACATACAGGGAAACAGAGAGCATGACCGTGGCGAACAGGGTGCGCTTGATAAACCGCCAGCCGCAGAAAAAGAATCCGGCTGCAAATAACGGGATATTTAACACTGTATTGGTCAGCCACAGAGGAACAGACCACAGTTCCTTGGCAATAATGGCCACGCCCGACACACCGCCCGTAACCATGCTCACAGGGTCGTAAATATTCTTGATGGCAAAGCCAATCAGGAATGTCCCTGCCACAATCATGGCATAATCCGCCGCCGGATTCCTCTTTTTCATGTCTCCCCGTCCTTTCCCCAACCCATGCCCCATGTACCGGAGCCGGCCTGCACCGTCTGCAGGCACAGACAATCCGTTCCTCCGGCACATTTTATGCTATACTAAAAAGTATGTGCCTTCCTTCCCCATTCCATACGCTTATACACGCTCAATCGTCTTGTCCGTAATACGAATCCTGCCTTCCTTTAAAAGCCTGCCCACGGCCCGCTTAAAGGCATTTTTGCTCATACTGAACTCGCGCATGATAACCTCCGGCTTTGCCTTGTCATTAAAGGGAAGCACGCCGTCGAATTCGTCCATGACCTTTAATACCTTCTCTGCGTCAGTCCCCATCTGCACATAGGATTTTTCCCTGACGCACAAATCCAGTTTTCCGTCCTCGCGCACCCTGGTAACCCTGGCCTGGACCGTATCCCCCTCCCTGAACCTGCCGTATAGCTCCTTTTTTGGAATAAGTCCGTAATATTTGTGGTCCACCGCCACAAAGGCGCCGATGGTTTCATTGATTTCATAGATAGTGCCCGTAACCCAGTCCTCTGCCTTATAGGGCGACTGGTTGCTCATATGGGAATAGACGCGCATGGTAGCTGCCAGACGTCTGCTCTTATCCACATACAGGGTGACAAGGCACTGCTCCCCTTTTCTTACCGGGTGGGTCTGCTCCTTAAACGGAAGAAGCAGATCCTTCTCCAGTCCCATATCCAGAAAAGCTCCGATTTTAGCCACATCCTTGACCTCCAGCTTCGCTGTCTCGCCCACCTGAAGTTTGGGCTTTCCCGTGGTGGCAATCAGGCGGTCCGATGAATCTTTGTAGATGAACACCTCTACCTTGTCCCCGATCCCGGCTCCCTCCGGCACCTGCTTTTTTGGGAGAAGAACAGCTGCCTCATCCCCCTCCTTCTCAGCCAGATATACTCCGAATTCTTTTGTTCTTATTATTACAAGCTCCTGCACTTTACCTAATTCAATCATCTCAATCTTCCTCCTGTCCTTTTGTCCTCAGCCATACCACAGCGCAGATTTCTCCTGTACTGCCCTCAAGGACCACTGTCCACTCCCTATCCCGGGCCACGCTTACCCGCGGAGTCAGGACATCTCCCAATACAGCCGCCTTTTTGTAATCAGCCCGTATCTCCTTTATCACAAGCCCCTCCGGTATGGCCTCCCTGGCCATTTCCACATACTGGGCATTATTCACATGGTGGTTTGTGTCAATGTGGTGTCTGGCAACCACAATAGGCTCACCCGCTTTGCAGTCTTCAGGCACCGGTATCTTCCTGGGGCAGGGGCTTAATACCAGCCTTGGCTCCGGCTCGCCGTAAGGAGCCGTATCCCCGGGCCGCACCCGGATCGGAATGTTCTTATCCGTATCGTAGAGGAACCACATGGATTCAGCCCTGACCACGTCCGTCCCCTCCCCGTCCCGCAGAACGAAGTTACGGTAGCCGTATATCCCCTTTGACGCACAATGCCATGTTCCAACCACCAGCTTCTCCCCCAGTCCGGGATACCGGTCTATCATAATCTGCCAGGATGACAAAAGCCATGCTTTATGGCTGGCTTCCAGATACCCCACTCCCACACCGCAGTCCTCTGACTGGAATGTGCTGCAGTCCTGCATGTAGTTGATGATGCCTGAAACCGACAGGCACCCTCCTTCATCCGTTTCGCTGTAACGGACCCTGCTGTTAAATGTATACATATTTACCTCATTCTCCCGGGACCAGGACGCAGCCTTTGCTACCGGCGCTTCCATGCCCCGCCCCGGTATTACGCCCTTCATTGTATCATAAATTCCCTTGGGTATACAAGCAAAATCCCACAGACTTTCATCTGTGGGATTAGTAGCTGGGCTACAAGGATTCGAACCTTGAAATGACGGAGTCAGAGTCCGTTGCCTTACCATTTGGCGATAGCCCATTGTTAGTTCAATATTCTAACACAACTTTTGCTATATTACAATATCTATTCTATCGTTTCCATAAATTTAATTTTCATATATTAAAAATATGCACATCCGTGAGAGCAGATTCCGAAGAACCTGCCCTGCTATAATCCTTCATTCCGCGGGAAAATCAACTGTATGGGGAACGAATTCCCCATACATTGTTCCCGGCCTTCCTAATAATGTCCGCCGTCTTTTCTGTTTTCATCCAGATCGAAACGCACCTCATCAAAATATATCTTTGTCTGTCCCCAGTGTTCCTTTTCTGGCCAGGCAAAGGGGTGCAGATGTTTTGCCCGCTTTGCTGTTTCCAGAGCTTCCTCTTCTGCCTTCAGAAGGATCTCCCTCTCATTGATTCCCACGGCCTTGCCGTCCCTCAGCCGGATCTCACCATCCACCACCACAAGGTCCACATCGGAGGGGTGTCCGTTTCCAATCAGGGTTTCTATCAGGTTAATTCTCGGCATAAGGCGGGGATTCATCAGATCGATTGCTATAATATCCGCTCTTTTCCCTGTTTCAAGGGAACCAATCTCCTCATCCAGTCCCACACACCTTGCAGCGTCAATGGTGGTCATCTCCAGCACCTTCTCCGCCGGCAGATAATAATCATCATTCATGGCGCGGCGGAAGATCATCTGCGCCCGTTTCATGGCGTCGAACATGTCAAAACCGGATGTGAGCATGGAACCGTCCGTTGTCAGGGCCACCGTCACTCCTAATTCCAGTAGCTCAATCACCGGTGTCCTGTTTACCAACTGGCGCATTCCCGGCGCCACGCTGATATGGGTATCTGTCTTCTGTATGATGAGCGCTTCATCAAACGAGAGGCCCGTACAGTGCTGCAGATGGACATCCGGGCCCAGGAGGGCATTTTCTTTATCCTGGTAAGCCAGATGGACCATACCCCCAAAGGCATCTGTATGAATACGGGTATTGTATTTTTCCGCAATTCTCCTCATGTCCCTGGCCTGTTTCAGGTCATGCTCTGTAAGCTTCACACAGCGGTCCGCAGAAGTGGGGGCAGAGGGATCCACGGAGGTGACTGCCCCAAAGGGAGCAACGTAAGCCCTGGTCCGGTCGCTGTTGGCATGATTCAGCTCCGACACAACTGTCTCCAGGCTTTCTAACACAGTCTCATAGCTAACCTGGGACATATGCCTCTCTCCGTCCTCCGTATAGCGGCTGAATCGGTGAGGCCACGGCACATGGCAGGGTCCTGTGCAGACAATATCCTTAACCCCCACCTCTGCGTATGCCCTGGCGTTGTTAAAGGCGGGAACAGGGGAGTCACAGCGCGGCTGGGAGCCCAGCACGCATACGCCGGTGGTGACTCCGGCATGGAGGCGTTCCAGGGCTGAAAGCCGGCCTTCATGGTACCAGAAGTCGTCAGTAATATAGTTTTTATATGTGTGGGTCATCACAGGCATCCAGTAGCTTGTAAGATCCACAATGGACTTAAAGGCGCTGTGTCCCCCATGGCCATGGGCATCCACAAACCCCGGCATGACCACATGGTCTTTACAGTCCAGCACCTCCTTTGCCTCAAATTGCTCCGCTTCCATGCTATCCCCCACAAAAGCTATCCTTCCATCTTTTACTCCCACAGCCCCATTCTCAATCACACGCCGTTTCTCGTCCATTGTAATGACTACAGCATTGGTGAGCAGCAAATCGTACATATGTATCCTCCTTAATCCTGACCTTTCTTACGGAACAGTCCCTTCTTATTTATGAATGGGAAATGACGGTCTAAACAGCTCATCCTCAGACAGATGGCGGTAGTCCCTCTCCATATATCCCATCCTCATCTTGTCATAATACTTCTGCCCCTTTGCCTTTATCTCCTCCAGGTCCACACCTTCAATGGTCCTGTTCTTCATGACAGTCTTTCCGTTAATAATGGACAGCTTCACGTCACGGCCGCAGCCGCACATGAAAATCGTGCGGATGGGATCATCCACTGCTCCCATATGGAAATCCTCCAAATCCACAGCTATCATGTCAGCCTTTGCACCGGGAGCCAGACGGCCCAGGTCCTCCCTCCCCAAAAGGGCGGATCCTCCAAGGGTTACTGCCCTGTACACATCAGCCATGGCAGAGCCTTCCACCTTGTTCTCCGCCATCTGTGAGAACCAGGAAGCAATGCGGATATTCTGGAAAAAATCAGGTGGAAACGTATCTGTTCCCACTGCCACATTGATATTCTTGGCGCGGTATTTTGCAAAGGAATCCTGGTAATGCCCGCTTCTTCCTATTATAACCGGGCAGAATATGGCTGTGGTACCTGTATTTGAAAGGATAGACAGATCGTCCCCTCCATCCTCCACCCACCTGGTACCTTTTACGATATAGCAGTGGGGAATTCCCACGTTCTTTCCGAGAAATCCAATGCTCTCCAGATATTCCACCGGGCTTTTGCCTGTCCGCTCCTTTATGAAGCGGTATTCAAACAGTCCCTGTGCCGCGTGGAGCTTGATGGGGCACTTTAATTCCTCTGCATACTGTTTTGTGCGGATCAGGTTCTCCTCTGTCTGTGTCTCAATCCGCTCAGGCAGCAGGGCCCCACGGATCAGGCCATCATAGGCCCCGTCATATTTGCGGATAAATCGGACCGCTCTCTCTAACCCTTCCTCTCCCTGCCCCTCCAGGTAACGGACTGTCATGGTACCGTCAGGACGGACTACGTTCAGACCGCACTGGTAGCTGGGAGAAGTGTACAGCCTCAGACCCAGTCTGCCTGCGTGATGGACACCCGCCTCTTCCTCTTCATAAGTATCCGCCCATTTTTTATAGTATGTGGATGTGATGGGCATGGCTGTGGTAATGCCGTGCATAATCAGCTGTGTGTACGCGTAAAGGGATTTGAAGGCCTCCTCCTCTGCTGTCATCACCTCATGAGTGCCCTTCTCAAAATACTCCTCTGAAGGATTCAGGCTGCTCCTGATATTGCTGAAAGCCTCCGTGTGGAGAATATCATGGTCAATATCCCCAAGGGCATTTAAGTCAATAAATCCAGGCATGATGACGGCATTACCTGCATCCTCTGTCTTGCTGACTTCCCCCTCATAATGCTTTCCCACATAAATGATGGTATCATTCTCGTAAACCACCTCACCGTCCCGGATAATCTCATGATCCGCTCCGTTATAGCCGATCACATAGGACCCTTTGACTCTCGTAATCATATTATTCCTCCTCGCTATGAGCTCTTACACGCCGTAACCCACTAAGACACAAGGCGCTGCAGGGTGAGCCGCCCTGTATAATCCATACAGAAAGCCAACCTTTGCAGCGCCCTTTTTCTTATGCCTGAATCCCGGACTTATGGTTCAGTGCAGATTTATTGTTCAGCATTTTCAAAATGTACGTTCTGGAAGAAATGGCTTCCTGCCGGTGTGGGCACAAATCCCTTTACATTGCTTCTGATACCAAGAACCTGCTCTGTATTGGCAACCGGAATAACAGGAAGGTTGACGCGCAGATATTTCTGGATATCCTTGATGATCTGCTCCCTCTCCGGTCCGTCACTGGTATTTCTCTGCGCCTCAAGCATTTTATCCATCTCCGGGTCAGAGTAGAAGCCCATGTTGTTTGTAGGAATCTGCTTGCTGTTAAACGGTCCGTAAATGTTATTGTCCGGCTCAGGGAATCCTACGGCTCCAAAACCGATCAGGAATATCTCTGTCTCACCGGCATCCACCATGTCATAGAAGGTACCCGCCTCATAACTCTGGATCTCCACGGTTATTCCAACCTGAGCCAGCATGTCCTGGATGATGGTAGCCTCGTTCAGTCTGTTGGTGTTTTCTGCGCAGGTCAGTTTTAAGTGAAGATCAGATACCCCGGCCTCTGCCAGAAGCGCTTTTGCCTTCTCAACATCATACCTGCAGTCAGTATCAGAATCATCGAAATACTTCATGCTTGGCGCCACCGTGGTGGGAGAATACTGTGCACTTCCTCTCCAGACAGCTGTAAGGATGGCGTTTTCATCCAGGGCCCAGTCAATGGCCTGCCTTACTCTTACATCATCAAGAGGTTTCTTGGTCACATTCATAACCATGTATTCCACAATTGTGCTGGCACGTTTTACAATAGCAGTATCCTTGTTGTTCTCCAGCCTCTCAACATCATTTGCAGGAATGTCAAATGCAATATCAATATTTCCGGATTCCAGCTCAATTACGCGGCTGTTGGCCTCAACAATTGTGCGGATTACCAGGTTCTTATAAGCCGGCTTGTCGCCCCAGTACTCGTCATTTCTTTCATATACACAGCGGTCATTTTTTGCCCATGATACAAATTTAAAGGGTCCTGTTCCAACCGGGTTCTGTGCTGCCTTCTCCGGATCCTCCGTGAATTCCTTCTCGCTGACAACCACTGCTCCGATATACGGAAGATAGCCAACTAAAGGAGAAAATGGCTCATGGGTGGCAATGATGATGGTATTGTCATCCACCACCTTGCAGTTATCCGCATCAATGGCAGACATGATGTAGGAAACCTTTGCGCCGTCCGGTCCCGTGGCTCTCTTAAAGCTGTAAAGCACATCGTTTGCCGTCATCTTCTCCCCGTTGTGGAAATACACGTCGTCTCTCAGCTTAAACTCCCAGTTTAAGTCATCCAACCTTTTCCACTCTGTGGCAAGAAGAGGCTTTATTTCCCCGTCATCATCATATCTCACCAGGGTCTCGTAAACAGGATTTAAGTTGTTTACACTGCTTGAGGTGGATGACGCATGCGGGTCCAATGTTGGCGGATCTCCCGTAATAGCCACTGTCAGGGTATCCTTTTCCTCCTGAGCCTTGGAAGAACTGCCGCCGCAGCCTGTCACTAAGGATGCAGCCAGTGTGAGTGCCAGCAGGATGCCGGCCGCCTTTTTCACTTTTCTCATAATCTTTTTCTCCTTTTCTTTCATACATGCAGATAGTTCTGCTATTGCCATTACATTTCCCCCGCCAGATGACAGGCCACAAAGTGGTTGTCTCCTGCGTTTTTGAGCTCCGGATCCTCCTGTCTGCACCGCTCTGTCACATACGGACAGCGGCCCGCAAAACGGCAGCCCCCCGGAAGATTGACAGGGCTGGGAACATCCCCCTTCAGTATAATCTGTTCCCTCTCAACCCCTACCTTTGGGATGGGAATAGCAGATAAGAGCGCTTTTGTATATGGATGGAGGGGGCCGCTGAAAATGGACCTGTAATCACTGAGCTCCACTATCTTTCCCAGATACATAACGCCGATCCGGTTGCTTATATGCTTTACAACGCTTAAGTCGTGAGAAATAAACAGGTATGTCAGCCCCAGGTCCATCTGAAGCCGTTTTAACAGGTTGATGATCTGGGCCTGGATGCATACGTCAAGGGCTGATACGGGCTCGTCCAGTACAATGAATTCCGGTTTTACGGATAAGGCACGGGCAATTCCCACTCTCTGCCTTCTTCCCCCATCCAGCTCATGAGGATAGGCATTGATCAGCCTTCTGGAAAGCCCTACCACATCCATCAGCTCACGGACCCTGGCATCCAGCTTTTTTTTGTCTCTGCGGTACTCTTCCATATTTGTAAGCGGTTCCGCAATCAGCTCAAACACGGAAAGCCTGGGATTCAGACAGGAATACGGATCCTGGAATACCATCTGTACATGTTCCCTGAATGTTTTCATCTGGCTTTTGTTAAATCCCAGTACATTTTCTCCGTGGAAATTCACCTCTCCGCTGTCTGCTTCCAGAAGACGGATGATGGTTCGCCCTGTGGTAGACTTTCCGCAGCCGGATTCTCCAACAAGTCCCAGTGTCTCGCCCTTGTTAATATAAAAGCTCACATCATCCACCGCATGGAGCAGTCCCTTATTTACATGGAAATATTTTTTCAGATGATTGATTTCAACTAATTTCTCTTCCGGATTACTCATCTTTATTTACCTCCTCCTGCTTCTCGTATAAAAAGCACCTGGTATAATGCTCACCGTTCACAACTGTAATTTCCGGCTTTTTATGCTTGCAGATTTCCATGCAGTTGGGGCATCTGGGATTGAAGGAACAGCCGTCAATCCTCTCTGTAGGTTCCGGAGGCAGTCCGTGGATCTCCTCCAGCCAGTCCTCCTCCGTATCCAGTTTCGGAATGGAATTAAACAGGCCCTTTGTATATGGATGACAGGGATTATGGTAAATCTTGCTTACCTCCGCATACTCCACCACCTGACCCGCATACATGATGGCCACCTTATCGCAGATCTCCGCAACGATACCCAGATCGTGGGTGATCAGGATCATGGAGGTTCCCAGCTTTTCTTTCAGCCCCTTGATCAGATTCATGACCTGGGCCTGGATTGTCACATCCAGGGCCGTGGTAGGTTCATCTGCAATGATCATCTTAGGACGGCAGGCCAATGCAATGGCGATCACCACCCTCTGTTTCATGCCGCCGGAAAACTGATGGGGATAATCATTGGCCCTCTCTCTTCTGATTCCTACCATCTCCAGCAGTCCGCAGGCCTCCTCAAACGCTTCCTTTTTGCCGATTACCTTGTGAAGGCGGATCATCTCCACGATCTGATCCCCCACCTTCATGGAAGGATTTAAGGAGGTCATGGGGTCCTGGAAAATCATGGAGATTTTTTCTCCCAGAATCCCTCTTCTCTCCTTGTCCCCGATTTTTAACATGTCTTTTCCGTCAAACATGATTTCTCCGGAAGTCACCTTTCCCGGCGGTGTGGGGAGAAGTCCCATGATGGTCATGGCCGTGGTTGTCTTACCCGCTCCTGTCTCCCCCACAAATCCCAGCGTTTCTTTGGGTTCCAGGGTTAAGTTCAGGTTATTTACAGCATATACAATTCCGTCTTCTGTTTTATATGTAACACTTAAATCCTTGATATCAAGCAATTTTTCCTTTTCCACGATCTGCTCCGCCTTTCATTAGTTTCTCAGTTTCGGATCAAGCGCATCTCTTAAGCCGTCTCCCAGAAGGTTCAGGGAGAGAACAGTGATAACGATGGCAAGACCTGGGAACATGGTCATGTACGCATATCCTCTGATATAATCACGGCCGGAGGAAAGCATGTTGCCCCACTCAGGATTGGGCGGCTGTATGCCCAGTCCGATAAAACTCATTCCTGCAGCTGTCAGAATCGCCCCGGCGATACCCAGCGTTACCTGGACAATAACGGGCGCCACACAGTTGGGAAGAATATGCTTTATAATGATTTTTGTATTGGATGTGCCGGACGCCCTGGCTGCTTCAATATACTCTTCCTCACGGATTGTCAGCACGGAAGCCCTTACGATACGTGCATATGTGGGAACCGAGGATATACCAACCGCTATCATCAGGTTCATGAGTCCTGTTCCCAGGGCAGCTACAATGGCAATTGCCAGCAGTGTCTGGGGCACAGCCAGAAGCACATCCATAAAACGCATGATCAGATTATCCACCCTTCTGCCGTAGTAACCTGCGATTGCCCCCAAAACGCCGCCTATAATTACAGCAATGCCAACAGAGACAAAGCCAACCAGAAGAGACATTCTGGCCCCGTACACAACACGGCTGAAGATGTCGCGGCCGAACTCATCTGTTCCGAAAATGTGGCTGGGACTGGGGTGCTGAAAGGCATCAGCCAGATTCTGCTTGGCAAAATCATAGGGTGCGATAACATGTGCGAATATACCTGTAAATAAAAGAATGATCAGGATGACCAGTCCCAAAACCGCCATACGGTTTCTGCTGAGCGCTTTCAGGATGGTCACAACCTGACTTCTGGATTTCTTCTCTTCCATCTCAATCAATACCTCCCGTTCTTTTATTATAATCTCTCGGAATCTCTAAGCCAGTAAATATAAGGCTTTCAGATTCCTTTTT
>NZ_JAJCHK010000028.1:0-77573 GCF_020554465.1 Enterocloster sp. 210928-DFI.2.20
TCAGGGTTTTACATACTGTCTAATCTTCAATTATCAAGGTTCTTTGTTGTCGGCTTGTTCAGCAGCAACTTTTATATCTTATCACAGTCGCTTGTGTTTGTCAACAACTTTTTTCATTTTTTTATTTCTTATTCTCTTGCGTTTTTGGTACTCACCGCAGCGCAAGAGATATCTTACCAGATGTTTCGACAAATGTCAACAATAATTTACAACTTTTTTTACACACCTCTTTTACACACTTTTTTACACAATACAGCCCATGCATTCGCACGGGCTGTATCAATCAACTTCATGGTTTTATCGGCAGCGATATAGCACTTACAGACTGTGCCTGTTACAGATATATAACAGTTATATATCTGAAGGTATCCCTTCTGCCGGAATTCCGTCAACCGGAATTTCATCGGATGATGATTCGCTCTCCTCTTCAACCACCTCCGGCGCAACCTGGAACTCGGACAGGTATGCTTCCTCAGGAAGCCCGGCCAGATACGCAGGCAGGTTGATGGCAATGCCGTCCATATGATGCGGCAGGGAAACGGTCACATCGACCATCTCTTCGCTTCCGCCTTTTTCCTGAGTAATTTCCAGAGTCATTTTAAAGGTCTGGCCAATACAGGTAGCCATGCCTCTCTCCTTATCCCGGAGTTTTGCTACCTGTTCACCGTCCACATACACCACTACCTTATAAGGTGTGGTATAGGTCTGACCATTATAATCAATGGACTTATTATCTATATACACCGTATGTCCGCGGCCAATGACCATCATAATACCTGCGATGATGAGCAGGAGTAGGATTGCTCCTATTCTGAATAGAATGGTACGTTTCGCTCTCAATTCTCCCCCTCCTCACTCTGTGCAAGCTGCAGCATCTGACCAGCCTTGCCCTTAGCTCTTCGTTTTTTCGTCTCATACATGATAAGAGCAACGGTGATAACACCATAGGAGATGAATACACGGAAATACTCACCAATCATGGAATCACCGGTAATGGTTGCGCCTGCTTTGGGCGCCACAATGAACATCAGGTGGAACAGGATGACTCCAAGGAATACGTTGCCAATGGATGCCCTGTCAACAGAGGCTCCGCCCACAAGCAGGGCTGCGATACAGAACATACCAATCTGTGTATGGGAACTGTAGGTGGAAATATTGCCCATGTTCTGCAGGTAGATAACCATGCCAAGTCCGGCGAAAACCGTTGACATGATAATGGCGATAATACGGGTCCTCTCCACCTTGATGCCTGCGTCACCGGCTACATCCATATCCTGGCCAACGGCACGCATGTCCTGGCCCAGCTTTGTCTTGCGGAACCATATGATAAACAAACACAGCAGGGCAATGATAATAAGGGTCAGTACCGGAATCTTGACACCTCCGATATGGATGGCCAGAAGATTGTCCAGATACTGCCTCATATGAAGAAGGCTGACCGTGTTGCGGACACCATAACCTCTTGGCAGCTTAATGGAGGAATGGATAATCGGAATAATGGAGCCCATCATATACAGAACCACCAGCTGATACAGACCATTCATGAAGAAGCTGATGATATAGCTGGTAACCATCTCCCTGCCTTTGGCCATGTTGAGCATCTTACCGCAGAAAAGGCCCAGCAGAATGGAAATCGGTATAGAAATGATCATGGCAAGGATAATGCCGGGTATTCCCCATATCTGCCAGTCGGCCACAAAGATAAGGCCGATTTCACCTGCCATAGCGCCCAGCGTCATACCGAAGTTAAGTCCCATGCCGGCCATAATGGGAATCAGCAGGCTCAGGATCAGGAAGGCATTCCTGCCCAATCTGGTGACAATCTCATTGAGCAGATACCCCGGAGAAAAACCGGATATCGGAATGCAGACGGCGCAGATAATGATAAACATCAGCGGCACAGAGTTATTCCGAACTAGTTCGAGAATGCTATTACTGCCGTTATTTTTCTGTTTTTTACTCATTTTGATCCCTCCGTCTTTCTGGTCAGAGCATAAAGAATCATACCGTTGGAAACAACGATACGGATAACCTCGCTCATATCCATATGAATCATGGAATTCATTACCGTTGGGGTCATGGTAACAATGCCCTGGAACAGGAACGTACCTATGATTACATTGGTAATGGATGCCTTATTGACTGAAGCGCCTCCAATCAGGATTGCAGACACTGCCGGAAGCGCCATATAGAAGGGCGCCATGTAAAGCTGGATAAAGCCGAAGCCCTGCTCATACATCAGGATGCCCACCGCGGCAAGCCAGGTAGACATGATAACGGAAAGCATTCTCGTCTTATCAATATTGATGCCGGATGCCCTGGCAAAATTGGGATTGGAGCCCACTGCTGTCATGGCAGTACCGGTCTTGGTGTGAAGGAACGCCCACATAAGGAAGGCAAGAAAGGCAAAGAACAGGAGGCTGCCTGTAGGTATGGAAATCTTACCAATATTAATCTGCAGGAAATTGGCCAATGCCTTATCGTAAAAACCCTCCAGTGAGATTGTTGTACGAAGGCCTTTGCCTGACAATCCCCAAACCATGGTGGGACTGCTGTATGGCAGTAAAAGCCACATCATACACATAAAGGATACGGATGAAAAGCCCACATAAGTGGCAATCATCATCTCGCCGCCTTTAATCTTGTTGAGCAGCCAGCCGTAGCCGCCGCCAAAGATCAGCGCAAACGGAGTAGCTATCAGAATAGCCATGAAAAAGCTGACAGGTCCGGTAAAGCCAAACTGAATGGACATGGTCGCACCCAGAAGACCGGAGATAATGCCTAACGGAAGGCCGAAATTAAGCCCGCAGCCCGAATGCACCATGGGCACCATTGCCAGTACCAGGACGGCATTCCAGCTGAAACGGTTAATCGTGTTGGTTATCTGTGTGGGAAGATCCGCTCCGACGATTGGCGCCAGAATGAAAAGCGCCAAAAGAAATCCGGCAATGATCAGCCTCGGCAGACCGAAGTTGTCAATCAATTCCCTGATTTTCGTCTTCTTCCCAGGATTTATTGTACTATCTTGTATTTTTCCCATGCTGTCTCCCCCCTTATTTAACCTGGCTGACCATGAGCATACCGAATTCTTCTGAAGATTCGGTCGCCGGCAGGATTCCAGCAATCTTACCGCCCGAAACAATGGCAATACGGTCACACGTGGTCCTCAGTTCCTCCAGCTCAGAGGAAATCATGACAACGGTAACTCCATGCTCCTTGTTGAACTGCTTAAGAGCATCCAGTACCAATGATTTCGCGCCCACATCAATACCTCTCGTAGGCTCGGATACAAACAGGAATTTAGGTTCAAGTGCAAAGGCCTTTGCCAGACACACTTTCTGCTGGTTTCCACCGGAAAGCTCCTTTGCCTTTTGCTTGGAGCTGGTGCATTTTATCTTTAGCTCGTCTATGTATTTCTGGGTCACTTCGTGGATTGCCTTTTCATCTCTCCAGGTAATCATTCCTCCAAGGTATTTCTTGAGGAATTTATCATGAATCTGCATGGCTGAAAATGCAATATTCCACTCAAGGGTTTCATCGAGAAGGAGTCCCACGTCCCTTCTGTCCTCAGAAACAAAGGCCAGAGAGGCGTCCAGACATTTTCTTGGGTTGTTAAGAGGAATGGGCTTGCCGTCAAATTCCACTTTGCCGCCCGCCTCGCACAGCCCCATGATTCCGTTTGGAATGCCCAGCTTTCCCTGACCGGCCAGTCCGCCTATACCAAGAATCTCGCCTTCCTTGATATCAAGATCTACATTGCGCACTGTCTCACCTGACATATCCACCCAGAGATTGCGGATAGACATGATATTCTTTGCATCCGGATTAATCCGGATATCCGCCCTGGCCGTGGTCTGGATATTTCTTCCCACCATCCACTTTGTAATATCCGCAACATCCGTTTCCTTTGCAGGCACGTCCTTTACAACGTAGCCGTCCCGCATGATAACCACCTTGTCACAGACTGTCAGAATCTCATGAAGCCGGTGTGTAATGAAAATCACGGCAATGCCTTTGGCAGCCATGCCGCGGATGGAATCCAGCAGTGCCTCTGCCTCTTTTTCCGTCAGAACAGCCGTCGGCTCATCCAGTATCAGCAGTTTCAGATTATCCTTGCTGAGCTCTCTCGCGATCTCAGTAAACTGCTTATGACCCACGGGCATATCGCTGATAACCATTTTGGCGTCAATCTTAACGCCCATCTTATCAATAGCCTGCTCAGAACGTTCGGCCATCTCCTTATAATCAAGGGTATCTAATCTGTCACCGAAAATTTCCGAGATTATATTCTTTTTCTTTGGTTCACGGTTGAGCAGTATATTATCTGTTGCCGTGAATCCCGGTATTAATGAAAATTCCTGATGCACCATGCCGATTCCGGCCTCCAATGCATCAAAGGGTGTTGAGAAGCTGACCTTCTCGCCATTAATCAGGACGTCTCCGCCATATCCGCCGGTTTCCCTAATCACATCCATTCCAAAAAGGAGTTTCATCAATGTACTTTTACCGGCACCATTTTCACCGACAAGACCCAGTACCTCGCCGGCATTCAGTGTAAAGTTAATATCAGTCAAGACCTGATTGCCAAAAAAATCCTTCTTGATATTGCGCATCTCCAATAAGGGAGTGTTGTTATTCATCATATTATGCCCACCTAACACAACAGGGGGGAGAGAAACCCCTCCCCACTGTTCTCCGTACTTATTTTTATTAGTAAGTGTCTTACTTGATGGTGAAGTATTTCTCTGGAACCTCAATCTTAGTAGAACCCATGAAATGTCCTGGATCGCCCATGATATAGGTATCCTGATATACCAGGAACACATTGTCTAACTTAACGCCGGTTTCCACATTGGTGTAATTGGAACCATTCCACTCAGCCTTAGGAGAGAATACCTGGTATGCCTTTGCAATATCATCAATGTCATCAAGCTCACTCTCGCCATTGAGGACGTTCAGTGCATGCTGTGCAAGGCCGGCAGATGTGGTATATCCATAGGAATATGCCCATGTACCGAAGTGGTCAGCTCCGCCTTTTTCAACGATAGTGGACTCAACCTTTGCAAGAATCTTATCAAAATCACCAGCTTCAGCAGTCAGATCGATACCAAGAGCGCCTGGATAACCCATCAGCGGTGAAGGAAGATCTGCTTCGATGAAGTAGCCGCCGTATTCCATAAGCTGCTTTAACAGCGGCTCTGTATGGGCGTCATTTGTACAGAAGTAAGCGGCGTTCTCGCCGTACTTCTCAACCCACTCCGGAACCTTCTCAAGTATGTACGCCTGAGCACCGGCAACACCTACGTCAGAGGTTGGATCCGGAGCTGTCTCAAGTACGAATTCCATGCCGAATTCCTTGCAGGCTTCCTTCATAACAGCCACACGGCGGCTCATAGTCTCATAAGCCATGTGACGCGGGAAGGAAATATGTACAAACGTATCACAGCCCAGTTCATGAGCGGTACGGATGATCAGGTAGCCACGGGCAACGAAGTCGTTGTTGCAGACCAGGTCAGCTGCGCTGCCAATCTCAGGAAGATCCTCATGTCCCTCGCCGGCAATACAGAGAATGTCAGGGCGGGTCTCTTTGATCTTACGGAAAGCCTCGGTTGTGCCTGGAACAGACTGGTTCATGATGATTGCTTTCATCTTAGGATCATCAGAAAGGTTGACAATGGTCTGGATGGTGGTCTCTAACTCCTCCGTGAAGTTGTCCGGATAAATAGCCAGCTTAACCATGTCCTCGCCGTACATAGCCTGGAACGCCTCAGCGCCACGCCTGTCATCCTCGGACTGGGATACGGAACCGGTTACGATACCAATGTGGAAATCGCTGGCTCCCTCTGTGTCAGATGCCTCAGAATCCTCTTTTTCATCCTCTTTTTTGGCATCATCCTTTGCCTCTTCCTTCTGAGCCTCGGTAGCCTGGGTATCAGCTGCCGCTGCGCTCGTACCTGTGCCAGAAGAACTGCCACAGCCAGCAAGCCCTGTCACCATGGCTGCTGCAAGCATAACGCCTATTAACTTTTTTCTCATACTTACCTCCAAAATTTTTTTTACAAGGGGACAACAGTTACTTTTTAATTGTAGCATATGCTCATATTTTGTCAATAGTTATAAAATCCATTTTGGCGGCGGTCCAAATTTATGCACATTTCCAAATTGTCAAAAAGAACTGTAAAATACTGTATTTTAAGCCATTTTTATACCCCGCTGTCCACTGTAAACCAGAACTCCACCCCCCCGTCCACATTTTCAACACCGCAGGATTTGTTGTGTGAATCCATGATTGCCTTGACAATGGAAAGTCCGATGCCGCTGCCTCCGTATTCCCTGGTCCTTGCCTTATCCACTTTGTAGAACTTGGTCCAAAGATTATCCAGATCCTCCTCGGGTATATGCTGCCCTGTGTTAAATACCGTGATGCGTACCTGGTCCCCTTCCCTGAATATGCTGATAGTAATTTGCCGCTCCCCGTCCAGGTGATTCATGGCATTGTTCAGGTAGTTGGTGATGACCTCCTCTATCTTAAACTCATCCGCCCACACCCATACAGGCTCCTTCTGTTCAAATACAACCCGGGCCTCCTTTTGCTGCAGCAGAATGCCGGCTGATGCCAGGATGCCGCGGATCAGGGCTGTGATATCAAACCGTTCCATCACAGGCATGTCGTTGCCGAATTCCAGGGCGGTCAGGGTCAGGAGCTGCTTCACCATCTTATTCATCTTTCCGGCTTCGTCCATGATGACCTCACAGTAGTAATTCCGGCTGTCCTCATCCTCCGCCATGCCCTCAGTCAGCCCCTCTGCATATCCCTGTATCAGGGCAATGGGGGTCTTAAGCTCATGGGACACATTGGCAATAAACTCCTTGCGGGTTTCATCAATTTTTATCTTTTCCTCAATGTCCTTTTGCAGCTCGTTATTGGCTGTCTTAAGCTCACCAATGGTATCCTTAAGCCGTTCCGACAATGTATTCATGCTGTGGCCCAGAACTCCAATCTCATCCTCCGAATCCCCTGTGTAGCGCGCCTCAAAATCCAGCTCCGACATTCGGGCGGACAGCGCTGCAAGGGAACGTATGGGCGACACCACCTTTTTGGTTGCATAGTACATGAGGGCGCTTCCCAGCACAAGGGCAGCAAGTCCCACATAAGCCAGGAACTCATTGGATATGCTTACGCTGTCGTGAATGCTGGCCAGGGGCATGGACATGATAAACATGGTTCTGTTATCGTCAAAAAAACCCCAGCTCTGGAGGTAATATCCCTGTGACCGTCTGTCATATATCTTCTGCACCTGATGGTCGTCCTGGGATATCAGGGTCTCCGTCCTGGGGTCGATGATTCCTAATATATAGCGGTGGAGAGCATCTGCCAGGAATTTTCCGTCCTTTGCCAGCGGAATCAGCTCTCCGGTAATGCTGTCCTGAATCACGATGGTCGTATTATATTTGTCGTTCATGAGCCGCAAGAGACGGCTGGCTTCTGTCTGCTCCCCGTCGTTTGAGTACAGGCTCTGCAAATCTTCCGTGATATTCTCGCCCAGGAACTCCTTGTCCACAGCAATGGCATTCAGGTTTTCATAGGCATTTTCCAAAAGCTGCAGCTTTTGTTTGGTATAGAAGCTCTCCAGAAAAAAGCTGTTCACCGCCCACATGCTGACCAGCACTGCTGCCATCAGACCAATGAATATCATGGTGAATTTTACTCTTATGGAATGCTTCATCCTTCGCTCACCTCAAATTTATAGCCCATGCCCCATATGGTCTTGATATATTCTCCTTTTTCCCCCATTTTGCTGCGCAGCTTCTTTACATGGGTGTCTATGGTACGGGCATCTCCAAAGTAGTCATAATTCCACACATTATTCAGAATCTTTTCCCTGGAAAGGGCGATTCCCTGATTTTCCACAAAGTAGGTGAGAAGCTCAAACTCCTTAAAGCTCAGATCAATCTCCTGTCCGTCAATGGTGACCTGATGGGCCGCCTTATCAATGCAGATTCCTCCCACATTCACGCTGTCCGTAGAGGCCACATTGGTCCTCCTAAGAATGGCCTCCACCCGTGCCACCAGAATCTTGGGGCTGAAGGGCTTTGATATATACTCGTCCACTCCCAGGGAAAAGCCCTGGAGCTCGTCACGCTCCTCGCTTCTGGCTGTCAGCATGATAACCGGTACCTGGGAATATTTGCGGATGGTCCTCAGAACTTCCCAGCCGTCCATTTTCGGCATCATTACATCCAGAAGAACCAGTGCAATGTCCTTTTGCGCAAAGAATACGTCCACTGCCTCCTCGCCGTCGCCTGCCTCTATGACTGCAAACCCTTTATTGGTGAGAAAATCCTTTACCAGCTTTCTCATTCTGGCTTCGTCGTCCACTACTAATATCTTAAGTGTATCCATGATACTGCCTCCTTACATATAATCTGGCCTTTTTTCATTCTTTTATAGAAATTATTTTAACAAAAATCAAGGAATATTTCCATCATTTCACACAAGTTTCACAACTAAGGGGCAGCTGTTCAGACGGCGGGAGAATTCTCGCAGAAACAGCACCGTCGAAACGTTTCACCGGAGAATAAAGGAAAAGCTCCGGGATTTCTCCCGGAGCCGTTCACCTGTATCTTAATTATCCAGATTATTCTTCCTCGTCCTCACCAACCAGCTCGTCGTATTCCTGGGCATCCAGAAGTTCGTCAAATGCTTCAGCCACGATTTCGTACTCATCGTCATCCTCGATATTGTCCAGGTTAGGGGTTCCGTCCTCAGTCTCGCTATAGCGGTACAGATATACCTCGCCTTCCTCTGAGTCAGCGCCCTCCATAGGCAGAAGGGCAATGTATTCGTGCTCTCCCGCGTTAAAAACGGTCAGCACCACGCACTCCACTTCTGTATCATCATCCAGAGTAAGGGTCACTGTCATCTCCTGCTCTTCTTCATTCAGCTCTTTCTCATCTGCCATATCCTGATTCCTCTCTTATTTCCTTAAATTTAGGCTTGTTTCTTTTCTCTTACACTCTATCAGACTCACCCTGAAAATGCAAGAACATATTCTCTAATATTCGATTCCTTCCCTTGCTCCGATTCCCCTCTCGTAGGGATGGCGCCTCATAACCATCTCTGTGATATAGTCCGCCTGCTCCTGCAGGGCCTCTGAGGGACAGCGCCCTGTGAGGATGACCTCCAGGGAAGCCGGTTTTTCTTTAAGGGCCTTTATCAGCCCGGACTCGTCCACAAACCCCAGATTGCAGGCTCCAATGGCTTCATCCAGCACCAGCATGTCATATGGTTCCTCCCCGCCCGCCCCCAGGGCCATGTTCCAGGCCGTCAGTAGACAGTGGTCATAATACAGTGCAGCTGCCTTCCGCTGGGACTGGGTCATGTTCCAGGAAAAACCGAAGTTCTGGTCGCAGGGCAGCACTGTAATGCCGGGTATATGGACCAGGCCATTGACCTCCCCCGAATCATCCGTCTTAAGCAGCCTGGCCACCAGTACCCGGTATCCCCGTCCGGCAGCCCGCACAGCCGCACCTATAGCTGCCGTGGTCTTTCCCTTTCCATCTCCGCAATAGATCTGGACCAGCCCCGTTTCAATCATCCCTCTGCCTCCTCTGCAAACCTTGATATTGCCTGTTTCTTGCGGTACCGCTCCTTCACATGGTAAATATGGAGCCTCTCCTTTGCCCTTGTCATAGCCACATAGAACATTCTGCGTTCTTCCTCCACATCCGGATCCAGAACCGCCTTGTGATGGGGCGTGACGCCTTCATTGGCATCCAGGATATAGACCACCCGGAATTCCAGTCCCTTGGCGCTGTGCATGGTCATAAGGCTGACGCCCTGACGCTGCGCATCCCTGTCTGCCGCCTGTTTCTTAAGCTGTTCCTTGTATTCCTCCATATGGATAAACCAGTGTTCATACGTCTTAAAGCCGGCTGCGCTCTCCTGAAGCTGGTCCAGTACCTCAAAGAGTTCCTCCGGCTTCATCCTTCTGGACTGGGCATATTCCCGGATATACTCATCGTACTCCACTGCCTTCCGGATATAATTGACAGCTGCAGCCGGAGCCATGTTCCTTAACATCGCCAAATCATATTCCAGCTGCTCAATCCGGTCCATCATCCAGTTCTTATCCTGGTAAAAGGATTTCACCGACTCCCAGCTGACCTGCTGGCCCTCCAGGGCATCCCGGCTGACGTAGCGCTTGGGACGGTTGATGATTTGAAGCACATTGGAACGGCTCAGATCTCCTAATGCGGCCCGGATATAGGAGATTACATTTCCGGCTATCCAGTGCTCATACAGATTTGGCACCGCATCCCTCATGTAAAAAGGTATGTTGTATTCCATGAGCTTGGAAATCAGCAGCCGCGGCCCCACGTTGGTCCGGTAGAGCACCGCCATGTCATTGTAGGAGATACCCATGGAGGCATAGTCACGTATTTCCGTGACGATTCCCAGAGTTTCGTCCATAGGTTCCTGCCATGCCTTTATGATGACCGGATGTCCGTTCCCTCTTGCCGCCTTGATCTCCTTTGGAAAACGGGTCCTGTTGTGTGAGATAACCCGCCCCGCAGCCTCCACAATCTGGCGGCTGCACCGGTAATTGGTGTCCAGGAGAATCTTTTTTGCATCGGGATAATCCCGCTCAAAGCCCAGCATCAGCTCCGGCTTTGCCCCGCGGAACCGGTAAATGGACTGGTCGTCATCCCCGACGATGAACAGGTTGTTTCCGGGAAGAGCCAGCATTTTCACAATCTCATACTGAATCCGGTTTATATCCTGGAACTCATCAATTAATATGTACCTGTATTTGTCCTGCCATGCAGACAGTATATCTTTTCTTTCCTTAAACAGCTCATAGCACATCACCAGCATGTCGTCAAAATCCAGCAGCCGGTTCTGTCTCAGCCGTGCTTCATAGCCCCGGTACAGCTGTCTGAACATATCCTCAGAACAGTTTTTTGCATAATAATGGTCCATGTCCATGAGTTCGCCCTTCACCATGCTGATTTCACTGAGCACAGAGGATATGAACTCCCCTTCATCCTCAACTTCCAAATCGCATTTTACCAGCATTTCCTTCATGTACTGAATGCGCTGTTCTTCCCTTACAATGTCTGCGGCCTTATACCGGTAAGCCAGTTTGAGAATCAGAAAAAAGACAGAATGAAAGGTCCCGAAGGAAACCCGGCTGCATCCTGCCTGTGCAATCTGTTCATAGCGCTCCTTCATTTCCCTGGCCGCTGCCCTGGTAAATGTGATTACCAGAATATGGGAGGGATCCACGCCTGCTTTTTCCGTAAGATAACGGACCCGGTTGGTGATGACTGTCGTCTTGCCGGAACCGGGTCCTGCCAAAACCAGCATAGGACCTTCCCTGTGCCGGATTGCCGTTTTTTGTGCGTCGTTAAATGCCATTTACTAGATTCCTATGCCTCAAGCATCTGTATCCCTTTGCGGATTCTGGCCAGGGACTCTTCTTTGCCCAGAACTTCCATGATTTCCGTGGCTCCGGCCGGCGTCATCTGCTTACCTGAAACAGCGGTGCGGATGGGCCACATCACAAAGCCGGTCTTAACCCCAGTGTCCTCCACATATTTTGAAAGGACACCGTAAAGGGCATCGTTGGTAAAATCATTCTGTGCTTCCAAAAGAGGCAGCACATCCGTTAAAACCTTAAGTGAAGTCTCCGCGTTGGTTTTCATCTTCTTATGGGTGTACATGGCCGTATCGTATTCCGGAAGGGCCTCAAAGAAATCCACATGGTCCGCAATGTCGGGGAACACTTCAATCCTTGTCTTGACCATGGCAGCTATCTTCCTGAGATCCAAATCCCTGCTGACAGCTGCCTTCAGATATGGCTCAGCCATCCCGTAGAAGGTATCAAAATCCATTGCCTTCATATATTCGCCGTTCATCCACTTAAGCTTTGTCATATCAAACACAGCAGGGGATTTGCTCATGCGGTGGTAATCAAATTCCTTTACCATCTCCTCCAGGGAGAATATTTCCCGATTGTCCTCCGGTGACCAGCCCAAAAGAGCCACGTAGTTCACCACGGCCTGGGAGATAAAGCCCTGCTCCAAAAGGTCCTCAAAGGAGGAATGTCCGCTTCTCTTGCTCAGCTTATGATGGCTCTCATCTGTAATCAGCGGACAGTGTACATAGACCGGCACATCCCACCCGAAGGCGGCATAAAGCCTGTTGTACTTGGGTGATGAGGACAGATATTCATTTCCCCTTACCACATGGGTAATTCCCATCAGGTGGTCGTCCACCACATTTGCGAAATTATAGGTGGGGTATCCGTCTGACTTGATGAGGACCATATCATCCAGCTCGGAGTTGTCCACCGTGATATCCCCGTAAATCTCGTCCTGGAACGTGGTGGTTCCCGTGGCGGGATTGTTCTGGCGGATGACATAGGGCATACCTGCTGCCAGGTTGGCTTCCACCTCTTCTTTGGATAAACGGAGACAGTGCTTGTCATATGTCATGATTTCCTCTCCATTTACAGTTGTCTTAAGGGAAGCCAGACGCTCCGGTGTACAGAAGCAGTAATAAGCCTCTCCTTTTTCCACCAGCTTTTTTGCGTATTCCAGGTAAATGCCGGATGCCTGGCGCTCACTCTGGACATAGGGGCCGCATCCGCCGTCCTTGTCAGGTCCTTCGTCATGAATCAGGCCCGTGTCCTTCAGGGTCTGGTATATGATCTCCACTGCCCCTTCCACGAAACGTTCCTGGTCTGTATCTTCAATACGGAGAAGGAAATCCCCTCCCTCATGCTTTGCTATGAGATAGGCATACAATGCCGTCCTTAAATTTCCCACATGCATCCTGCCTGTGGGGCTGGGTGCATACCTTGTCCTTACTCTGCTCATGTTAAAGTCTCCTATATTCTTCTCAATCTGATAACTCAAAAACCATTATATACCGAAGGTTGAAAAAAGACAATGCCTGTTTTCACAGGCACTGTCCCTTTCTTCTTACCTATTTGAATGTTGCGTTGTTTACCTCATCAGAGAACTTGCTTAAGTCCTGAGGCATCCAGGCAATCTTTTCCTTGCCGCTTACATCCACCTTGACTCTCTGGCACTTGATGGTCAGCTCAGTCATCTCTTCTGATGGCTCCATCTCGCCAATCTTTGTCATATACTGCTTTACAGCATCCTGCATCAGCTTCTGAAGGGCATCCTCATCACCGGCCATGATAGCTGCTGCTGTGTCTTCGTCGATGTTGTTCTGCATATCGGTCATAACGTCTACCATGATATTCTGCATATCGGTCATGGAATAGCTCTTAACCTTCAGAAGTACGGTGGTCTCGTCCTTGCTCTGGTCTGTGATCTCGGTGCTGTAATCCAGCTTGTCAATCAGTCCCTGAAGGGCATTGGACATTTCCTCTACCTCTTCGTCAGAGAACTCAATGCCTGCAGCCTCAAATTCTGACTTGAACATGGAAACCAGGTCTGTCTCAGCGGAATCATCCATCAGGGCGGTCTTTACATCTTCCTCAGAAGCAAATCCCAGCAAATCCTTCATAGGAGTCGCATTTTCCTTAACAGACAGCTCATACAGTGCTCCCACTACCTGGTCTGCCGGTTCCAGCTTCTGCTGGCATCCTGTCAGTGCAATGCTGCACACAGCCATAACGGTTGCGGCCAATACCGCAAAATTTCTCTTCATGTTTCTCATAAACTTATCTCCTCTTTAATTCTGCCCTCTACCGGGCAATTTATTTTTCCTCTGTCCTGGCAGCAGTCTTATTCTCTGCCAAGTCGCTTGGTCTCATGGTCAGGTTGATTCTGCCCATCTTATCGACCTCAGTTACCTTTACAGTAACCTCATCGCCGATATTCACAACATCCTCCACCTTGCCAACGCGCTTATCAGACAGCTTGGAAATATGAATCATACCATCCTTATTGGGGGCCAGCTCTACAAATGCGCCGAAGTTCATGATACGCACCACTTTGCCGTTAAATATCATGCCCGCCTCAATATCTGTAACGATTCCGGTAATAATCTGGATGGCCTTATCAATCATAGCCTCGTCCGTGCCGCATACATTTACAGCACCGTCGTCCGTAATGTCAATCTTAACACCGGTCTCCTCAATAATCTTGTTGATAACCTTGCCCTGCTTTCCTACCACATCGCCAATCTTCTGCGGATCGATGGTAATCTGCTTAATCTTCGGGGCATATGGGCTTAAATGCTTCCTTGGCTCTGAGATGACAGGCCTCATTACATTGTCCAGAATATACATTCTGGCTTCTCTGGTCCTGGCAATAGCTTCCTCGATAATAGGCCGTGTCAGTCCATGAATCTTAATATCCATCTGGATGGCAGTAATACCATTCTTGGTTCCGCCCACCTTAAAATCCATATCGCCAAAGAAATCTTCCAGGCCCTGGATGTCTGTAAGCACCAGATAATCGTCATCCGTATCCCCGGTCACAAGACCGCAGGAAATACCAGCTACCATTTCCTTAATAGGCACACCGGCAGCCATCAGTGAAAGGGTGGACGCGCAGATGCTTGCCTGAGAGGTGGAACCGTTGGATTCCATGGTCTCAGATACGGTACGGATTGCATATGGGAATTCCTCCGCGCTTGGCAGAACCGGAATCAATGCCCTCTCCGCCAGGGCGCCATGGCCTATCTCGCGGCGGCCGGGTCCTCTGCTTGGCTTTGTCTCGCCTACAGAGAAGGATGGGAAGTTATAGTGATGCATATAACGCTTGCTGGTCTCATTCTCATCCAGGCCGTCTAATTTCTGAGCCTCGGACAGAGGAGCCAGGGTGCAGGCGTTGAGTATCTGTGTCTGTCCGCGGGTAAACATACCTGAACCATGAACTCTCGGAAGCAGGTCAACCTCTGCGGCCAGGTGGCGGATTTCTGTGATGGCGCGGCCGTCAGGACGCTTGTGATCCTTTAAGATCATCTTGCGGACCGTCTTCTTCTGGTACTGGTAAACAGCCTCGCCCAGGACGGCAAGCCATTCCTCGTTGCCGGCAAATGCCTCTTCCAGCTTTGCTGTGATCTCTGCTATATTCTTCTCGCGGGTCTGCTTGTCATCGGTAAACACAGCCTCTTCCATTTCCTGAGGAGTCACGATTTCCCTGATGGCGGCAAACAGCTCTTCCGGCACTGCGCAGCTCTCGTAAGTGTGCTTTTCCTTACCGCACTCAGCCACGATGGTGTCGATGAACTTGATAATTTCCTGGTTTACTTCATGAGCCCTAAAGATGGCGTCAATCATAATCTGCTCCGGCACCTCATTGGCTCCGGCCTCAATCATGATAACCTTTTCCCTGGTGGAAGCAACGGTCAGTGCCATGTCAGATACCTGCTTCTGGTCAGCAGTGGGGTTGATAATAAACTCACCGTCAATCAGACCCACCTGCGTGGTGGCACAGGGACCTGCAAACGGAATATCGGAAATGCTGGTTGCAATGGCAGAACCCAGCATGGCTGTCAGCTCAGGGCTGCAGTTAGGGTCCACACACATTACGATGTTGTCAAGGGTCACGTCGTTGCGGTAATCTTTAGGAAACAGTGGCCGCATGGGGCGGTCGATAACGCGGCAGGTCAGGACAGCGTTCTCAGAAGCCTTGCCTTCCCTCTTATTAAAACCGCCTGGTATCTTTCCTACTGAATATAATTTTTCCTCATATTCCACACTGAGCGGGAAGAAATCAATGCCTTCCCTTGGCTTGGATGACGCGGTTGCCGTGGAAAGCACCACCGTATCGCCATAGTGCATGAATGCAGCACCGCTTGCCTGGGCAGCCACACGGCCAACCTCAACAGTCAGCTTGCGTCCTGCCAAATCCATACTAAAACTTTTAAACATACTGGTATCTCCTTTACAATAAAAAAATAATAAATGTTACCGGCATGGTTGGGGCATGTCCGATTTCATTGGCATCCCCCGGGGCAGAAGACGCCGAAACTACTGATCTGCCTGCAGAATCCCCAATCCTGCAGGTACATCAGCGGTCTCGGAGTGATACCTCTGCCGCCCACACCGCTTCTTCCTCTCCATGATAAGCAAATATAGGGTGGAGTTCCCTCCACCCTAATCTTCAGAATTACTTTCTGATACCAAGCTTCTCGATTAATGCACGATATCCTTCCAGGTCTGTCTTCTTTAAGTAATCAAGAAGACCTCTTCTCTGTCCAACCATCATCAGAAGACCTCTTCTGGAGTGATGATCCTTTGGATTCTGCTTCAGATGTTCGGTCAGTTCTGTGATTCTCTCTGTCAGAATGGCAATCTGAACCTCAGGTGAACCTGTGTCCCCTGGCTTACGGCCATACTCTGCGATAATCTGTGCTTTCTTTTCCTTTGAAATCATGGTGTTTCCTCCTTAATATTATTCATCTCACCAAAAACCAGGCTGCCGGCTGGAGTCACCAGGTAACCGGGCATCGGCGTTATTTCATACCGACTTAGTATAGCATAAATGGGTGGGGTTGTAAAGTGCGAAAAAATAAATTTGGCGGGAGTAAATTTGGCATGAGGGTGTCTCCCGTCTCACCCCTGTGCAATCATCTCCGGATGGTTTTCATAATATGCATTGGCAAACTCTTTATCCTTCTCAATCCGCTCCTTCAGTTCCTCAAAGGAGGTGAATTTTTGTTCCGGGCGGTCGAAGGCCAGGAGCTGGACTTCTATATTTTTACCGTAGATGTCGCCTTCCAGGCCAAAGATATAGGTCTCCACGCCTGCGGGGTATTCTCCTCCTACCGTGGGCTTTTTGCCGATATTGGTGACGCCTTTATAGTAGACGCCGTCCACCAGCACCCGTGATACGTAAACGCCGTATCTGGGCAGGCGCTTGATGGGAGGCGGAAGGATATTGGCTGTGGGGAAGCCCAACAGGCTGCCTCCGATGTGGTTGCCGTGCACTACTTCCCCGTGGATGGCATAGGGCTGGCCCAGCAGCTGGTTGGCCTTTTCCACATTGCCTTTTTCCAGCTCCTCACGGATATAGGTGCTGCTGATGTCACGCCTGTGGTCCTTTTCCTTTTCTATGACATGGAGATGGTAACCCAGGTCACGGGCCATGGCAGAGAGCAGCTCTGCGCTGCCCGCTCCCTTGTAGCCAAAGCTGCAGTCCGGGCCTACCACGATTTCCCTGGCATGCATGCGGCCTGCCAGAATGTCCTTTACAAAGGCTTCCGGCTCCATATGGCGTGTTTCCTCGGTAAAGGGGTATTCCACCAGATAATCAATCCCCACCTTCTCCATGTTGGCCCGGCGCTCCAGGTTGGTGGTGATGACGGTCTGGGGCTTTCCCGTGACTGCTGTTCCCGGAGCCGTGCCAAAGGTGAAAATGGCTGTGGGATACCCAGTTGCTTTCTTCAGCTCCATCATGGTTCTCAGTAACTTCTGGTGGCCTCTGTGCCTGCCGTCAAACTTACCCAAAGTCACGATGGTGGGCTCCTCTATCTGAAATTCTGTGGTGTCTGCAATATACCTCATCCTGTCACTTCCTCGTTTTTTCCTCTGTTCCAGATGTTCCGGCAGCGCTGCGCGGGCAGCTACATAAGGAACATCTTCCAGGGCTTCCACCAGTGCCTGTCCTTCTGGTACTGGTATACCCCTGTGAATCTATGATTACTGTCATACATACGGAACATCTGTCCGTCCTCAGCCCCGGCCTTCCACTGGTCTGACTGACTCCAGTCCAGATGTCTTGCAAAGCAGGGATTTCCGTTGTGTAAAAGGGAATCTGCTTCCGGCAGACATCCAAGAGGCGGATAGGACTGCAGGGCTTCCTCCACCGGGAGGATGCAGCTCTCCACAGCTGCCTGGTCACGGAGCTGTTCCAGCTGGTCCAGTGTAAGGCTGTCCTCAATGCTGAAACGGTCCACCCTGGTACGTGTGAGATGCTCCATACAGCCCCCGCATCCCAAAAGCCTTCCTATATCATGGCACAGGGTACGTATGTAGGTGCCTTTGGAACAGGTGACCTCCATCCAGACCCTGGGCAGTTCTATCCTGCTTACCTTTATGTCCAGAATCTGCACCGCCCTTGGCCGGCGTTCCACTTCCTTTCCCGCCCTTGCCAGCTCATACAGCTTCTTTCCGTCCACCTTAAGCGCGGAGTACATGGGAGGTATCTGGGCATAATCGCCCTTAAATCCCATAACAGCTTCATTTACCTGTTCCTCAGCAAGGGACAGCGCCCCTTCCCTGTCTTCCGCCAGAATGGTTCCCGTGGTGTCCTGGGTATCTGTCTCACAGCCCAGCAGCATGACAGCCTGGTACGTTTTGGACCGGTCCGTCAGCATATCGCACAGCCTGGTGCCTGCCCCCAGACAAACAGGAAGGACTCCTTCAGCTGCGGGGTCCAGGGTTCCTGTATGGCCTATTTTTTTCTGCTTTAAAATTCCTCGAAGCCGGGCTACCACATCGTGGGAAGTATAGCCCGGCTCTTTGTATACATTTATGATTCCGTGATACATGGTATGTTCCTTACTCCTGGCTGCCTGACGCAGCATCCAGCTGCCTGGCAATGTGTACGGACAGATTGTTGATTACGTCGTGTATGCTGCCGCTCATAGAGCATCCGGCAGCCCTTACATGGCCACCGCCGCCGAAGAACGCGGCAATCCTGCTTACGTCCACCAGATACTGGGAGCGCATGCTGACCTTAAATTCCTGAGGTCCTGTCTCATAGAGGAAAATGGCAACTTCCACGCCTTCCGTAAGGCGCAGCTGGTCAATGATGCCGTCCATATCCTTGCCGTCAACCCCGTAAAACTCCATCTCGCTCTGGCGGATGGCGCTGAAGATGCACCGTCCGTCAAAAAAGGTGATGCTCTCCAAAAGAGCTCTGCCCAGAATCTGGTTCTGGATGTATGTTTTTCTGTAAAAGCTGTTGTCTATGATGGCTCCGAAGTCAATTCCCTTTCCCATCAGCTTACCCGCTATCTCCATGGTGTGGGCTGAGGTACAGGAAAATTTGAACACGCCTGTGTCGTGGATGATGCCGGTATACAAGCATTCCGCCGTATAGCGGTCAAGTTTTCCTTCGTCCAGCTGGTCAAAAAGGACCTCGCAGGTGGAACTGGCCTCATCCGGAACCACGTTGGTGCCGCCGTAACGGGTATTGGTCACGTGATGGTCCAGGCACAGGCTTTTGTCAGCCTGGTCCAGGTAATGTTTAAAATCACCCAGACGCTGGATATCGCCGCTGTCCAGGCAGACGCAGAGCTCATAGCATTCACCGTCAACCTGGTGGCGGATTGTATCATATCCCTTCAGATAACTGAATTTAGGGGATGACTCCTCCAGATACACGGCTGCCCGTATATCTGGATAATTAAGCCGGAGATAGTTATAAAGTCCCAGTGTGGAGCCCAGGCAGTCGCCGTCCGGGCGTATATGGCCCAGGATAGCGACGGACTTGGTGTCCTCTAACATCTGTTCAAGAATCGTCATTAAAACTCCTCCTTTGCTCCTTCCTCATCCTGTGTTTCTTCCTGATGAAGGTCTTTTGTCACTTCATCAATGAGTCTGGACATGTTGACACCATATTCAATGGACTGGTCCAATATGAACTTCAGCTCCGGCGTGTTGCGCAGGTTTACCCTTCTGGCAAGCTCCCTGCGCACGTACCCTTCTGCGCTCTTTAACCCCTGGATGGTTGACTTTCCCGCCTCCTCGTCCCCAAGAACGCTGATATACGCCTTGCAGAACTTAAGGTCTGGTGTAACCTCCACGGAAACCACACTGGTCATGGGATGAATCCTTGGATCCTTGATTCCCCCGCGGATGATCTCACTGAGCTCCCGCTGGACCTCCATGTTGATTCTGGTATTCTTTATGCTGTTCTTACGCATGTAACTCCTCTCTTAGCCATGATGCCTATCTCGGTACTTCCACCATGATGTAAGCCTCGATCTCATCATCTTCCTGAAGATCATTAAACTTCTCAAATACAAGACCGCACTCGTATCCTGCCGCCACTTCCTTTACATCGTCCTTGAAACGCTTAAGAGAAGCCAGAGGTCCTTCAAAAATCTGCTCTCCCTCTCTCTTGACACGGCAGCTGCAGTTTCTCTGGAACTTGCCGTCCAATACATAGGAACCTGCAATGGTGCCTATGCCGGATGCCTTAAAGGTCTGGCGGATCACTGCATGGCCGATAACCTTTTCCTCGAATACAGGATCCAGCATGCCCTTCATGGCTGCTTCCACATCCTCGATGGCCTGATAGATAACCTTGTACAGACGGATATCCACCTTCTCGCGCTCCGCAATGGACTTGGCTGTTGCATCCGGACGGATGTTGAAGCCGATGATGATTGCGTTGGACGCGGATGCCAGGGAAACATCGGATTCGTTGATGGCGCCTACGCCGCCGTGAATCACCTTCACCATAACCTCCTCGTTGGAGAGCTTGGTAAGACTCTGCTTTACAGCCTCCACGGAGCCCTGCACGTCAGCCTTTACGATAATCGGCAGTTCCTTTACATTACCGGCCTGAATCTGGCTGAACAGGTCATCCAGAGACAGTTTTGCCTTTGTATCCTCTATCAGTTTGCTCTTTCCTTCTGAAATAAATGTCTCAGCAAAGTTTCTTGCTTCCTTCTCATTTTCAGTAGCCACAAATACCTCACCGGCATTCGGCACATCGTTGAGGCCCAGGATTTCCACTGGCGTGGATGGTCCTGCCTCCTTCACGCGGCGGCCCCTGTCGTCCATCATGGCACGAATCTTGCCGAAGCATGCGCCGGCCGCAATGGTCTCTCCCACTCTTAAGGTACCTTTCTGTACCAGAACCGTGGCAACAGGTCCCTTGCCCTTATCCAGCTCTGCCTCGATCACAAGGCCCCTGCCCTTACGGTTGGGGTTAGCCTTCAGTTCAAGGACGTCTGCGGTCAGAAGAACCATCTCCAGCAGATCCTTGATACCCTCTTTTGTATGGGCGGAAACAGGTACAAAGATGGTGCTGCCGCCCCAATCCTCGGGAATCAGCTCATACTCAGCCAGCTCCTGCTTTACCTTATCCACGTTGGCGCTTGGCTTATCAATCTTATTGATGGCCACAATGATTTCCACATTGGCTGCCTTTGCGTGGTTGATGGCCTCAACTGTCTGAGGCATTACGCCGTCGTCCGCAGCCACTACCAGGATGGCAATGTCCGTGGACTGTGCTCCTCTCATACGCATGGCCGTGAATGCCTCATGTCCCGGCGTATCCAGGAACGTAATCTTGCGGTCGTTTATCTCAATGACAGACGCACCAATATGCTGGGTGATGCCGCCTGCCTCTCTTGCAGTCACGTTGGTCTCACGGATAGCGTCCAGAAGGGAGGTTTTACCGTGGTCAACATGGCCCATAACACATACAACCGGTGATCTGGGAACCATGTCCTCGGTGCTCTCTTCATCTTCCTTCAAAAGCTCCGCTATGACATCAACCTTTACTTCCCTTTCACACAGGACATCGAATTCCATGGCTATCTCTTCCGCCTGCTCATAGTCGATTTCCTGGTTCAGGGTTACTACCTGGCCCTTTAAAAACAGCTTCTTTACAATGACAGACGGCTGAAGCTTCATCTTCTCTGCCAGCTCCTTGATGGTGAGTACATCGGGAAGAGTAATGGTTTTCACCTCATCCGCCTTGGACTCCTCCTTCTTAGGCTGGGGCATGATAAATGCTCCCTTTCCTGTCTTCGGCACTTTCTTCTTGCCGTCCTCCAACCTGTCGCGCTTATCAAACCTGTCATTCTTATGAGAATTCTTGTTCTGGCGGTTGCTGGTTGGCTTTGTCTGGATTGGGGTGTCAAAGGAAGATTTTCCGTCTCTGGCTCCTGCCGGGCGGCGGCTGTCATTCCTGCCTCTGTTATCCCTTGCATCCTTGTCATCTCCCGGACGGCCCTGATAGCCGCCCTGGGGTCTTGCGCCGTAGCCGCCCTGAGGCCTGTTGCCCTGGTAGCCGCCTCCCTGGGGCCTGTTGTTGTCGCGGTTGCCCTGGTAGCCTCCCTGGCCTCCCTGATAGCCGCCCTGGGGCCTGTTGCCCTGATAGCCGCCTCCCTGAGGTCTGTTGTCGCGGTTACCCTGGTAACCTCCCTGCCCCTGATAGCCGCCCTGGGGTCTGTTTCCCTGGTAGCCGCCTCCCTGGGGTCTGTTGTTGTCACGGTTGCCCTGGTAGCCTCCCTGGCCTCCCTGATAGCCGCCCTGGCCGCGGTTATTATCGCGGTTTCCCTGGTAACCTCCCTGGCTCCTGTTATTGTCGCGGTTGCCCTGGTAGCCTCCCTGACCTCTGTTGTTGTCACGGTTTCCCTGGTAGCCTCCCTGGCTGCCCTGATAGCCTCCCTGACCGCGGTTGTTATCGCGGTTGCCCTGGTAACCTCCCTGACCGCGGTTGTTGTCGCGGCTGCCCTGGTAGCCTCCCTGGCTCCTGGCTGTATCGCGGCTGTCCTGGGCAGTTCCCTGGGTTCCTGTATGAGCACCTGCCTGGGGTGCTGCAGACGGCTGGGGTGCTGCGGCTTTCTCTGAAACCGTATCCGCGGACTGGGCCTGCACCTGAGGTTTGGCAGCCTCTGCCGGTACTGCTGATGCTGCTGGTGCTGCTGCCTGCGCCGGCTGCGGCGCTGCCGCGGGAGCGGGTGCCGTATGGCCCTGGTTTGCTGTCTGGGGTTTCGGAGGAACCGGACGCTTAATCTGCTGCTGGGCGTTCTGCGGGCGGAACACGGCTGTCAGCTTCTTCTTAGCCGGCTCTCCCTTGGACGCGCCGTCCTGGCTCCTGACAGCCTCTGCCTTAGGAGCCTCTGTTTTAGGCGCTTCTGTCCTTGGTGCCTCTGTTCTTGGAGCTTCTGCTCTGGGGGCCTCTGTTTTAGGAGCCTCCGACCTGTGCTCCGGTGCGGCAGGTTTTGCATCCCTCTTAGGATTTGCAAAAGAGCGCACAATATTCTCCTGATCCTTTGTCACATTCGATGCTGCATATAATACAGCTGCTTTATCTTTCGTCTTAATAATTTCCAATATCTCCTTACTGGTCTTGCCCAGTTCATTTGCCAGTTCACTTACTCTCATTCAAGCTACCTCCGTTTATATTCATTCGTTCTACCATTGACTTTGCGAAACCTGCATCCTCCACTGACAGTGACGCCCTGAACTCCTGCCCCATGGCATGCCCCAGTTCGTCCTTTGTTCCAAACAGATAGATTGGGACTTTATAGTAAGTACACATGTTGGTAAACTTTTTCTTCGTGTTGTCAGAAGCCTCTTCCGATACGATTACCAAATGGGACTTTCCGCTCTTTACTGATTTCTCCGTCGAAAATTCGCCGCTGACCACCTTCCTGGCCCTTGTTGCAAGGCCCACCAGGCTTAACAGCCTTTTGTTATCTGCCAAGTTCTTCCATCTCCTTTTCCAGAGTTTCATACACCTCTTTGGGAATGGCCATCTTGAAGGAACGTTCCAGTCCCTTTCCCTTCACTGCCTTCTTCAGGCATTCCATTGATGGACACAGGTAAGCGCCCCTGCCGTTCTTGCGGCCTGTGGCATCCAACATAATCTCATCCTCGGCGGTTTTTATGACTCTTATCATTTCTTTCTTGCTCTTCATCTCCTGGCAGCCGATGCACTGCCTGAGCGGAACTTTTTTCATGCTCACTTACATCACTCCTAACCTTCTCAGAGTATCCCTTTTACTGTTCGCTTCCGTCTTCCTGATAGTTTTCTTCATATTCCTGGTAGCTTTCCGGTTCCTCCTGCTCTTCCTCATAATTCTCAGAGGACGTGTCGCCGTACTGGAGTCCCATCTGCTCGAAGAGCCCCATTTCCCTGGCCTGGGTTTCACTCTTAATATCAATCTTAAAGCCCGTAAGCCTTGCGGCCAGTCTCGCGTTCTGGCCCTCCTTGCCAATGGCAAGGGACAGCTGGTAATCCGGCACAATAACCTGTGCTTCCCGCTCTTCCTCATCCGCCACAACGCAGATAACCTTTGCAGGGCTCAAAGCGTTTTCAATCAGGTACGCAGGATTGTCGTCCCAGTTAATGATGTCAATTTTTTCACCCTTTAATTCACTTACAATGGAATTAACCCTGGAACCGTTGAGACCCACGCATGCGCCTACCGGGTCCACATTGGCGTCATTGGATTTCACCGCAATCTTTGTCCTGGAGCCTGCTTCCCTGGCAATGGCCTTGATTTCCACTGTGCCGTCGCGGACCTCGGCCACCTCGGATTCAAAGAGACGTTTCACCAGGTCCGGGTGTGTCCTGGACACAGAGACTCTTGGGCCCTTTGGCGTATCCTTTACCTCGATGACATATACCTTGACCCGCTCCGTGGGACGGAATGTCTCACCCTTTACCTGCTCGCTTTCATTGAGGATGGCGTCCACCCTGCCCAGGTTAATGCTCACGTTCCTTCCCAGATAGCGCTGTACCACGCCGGTCATGACATCCTTTTCCTTCATATAATACTCGTTGTACAGTGCCTTGCGTTCTTCCTCGCGTATTTTCTGCAGAATCACGTTCTTTGCGTTCTGTGTGGCAATACGTCCGAATTTCTTGGAATCCAGCGGAATCTGTACCGTATCCCCAATCTCATACTTGGGATTCAGCATCTTGGCATCCGCCAGACTCATCTCCAGACAATCGTCCTCCACGTTTTCCACAACCGCTTTTTCTGCATATACTGCAAAGTCACAGGTATTTGGGTTCACTGTGACCTTTACATTATCGGCTTTTCCGAAATGGTTCTTACAGGCAGTGAGTAAAGAGTTTTCAATCGCTTCAATGAGCGTATCTTTGGAGATGTTCTTCTCTTTCTCCAATACCTCCATTGCCTCTAACAGTTCCTTGTTCATGTTTATCCTCCTATCCATGTCTCAGCATGTGAATGATCTAACTAAAAATCCAGCGCAAGCCGTATCAGGGCAATGTCCGCTTTTTCAAATACCATCTGGCTTCCGTCTTCCATGGTCAGCGTCACAGTATTTTCATCATATGCACTGAGGGCGCCCGTAAATTCCTTTTGCTTGTTAAGCTGACGGTAAAGCCTTACATCCACATCCTTGCCCATGCTTCTTACGAAGTCCTTTTCCTTCTTAAGAGGACGGCCCAGTCCCGGGGAACTGACTTCCAGAATATAGCTGTCGTCAATAAAATCCTCTTTGTCCAGCCAGTCGCTTAAGGCCCTGCTGATGACCTCACAGTCATCCACGGCAATCCCGCCTTCTTTATCTATATAAGCTCTCAGGTACCAGGTACCTGCTTCTTTTACATATTCCACGTCTACCAGTTCAAAACCATGCTCTTCCATCAGTGGAAGGAGGTGTTTCTCCACCCGGCTCTCATAGCTCTCCTTTTTTCCCATCGTTCCACCACCTTTCCTGTCTTTCCAAAACGAAAGAGTGGACTGGTGTCCACTCTTTTATCAGTAATTTACATTAGTTATCGTATACACTATACCATCATGCCGCTGTAAATGCAAGCATTTTCAAGGATTTTATCGAAAATTTCGTAACAGTTCAAAGTCCCGTTACATCTTCCTGTCCGTCCTGAATCTGGAAATCAAATCAAAAAGTTTCTTAGCTTCCTCTGAAAGTTCGCCTCCTGTTGCAGCGTTCTCCTCCACCATAGCGGCATTTGTCTGAACCACTCCTGATATCTGTTCGATCCCGATGCGCACCTGATCCAGGGATTTGGCCTGTTCCGTGGAAGCCTTTGATATGTCCTCCACCGCCTCCGCGATCTGTTGTGCGCTGGTAACCACCTGCCCCAGTGACTGTGCCGTCTCATTGGCGATCTTCTGTCCGTTATCAATGGACCGGAGAGACTCTTCGATCAGAGATGTGGTATTCTTAGCCGCCTCGCCGCTTTTATTTGCCAGATTCCGCACCTCATCCGCCACAACGGCAAAACCTTTCCCTGCCTCACCGGCCCGCGCCGCCTCCACTGCCGCGTTTAAAGCCAGTATATTCGTCTGGAATGCTATGTCTTCGATGGTTTTGATGATCTTCCCTATCTCGCCCGACTTATTGCTGATATCCCTTACTGCTTTCACCAGCTCCTGCATCTGTGTGTTGCTGAGCGCAACCCGGTGGTCCATTTCCGCAGAGCGCCCGCTGACCTCTTCGGTGCGCCTGGCATTGGAATCTACATGAGTAAATATTTCATTGATGGTGGCGGCAAGCTCTTCCACGGAGCTGGCCTGCCTGGCATTTCCATCCGCAAGGCTGCTGGTACTGTCCGCTACCTGGCCCGAACTGGCCGTCACCTGTTCCGCTGTGCGAAGGATACTTCCCAGAGTATCATTCAGCGTAGTCCGGATCCGCATCAGAGCATCCCTGATTTTCGCAAAATCTCCTTCGTACTGTAGTTCCAGTTCAAACTGAAGATTGCCGTCAGCGATTTCATCCAGGACCCTGGTGGTCTCATTGATATATTCAATATAGTCCTTAAGCTTTGACACGGTGCGCTCCATGGCGGAGGCAACCTGCCCGATTTCATCCTTTGAGCGCACGCCCGTCTCCACATTCAGTTCCCCATCCGCAATCCGGTGTGCAGCATCAGCAAGTTTTTTCATAGGACGTGTAATGCCGTTGGAGATCAGCAGAACAGCCGCCGCCATAAGGACCATACTGCCTGCAAATGTGACCGCCGACATGCGCATGACCGTATAAAAGCCCTGAAGCGCTTCCGTCTCCGGCATGGCGGAGAGTACATACCACCCCGCGCTGTCTATTCTGGTAAGATTCCCGTAATACCGGGTTCCGTCTATTTCATATATATAATCCCCGGTCAATCCGTTCTGTACAGCCTGCTTTACTTCATCTGAGATATTGATTTCTGAAATGGATTTCCCCACCTGTTCTGTGTCCGGGTAGCAGAGAATATTTCCTGATCCGCTCATGAGCACAAGAAATCCTGTCTGCCCTAACTTCACCTCATTGATCCGCTGCTGAAGGGTATCCAGGTTAATATCCGTGCCGGAAGCCCCATATACTTCTCCGCTCTGACGGTCAATCACAGGTGCCGCCGCCGTCACAATAGGGAGTCCCGTATTAACATCAATGTACGGCTCCGTCATAACAGGCTTCTTTGTTTTTGTGCACTCAAACCATGGCCTTGACGTAACGTCCCAACCCGGATCACTGATAAAGCCGTCCGGCTGAAAAAGCTGGCTGGAATCGGTATCAGCCAGCCAGACCCCCAGTATGGTAGATGAATCCAGGGCCTGACGCACCGCCATGGCCGCCATCACCTCATCATAGCGGGGAGCTGCGCTGGCCCGTTGGCTGCCTCTCAGTTCATGCATGAAATCTATAACCAGAGCTTCCTGGGCGGACTGCTCAACCGCTTTTAAATGTCCGGTAAAGAAAGTATCCACTTCATGGGCAGCGGACTCAGAATCAGATGTCAGCTTTTCTCTGGCCTGCACCTTGGCATATTTCCCCACAGACACGCTGATCAGCACTCCCGACAGCAGAAATACCATCAATGCAGGTACCATGATACCTAAAAACATTTTAATCCGGATTCCAATTTTCATAATATTTAACCCTCCTTATGTTTCCGACATCTCCTGTTTTGGTTATATATGCATAAAAATCACACATTGCAGATGTTCTTTGTTATTATATCGACAATATAATGCAAATCATAACACTTGTTACACCAAAAAATGCCAGAATCGGAGAGGAATGTGAAGTATTATTAAAAAATGGTCAGACCCCTCATAAAGGAATCTAACCATAGATGTAAAAAAATTAGTGAAACGTCATTGAATGCCGGACTGTAACAAAAATTCCTTTAAACAGGACAGTCCGGATGCTTTCATCAAAGCATTGCGCGTCCTCTGCACCAAGTCTGGAGCACGCTGTAATCATCATCCAGAACCACCAAATCCCCGTCGCATCCGGCTGCAATCCTTCCCTTTCTGTGATCCACGCCCAGACATCTGGCCGGGTTGATGGTGCAAGAATTAAGGGCAGCGTCAAAGGGCACCAGAGCCTGCTCCACCAGAATCTTCAGTCCCCTGTTCATGTTGAGGGTGCTGCCCGCAATGGTTTCTGTTCCCTTGAGACGGGCCAGTCCGTCCTCGCCTATCTCAATGTCATGGCCGCCCAGCTGGTACTGTCCTCCCGGAGGGCAGTGCTTAGCCCTGAGGGAATCGCTGATCATGATGGAATAATCACGTCCCTTGGCTGTAAAGAAGTTGTTCAGGGCCGCCAGGTGGGAATGGCATCCGTCACAGATTATTTCCCCGTAGATATCCCTTACCCTGAAGGCCGTGCCTACCAGCCCCGGTTTGCGGTGATGGTAAGGCGTCATGCCGTTATATACATGGGTCATGGATAAAGCGCCGTTGGCAATGCCCAGAAGAGCCTGCTCGTAAGTGGCTGCCGAATGCCCCATGCTGACCACCACTCCGTGGGTGGAACAGTATCTGGTAAGCGCATGGTCCGGATCCCGCTCCGGCGCCAGAGTGATATATTTGATAAGGCCTTCTGCCGCCTCCTGATATTTCTTAAACTGCTCCACAGATGCAGACGCAATGGCTTCCGGCGGCTGCGCCCCCTTGTACTCCATGTCCAGGAACGGTCCCTCAAAATGGATGCCCAGGATTTCAGCCCCTTCGTAGCCTTCCTTTACCACGGCTGCCACATTGGCCACGGCCCTGGTGAGCACATCCGGCATCTGGGTCACAGTGGTGGGCAGAATGGCTGTGACGCCCTCCTCAGGAATCCGCTTCATCCAGTTGCGGAGCCCTTCCGGCTGGCCGTCGTTTGTGTCAAAATCATATGCTCCGTGTGTATGGATGTCAATGAAGCCCGGCACGATTCTCTTATCCCCGTAATCTTCGTCAGCCGGTCCCGCACCATACTCATGGATACGGCTGATGACTCCATCCTCAATCTCCATCTGGGCTGCCATGAACTGTCCTGCTATCCAGACTCTCTTACCCTGAATCCTCATAATTTCTTCTCCTTCCATATTATATGTGTTCTCTATATTAATTCCCCTTAGTTATAAGTATATCACGTTAGAAATATTTTTCAATATAATTTTTAAAATAAAAAATATTTTTATTTCTATGTAACAGGCATTTAGGTATTCTAAAGGATAAATGAGCTGTAAAAAGCATAGAAAGGCAGGGTCCTGTATCATATAAAATATGATTCACAGGCCCTGCCTTATATCAGTTAATTCCTATATCACTTCATGCTTAGCATCATTTACCCTTATTTCCCAGCCTCTGGTTATGAACCGGCCTCCTGTTCAGGCGCCTTTGCCCTTTTCCCTCACCCTTCCCGGCTGCCGCAAAGCAGTGCCGCTATCTCAGGAAAGGGTTCCACGCTCCGCCTCAATATTCCCTGTACATACGCAATGGTTATACCGTAGTTGGTTATGGGTATCCCTTGGTCGTGGGCGCATTTCATCCTGTATTTCATCTCACGCTCATTCAGCATGCATCCGCCGCAGTGCACAATCAGACGGAAGCCTGCCAGGTCATCCGGAAACTCTGTGCCTGAGGTAAACACAAACTCCGGTTCTGTTCCAGTATATTCCCGTATCCATCCGGGCAGCTTTACGGTCCCGATATCCTCGCACTGCCGGTGATGGGTGCAGCCCTCACAAATCAGGATTCTGTCCCCCTTTCCGATGCGGTCCAGAGCCCTGACGCCCCGCACCATGGGCTCCAGGCTCCCTTTATAACGGGCAAAGAGAATGGAAAAGGAGGTCAGGAGAATATCCTCCGGCGTATCCGCACTGACCTTTGCAAATACCTGGCTGTCGGTAATGACCATTCTTGGCTTCTTACCCAGAGAGGCCAGCGTGTCCCTCAGTCCGTTTTCCCTGACCACCACGGACACTGCATCCGCTTCCAGGATGTCACGTATGGTCTGCTGCTGGGGCAGAATCAGGCGTCCCTTGGGAGCCGCCTTGTCAATGGGCACCACCAGAACAGCCAGGTCAGACGGTGAAAGCAGGTCTCCCACGATTTTCCGGCTGGTTTCCTGGGTCTTGCCCAGATTTGCCAGACACTCCTTAAGCGCCGTAATACCCTGACCGGTATGGGCGCTGACAGACAGGACAGGGACCGATTCGGGAATCCCCTCCGGTCTCCCACCGGCAGCTCCGACCACATCCGCCTTGTTGCAGACTGCCACGCAGGGAATCTGCTTTTCTCCTATCTTCTTCAGGAGGGTGTAATCCTCCGGAGCCGGCCCGTGACAGGCATCCATCACCAGCACAGCCACATCCGTCTTGTTGAGTACCTGATAGCTCTTTCTCACCCTCAGGCTTCCCAGCTGGCCTTCGTCGTCAATGCCCGGCGTATCAATCATCATCACAGGACCCAGAGGCAGCAGCTCCATGGCCTTATATACAGGGTCCGTGGTAGTCCCCTTCACATCCGACACCACAGCCAGGTCCTGGCCTGTAACCGCGTTCAGTACACTGGATTTGCCGGCATTTCTCCTCCCAAAAAATCCAATATGTATCCGGTCCGATGCCGGCGTATTGTTCATTCCCATGGTTATCCGCTCCTCTTTCCCTGGTTCCTTGCTGGTTTATTGCTGGTTCATTTCCGATTCATTACCAATTCAATACCGGTTCATTACCTGTTTACTTCCGGTTCATTGCCTGTTCACTTCCGGTTCATTGCCTGTTCACTTCCGGTTCATTGCCTGTTCACTTCCGGTTTATTGCCTGTTCACTTCCGGTTTATTACCGGTTCACCGCCGGTCAGTTGCCGGACGGATCCCCTGCTTAAAACCTGAAATCCCTGATACCCTGTTCAATCTTTGCCAGGTTATCTCTGACAATCTGCTGCACCTTCTCCTTGGGTATGCTTCCAATTTCCTTCTCTATGAGCGCCTCACCGATGCGCCTTGTCTCCTCGGAGCTGTAATCCATCAGATATTCCTTCAGCGTCATAAGGGCATTGGGATGGCAGCAGTTTTGAATCTGTCCGCTCTTGCACAGGGACATAAAACGGTCGCCTGTGCGTCCTTCCCTGTAGCAGGCCGTGCAGAAGCTGGGAATATACCCCATTCCCATGAGCCAGTTCACCACCTGGTCCAGGGTGCGGTTGTCGCTCACATCGAACTGGGCTGAACATTCCTCCTCCGGCTCAGGTTCAAAATAGCCGCCCACGCTTGTCTTGGAACCGCCGCTGATTTGGGAAATACCCAGGTGCAGCACCCGTTCCCTGGTTTTCTGGCTTTCTCTGGTGGATACAATCATGCCTGTGTAGGGAACTGCGATGCGGATACAGGCCACCAGCTTGGCAAAGGTGTCGTCGTCAATTCCATTGTCAAAGGAATCCGGATCAATGTCATCCGCCCTGCGTATCCTGGGCACGCTGATGGTATGGGGTCCCACCCCGAACACCGCCTCCAGGTGCTCCGCGTGCATCAGAAGTCCCGCAAATTCATACCGGTAAAGCTCCAGGCCAAACAGCACGCCGCAGCCCACATCATCAATACCGCCCAGCTGTGCGCGGTCCATTGCCTCTGTGTGGTAACAGTAATCATGCTTCGGCCCTGTGGGATGAAGCTTCTCATAGCTTTCCTTGTGATATGTCTCCTGGAACAGAATATAGGTACCGATTCCCGCGTCCTTAAGCTTCCTGTAATTCTCCACTGTGGTGGCCGCTATGTTCACGTTGACGCGGCGTATGGCTCCGTTTTTATGCTTTATACTGTAAATGGTGTCAATGGACTCCAGCATGTATTCAATGGGATTGTGCACCGGGTCCTCCCCTGTTTCCAGGGCCAGGCGCTTATGTCCCATATCCTGCAGCGCCATAACCTCCCTGCGGATTTCATCCTGTGTCAGCTTCTTCCTTGGGATATGCTTGTTCTTGGCGTGGTAGGGACAGTACACACACCCGTTGATGCAGTAATTGGACAGGTACAGAGGCGCAAACAGCACGATGCGGTTTCCGTAGAAATCCTTTTTAATCTGCTCCGCCAGCTCATAAATTTCCTGGTTCTTGTCCTCCAGTCCGCAGTCCAGAAGCACCATGGCCTCCCTGTGGGTCAGGCCCCTGCGCTCTCTGGCCTTTGCCAGAATCTCGTCGATCAGCTCCCTGTTGGTGCGGTTTGCCTCCCCGTAGGCAAGGGTCTCCTCAATTTCCCCGTGATGGATGAATTCCTCCGCATGGGATGATTTTGGGTCGTAGTTCATGTTCTTCCTCTCCTTTTCTTGCCGGGTCAGGGTCCGCGGCCGCTTCGGCCTCCGGCAACACTTCCCCGTCAGATGATTTATATAGTTTTATCAACTACCGATATTGGAGTACAGGGCCTTGGAGTTAATGCCCTGAAGCCTGCCCAGTTTGCCGGACAGGGCGCTTATGATGTCCTGGGGCGCATCCACCACAACACTTATGATGTTCACCTTTTTCTTTGCGTAGGGAAGCCCCATCCTCCCAATGATGTACTGACTGTATTGGTGGAGCAGCTCGTTGACGCTTTCCACAGAATCCTTATTTTCCACGATTATGCCGATCACCGCGATTCTTGTCTCCATACGATACCTCCGATAATAAAAAAAGGATACGCCAAAAAGGCGTATCCTGAACATACTGTCACATCTGTGTCCCCGCCTTCCCCTTCAGCCCTGCTTCGGGTCAGTCAATCACATATCCTGCTATGGGATGCTGCCATTGCTGCCGTCTCTTTGCTGTAAGGCACTTGCCGCAAGACAAGCCTGTCAGCGCAGATACCGGTACCGTGTACCATGGCGCACATCCGTTTTTCTTATCTTACTACAGGCCCGGGGGACTGTCAATCATTATTCCGGGAAGAATATCCGCCTGAACCTTCAGGAGACTACCTGGCTCCCCTGATATACGGCTTGCCCAATGCCTCCGGCGCGCTGTTTTTGCCGATAGCGCCCAAAAGGGCAACCAGGGTTATGATGTAGGGCAGCATGGCCAGAGCCTGTGTGGGCAGGGGCACACCGATGGCCTGGAGACGGATCTGAAGGGCGTTGGCAGCGCCGAATATGAAGGCAGCACCCATCATTCCAAAGGGAACATACCGGCCCAGTATGACTGCAGCCAGGGCTATGTACCCTCTGCCTGATGTCATATTTTCAGAAAAATTGCCCACCTGCACCAGAACCAGATATGCTCCTCCCAGTCCTCCCAGCATACCGTTTAACAGCACGGCCGCCCACTGGTACCGGTGTACAGGGATACCGGCCGAATCCGCGGCCCTGGGATTTTCCCCGATGGCGGCAAAGGCCATTCCCTTTGATGTTCTGCTGTAAAACAGGGTGACCAGGATTACCAGCACGTAGACCCCGTATGTCAGCACATCCTGGTTGAACAGGGCGTTTCCTATGAGGGGTATGTCCCCCAGAAAGGGAATCTTAAGCTTTGCAAAGGGTTCTATCTGCTGATAAGACTGGCCGCTTGACATCAGTTTATAGAGAAAACTGGTGACTCCGGCCATAAATATATTGATGGCGATTCCGCTGACAGACTGATCCTGGGCCAGCCTGATGGACAGCAGCCCGTGAATGGCGCTGACCATGGCCCCGCCCGCCATGCCGCACAAAAGGCCCACGGCCAGGCTGCCGGAGTAAAAGGTTCCCGCAAAGGAGAAGAAAGCCCCGCCCAGCATGACGCCCTCCATGCCTATATTAAGGATTCCCGCCTTTTCAGATATGGTTTCCCCCAGTCCGGCGTAAATCAGGGGCACCGCCATTCTTACGGAAGCCGTCAGAAAGGCTGTCACGAAACCAACGGTCATGATTTGCTCTAACATGGTTTTTCCCCCTTTCTCTTCCTGTTAAACAGCTCCCTGCCCAGAATCAGCAGCACAATAAGACCCACCAGGATATTGACAATGGCCGACGGCACTCCCATCTGTCTCTGCATGGAATTGGCCCCCACCTCCAGGGCGGCAAACCCGATGGCGGCAAAGAGCACGCCCACCGGATGATTGGACGCCAGAAGGGCGATAAGCACCGCTGTGTATCCGCACTCCCCGGATATTCCCTCCAGAAGCTTTCTCTGCACACCCATAACCTCCACGGCTCCTGCGATTCCCGCCAGACCGCCGCTTAAAAATGCGGAAATGATGATGTTCCTGACAACCGAGATTCCATTACAGGCAGCAGCCCGCTTGTTGAATCCCACCACCTTGATTTCATATCCCACCGTTGTCTTTTCCAATATAAACCAGACAAGGAACACCATGAGCACGGCAATGATAAAGCCCGCGTGAAGCCTGGTGGGCTTTAAGAACCGGTAAAGAGTGACGGAAGGGTCCAGCTTGGGCGACTGGGGTATGCTTCCCGCCGGGTCCATGAGAAAGGTCCTGACTGCAATACCCAGGAAATTGATGGCAATATAATTCAGCATAATGGTTACAATGATTTCCGATATCCCCAACTTTGCCTTAAACATGGCGGCTATGAGCGCCCAGAGACCGCCAAAGACAAATCCCATTAAAATGGCGCACAGGATGCGGAGTCCCCCGGGAACCCCGGTCCAGGTAAGGGCCGCCCATGCAGAGGCAAGGGCTCCTATGTAAAACTGCCCCTCGGCTCCTATGTTGAAAAAACCGGTCCTGAACGCCACCGCGCATCCCAGGCCCGTAAAAATCAGGGGAGTTGCCTTTACAAACACTTCCATAAACCCGTTCAGGTTTCCAAATATGCCTTTAAAGAACATGGCATAGGCCTCTGCCGGGCTTGCGTCCGACAGCATGATAAGAACCGTCCACACAGCCGCTGCAATGAGTCCGATACCCGCTATCTCAACTATCTTTGATTTCCTATTCATCTGCCGCCTCCTTAGCAATACCGCCCATCAGCAGGCCAATTTTATGTACATCCGCCTCATCCCGGTTCAGAATCCCTATGATACGGCCTTCATACATAACCGCAACCCGGTCGCTTACTCCCAGGATTTCATCCAGGTCGGCTGATATCAGCAGGACGCATCTGCCTGCATCCCTCTGCCTGAGAAGGGTTTCATGGACAAACCGGGTGGCTCCGATATCCAGTCCCCTTGTGGGCTGGCTGGCCACAATCAGGCCGGCTTCCTCAGATATCTCCCTGGAAAGAATAACCTTCTGCTGGTTTCCGCCGCTCATCAGCTTTACTGGTGTTTTGATGCCGCTTTTGCCCGAGGTCTTGATGCTGTATTCATCCAGGGCCTCCCTGGCTCTCTTCTCAGCCTGTCTGTAGTCCAGCACCATGTTCCGCGAAAATGGCTGCCGGTCAAAATCCCTTAAAATCAGATTGTCTTCCACTGTCATGTCCATGACAAGGCTGTCGCCGTGGCGGTCGTCGGAAATATAGGAGATGCCGGCCCGAAACCGCTCTTTCACGCTGTCCCTGCGTATATCCTTTCCCTGGTATTCCATCTGTCCGCTGTTTATCCTGCGGATTCCTGTTATTACCTCGGCCAGTTCCTTCTGTCCGTTGCCTTCCACACCTGCGATTCCCAGGATTTCTCCCCTGCGGATTGTAAGGCTTACGTGGTCCAGGGACATCTTGGTACTGTGCTTTTTGTGGAGGCACACATCCTTAAGGCTTAAGGCGGTGTCCCCGGCAGCGGATTCCCTTATCTCCCTCCCCGCCTTAAGCTCCCGCCCAATCATGCAGGCGGACAGTTCCTCCGGCGTTGTCTCCTCTGTCACCAGACTGCTGACCTTTCGGCCATCCCGAAGCACCGTCACCCGGTCGCTGATATCCATGATTTCCCCCAGACGGTGGGTGATGATAATGATTCCATACCCCTCATCCCGCAGCCGTTTCAAAACCCCGAAGAAATTCTCCGTTTCCTGGGGGGTGAGCACGCCGGTAGGCTCGTCCAGAATCAACAGGCTTACATCCCGGTACAGGGCCTTTAGAATCTCCACCCTCTGCTGCTCTCCCACGGAAAGGGTGTGGACAGGCGCTTCCGGGTTCACTAAAAGGCCGTAGGTCGCGGCAAGGCCTGTCAGTTTTTCCCTTGCCGACTTCCGGTCCGCCACGATTCCCTGCCCTTTCAGACCCAGCATCACATTGTCCAGCACCGTCATTTTCTTCACCAGTGAAAAATGCTGGTGCACCATGCCGATTCCCCTGGCAATCGCCTCCCCCGGCGACTTAAATTCCACATGTTCGCCTTTAAAACAGATTTCCCCTTTATCCGCCTGGTAAATGCCAAACAAAATGTTCATGAGCGTGGTCTTGCCAGCTCCATTTTCCCCTAACAGCGCATGTATCTCCCCCTGCTCCACAGACAGGTCCACATCCTCGTTGGCATACACGCCTGCAAAGGATTTGGTTATATGCTTCATCTCAAGTAATGGCATCTGTTCCATCCTTTCTTTCCAAACAGGGCCCGCACCCCCGGACACGCTCAGCTGCGCTTGGTTTGATGCAGGCCCTTTTCAGGAAATATCTTATGCTCTGGGCTTGGTATCACATGGTACTTCAAACTCTCCAGATTCAATTGCCGCAATCTTATCGGAAATTTTCTGCTTCAGCTCATCAGGAACAGCGGAATCCAGATTGTGGTAAGGAGCAACGCTCACTGCCCCGTCTGCCATTCCCAGCTGGTAGATGCCGCCCTCAAAGGTTCCGTCCGCAACCGTCTTAAAGGCCACCTCAATCACATGGGGAATATGGTAAACAGAGGAGGAAAGGATGGTGTCTGGCGCCAGGTCGTTCTGGTCATAGGAATCGCCTGTGGCGTAGACCTTTGCTTCCTTTGCCGCGTTGATGGCTCCTGTTCCGGACTCGTTGGCACAGTGTCCGATTACATCCGCGCCGTTATCAATCATGGCCTGGGCTGCCTCCTTGCCAAGGGCCGTATCGGTAAAAGAACCGGTCCACGCGGTCTGTACCTGGATGTCAGGGTTTACTTCCTTTGCCCCGTCCTCAAATCCGTTCATGATTTTAACAAGGGATGCGCCCTGAATCGGTCCGATAAAGCCTACCTTTCCGCTCTCAGACATGCCGGCTGCCAGCATTCCCATGATGTATCCGCCTTCCTCGCACTTAGACACATAGGAGGCCACATTGTCGGCAGAAACCTCGCCTTCGGTCACAATGAACTTTGTATCCGGATATTGCTCCGCAACGTCCACCGCCGGATCCCCGAACTCATATCCATGGCCGATGACCACGTCATATCCGCTGGCCGCGTAATCCGCAAAGGCTGCCTCAATATCATCCGGTGTCAGATTCTCCGTATAGGTCACCTCACAGCCGTAATCCGCCTCCAGAAGCTTAAGCCCGTCATAGGCTGACTGGCACCAGCCCATATCATTGGCTGCGCCGGACAGGCACAGGGCCACCTTGTATGTCTTGCCGTCCGCTGTCTGTCCCTCTTTTGCCTGGCCGTCATCGGCCTGGTCCCCTTTTTCCTGGGTATCTCCGGTCTGGGCGGACCCTGCCTGCTTATCTGCCGCCTCTGTCTTTGCCTCTGTCTCCTTTGCCTGTCCGCTGCATCCGGTCAGGCCAAAGCCTGCCATGGATAATGCCAGGGCTGCTGCCGCTAAACGCATTCTGTTTTTCATGATTCTTACCCTTCCTTTTTCCTTAGATTTTTCATGTTTCCTCATATGTACTGCATCATCAGTTATATGTATCTATAACACCCGGATCTGCATGGCGGTGATAAAGTTTTCGTTATCACTCTCCACGAATTGATCCAGAATATTAAAATTGATGGCCTGAGCCCCCAGCTCAAGGTCCGGCCTGGCCTCTCGCAGGCGCCGGATGGTATCCGGCACGCCCCCGTATCCTCCCAGATGGTATCCGCAGAGAAAATCGCCTTCCGGGATAATCTGGATTCTGGACTGGGGTATGGTCTTTGGCAGCTCCTCATCATCCGGATACAGGTAGGCGCCAAAGTATTTCCGGTCCCCCTCATAAAAGGCTATGGTGGGATAAAAGTAAAAGGAATTCTCCCTGTACAGCAGCTCCTCGTCGCCAATGGAAATAAACTTCCGGTCCTCAAAATGCTTCACCGCAATCTCATCCAGGCAGATTCCATCCATCTCCTGTTCCATGAACCGGATTTTCCTCTGGATGGCCTCATCTATGTTGAGCAGCTCCTGCCACTGCCTGCGAAGCTCCTGGGAGCGCTGCTTCATGATATCCACAGCCCTGTTGGAGTTTAAGCTGGTTCTGGATTCCTTAATTTCCTCCAGGGAATAGCCCAGACGGCGCATATAGGACACCGTGGCCAGCTCGTATATCTGGTCAAACTCATACTTTCTGCGCCCGTTTTTCTCATTGCGCTCCCTGGGAGAAAAGATGCCGACGCTGTCATAGTAGTACAGTGTCTGTATATTAAGCCCGAACAGCTCCGCCAATTCCCCGATAGAAAAATATTCCTTCACCTGCCAGCCTCCTTTCCTTTTTCCGCCAAATTCCCCGCTAAATAAAATCCCTGTAGGCACTGTGAGGTTCCCGGATGACCCTTGTGCATACAGCCTCTCCATCCATGGCCAGCTTTCTCTCATCCACACCTTTCAGAATGCCGTCTTTGTAAACAATGTTTCCGTTAATCATGGTCATCCACACCGGTCCGGTAAGTCCCACTCTTGCCAGCAGGTTCTTCGGGTCATGAAGGGCCCCGGCCAGCTCCAGTGTCTCGGTGTCAATCATAAACAGGTCCGCTGCTTTTCCCGCTTCCAGGGTTCCCAGGTCAGTTCTTCCAAGGGTCTTTGCCCCGTTTACCGTGGCCACCTTTAGCATATCATAGGCGGAGGTGCATCCCCCTCTCTCCTTGGTGTGGTATGCCTGCATCAGATAAGCCATGCGCAGGGCATCCAGCAGATTGGAGCTGTCATTGGTGGCGGAACCGTCGCACCCCAGGCTCACCAGAATGCCCGCTTCCTGCATTTCCTTTATATTGAGAATCGGGAAGCCGCCCAGCACAGCCGGTGCCGGACAGTGGGAAACCCCTGTTCCTGTGGCTGCCAGGACCTTATATTCTTCCTTTGTCACTTCCCAGTCATGGGCATACCATACATCCTCACCGATAAAGTCCATCTCCTCACACCAATCCATGGTGCGCTTGCCCCAGCGGGCGATCATGCCTTCGTTCTCTCCCTCGCCCAGATGAGTGTGCATCCTGACTCCCTTTTCCCTGGCCATGGCCACGGTCTCGGCAAAGGTGTCCCTGCGGCAGTTAATGGGCTGGCAGGGCGCCATTACGATCTGCTTCATGGAAAAAGGCCTGGGATCGTGATACAATCCGATCAGCCGGTCGCAATCCTTTAAGAACTCATCCGTTGTCTCCAGCATATTGTCGGGAATGGAGCTTCCCTCACTTCTTGGAAGGGTGTTGGTCCCCCTTCCGGCATGGTACCGGATGCCCAAAAGCTCTGCTGCCTCCATCTGGCGGTCCACCGGCGACTTGCCGGTCTTCCTGGTGTAGCAGTATTGGTGGTCAAAGGCGCAGGTACAGCCGTGTTTAATCAAATCCGCAAAGGATGTAAGGGTGGAGTAGTAAATCACATCGGAATCAATATTCTGGAATATGCGGTAAATCTTGTCAATCCAGTCCATCACCATCATGTTGGGATAGTCAATGGTTATGAGATTGCGCACAAAGGTCTGGAAAAAATGATGGTGGGTGTTAATCAGGCCGGGATACACGAACTTTCCCTCTGCCTGTATTACCTGGACCTCCTCCTGCTTCCATTCTCTTCCTGACACCGGGTCTCTTTGGTTCATCAGGTCCCTGCCGATTGCCAGTATCCTTGGACCCTCAATGAGCATGTCCGCGTCCCTGTAAACCCGGTCTTCCCCGTCGCAGGACACGATTGCCCTGGCATTCTTAATAAGAATCTTTTTGTCCATTCCTTACCTCTCTTTCGGAAATATCATGCTGCAAAAAGGACCGGCTTTGCCAGCCGGTCCTTTCCGCTTGGCTCTTGAACCTATTATATATCCTATAGTTACTATAGGTTCAAGAGCAATTTTGTCTTTATTATAAATTGCTATATTCATATTAGTAAGGCTTATAAATATACAGACCTATCACAGCCCGCTTTCAATCTTCTGCCTCTTGATTCCATGTTTCTCGGCAAAGCCTGTAAGAATCATGGTCAGGGCACCGTCACCGGTCACGTTGCAGGCGGTTCCGAAGCTGTCCTGAAGAGCAAAGATGGTAAGCATCAGCGCTGTCCCTGTTTCGTCAAATCCCAGTACGCCTGTAATCAGACCCAGGGAAGCCATAACCGTGCCTCCGGGAACACCGGGCGCTCCGATGGCAAACACGCCTAAAAGTGCGCAGAACAAAATCATGGTACCCAGGGACGGTATGGTTCCGTAGAGAATCTTGGAAATGGTCATTACAAAGAATACCTCTGTCAGAACAGAACCGCACAGATGGATGTTGGCAAACAGCGGAATGCCGAAATCCACCATATCATCCCTCAGTGGCGGCTGTGATTTCTTGGCGCAGCGCAGGGCAACAGCCAGTGTGGCCGCGGACGACATGGTGCCTACCGCGGTAATATAGGCAGGTCCGTAATTCTTTACGACATCAAACGGATTCTTGCCTGAATAGACGCCGCCGATGGCATACAGCAGGGCCAGCCAGATGTAATGGCCAATCATGACAATGATGACTACCTGAAGGAACACAGGAAGCTGTTTTGTAATAGTCCCCTCATAGGAAAGGGCGCAGAATGTAAATGCGATAAACACAGGAAGGATGGGAATTACCACCTTGGTAACAATGGACAGCACAATCTGCTGGAACTCCTCCAGCACCTGAGTAACCACCGCGGCCCTGGTCCATGTGGCGGCCAGGCCCAGAAGCAGCGAGAAAACCAGGGCGCTCATCACAGGCATAATTTGAGGTATATCTAACTGGAACACGATTGCCGGCAAATCCTTTAAGCCTTCCACCTCAGTGGCAATGGACAGGTGGGGAATCATAAGGAAACCTGCCGTCATAGAAAAAAGGGCTGCTCCGATCGATGAAACATAGGCAATGATAATTGCAACTCCCAGCATTTTGGATGCATTGTTGCCCAGCCTTGTGATGGAGGGGGCAATGAATCCGATAATGATAAGAGGCACACAGAAAACAATGACCTGATTCAGGATGTATTTGATTGTCACAACAACATGCATAAGGCCGCTTCCGGCCAGCTGGCCGACTATGATGCCCAGGATAACGCCCAGAAGCAACCGAAACGGTAAACTGCCTGTTATTTTTTTCATACTTATTCTCCAATCATGATTTTTATGATTTCCTCATTGGTCTCCTTCATCCCTTCTTTTCCAAGGCGACCAACGTTCTTAAGTGTGGCCTCGACACCCTTGGTGACGATGCCGTCTCCCCCGTAAAACTGCTGACCGCGTATATACATGTTGTAGCCCAGAATTCCCGCGTCCACTGCCGAGGCAATCTTGGCTGCACAGGAAGCCTTTGCCCCGTCGCAGACAATGCCCGACACAATGGCAAGGGCGTTTACAACCGTATGTACGACTTCTTTAAAACCGCCGCCGCACAGGTAAGCAATCCCGGCTCCGGCGCCTGCCCCGGCGCTGACAGCTCCGCAGTAAGCGGAAAGCCTGCCGATGGGCGTTTTCTGATGGATGGCTGTCAGGTTGGACAGAGCCAGGGCCCTGTACTTCTTATCCTCATCCACCTTAAATTCCTCCGCATATACCAGCACGGGAACAGAGGCAGTGATACCCTGGTTGCCGCTTCCCGAATTGATGATGACCGGCAGTTCACAGCCATTCATCCTGGCGTCAGAACCTGCTGCTGCCATGGCCTTGGCCCTGGTGCGGACGTCATTTCCAGACATTTCCAGAAGAACAGAGCCGATATTGGCGCCGTAATCCCCTTTTAATCCCTCCTGGGCAATGGCCCAGTTGTACTTAATCTGACGGTCCAGCACTTCCCGGATATCCTCAATGTCCACTGTATTGATAAAATCCCAGATATCCTCCATGTTGAGCAGGCTTCTGTCGGTCAGACCTTCCTCCTCCTCGCCGGCCACCTCTACCTGCTTAAGAATCTCCCCATTCTTTTCGATCAGCACGATATTGGTATGATAATTGGCGATGCGGACCTTGGCGTAGGAATCCCCCTTATACAGAGTTACGATGATATCAAAGGTAATGCCGTTATCCACATGCTCCACCCTGATTTCCGTGTTATCCAGGAATTCCTTCATCTGTCTGGTTTCATCTGGCGTAACTTCTGCAATCACCTCCAGTTCTTTGTCCGAATCTCCCGCAACGATTCCTGCTGCTGCTGCTGCCGGAATCCCCTTCAGATGATTCGTGTTAGGCACGATGACTGACTTCACATTCTTGATGATGCTTCCGCTGGCTCCCACCACAACACGGTCCGGCAGCTCTCCCAGCACTTTCCTGGCCGTGGCCGCCGCATAGGCAAGGGCAATGGGCTCCGTACATCCCATGGCCGGAAGCAGCTCCTCCTTCAGAATTTGAACATAAGCTCCGTACTTAACATTTGTTTTCTCCATGATGATTGTGATTCCTTTCTCATTTTAATTGATTATCCGGAAAATTACTATACATTTTGTATTGATTTCTGATTAGTATTAATGTACCATAAAACCATATGGTTGTAAAATTTAATGTTTTTATGATATCGTTTAAAAATTTTTATACAAAATGAGCAAAGGAAGCACATAATATGGAGCTACGGGAGATTGCCGCCTTTATCCAGGTGGCGCAGTTAAAGAGCTTTTCCAAGGCAGCCAAGCAGCTGGGTTATTCCCAGGCAGCCGTCACCATCCAAATCAAGCAGCTGGAGCAGGAGCTGAACGTCCATCTCTTCGACCGCATCGGCAAACAGACCACCCTGACCCACCAGGGAGCCCTGTTCTATGAACACGCTGTCTCCGTCATGAAGGAGCTGGAACATGCCAGGGATGCGGTCACCCATGTATCGGAGCTAACCGGAAGCCTGTGCCTGGGGACCATTGAATCCATTTGCGCCACCATATTCCCGGAGCTTTTAAGGGAATACCACCGGCTCTACCCCAAGGTCAACGTAAGGCTCATCACCGACTCCCCCGAGACGCTGCTGGAGATGATGAACAGCAATGCCATTGATATAGTGTATTTCCTGGATAAGCGTATGTATGACAGCAAATGGATAAAAGTCCTGGAAGAGCCGGAGGACATCGTGTTCGTCACCGCCTCCGGCCATCCCTTTGTGGGCAGGGACAGCCTGGACCTGGACCTGGTCATAGACCAGCCCTTTATCCTCACCGAGCGAAACGCCAGCTACCGTTTTATCCTGGACCAGTATCTGGCGGCCCAGGGCAAGGAGATACACCCCTTTCTGGAGATTGGCAACACGGAATTCATCATCAGCCTGCTGAGAAAGAACCTGGGGGTTTCCTTTCTTCCGGAATTCACCATACACCAGGATATTATCAACGGGGAGCTGGCCGTCCTGGATGTCAGGGATTTTTACATGAGAACCTGGCGTCAGATTGTTTACCACAAGGATAAATGGGTCACCAGGGAGATGGACGCTTTTCTGCGTCTGGCAACGTAGCGGCCGCGGTCCCTCGCCGCGATCCCTCATGTCCCGGCCGCGGTCCCTCATGACCAGCCCCATAACCAAACCGCCATGAAAAATTCATGCTCAAAGAGCAGCAAATCATGCTCAAAAAGCAGCAAAAAAGCAGCCCGGCGCGTCAGAATTTTTATTCTGAAGGGAGCATATCCTCCCTGCCGCACATGGGCTGCTTTCTTTTTTTCTATTGTCCGTTAATGTAATTCACCAGGCCGCCTGCCGATATGATTTTCTGCATGAAGGGCGGGAAGGACTGGCCCTTATACGTCTCTCCCTTTGTCTTGTTGGTGATGATTCCGCTGTCAAAATCGACCTCCACCTCATCCCCTGCCTCTATGGATCTGGCCGCCGACCCACACTCAATGATGGGAAGGCCGATGTTAATGGAATTCCGGTAGAAGATACGGGCAAATGTCTCCGCGATAACGCAGCTCACTCCCGCGCACTTGATGGCCAGAGGCGCATGTTCCCTGGAAGAACCGCAGCCAAAATTCTTGTTGGCCACAATGATGTCCCCCTTCTGGACCTGATTTACAAATTCCTTGTCAATATCCTCCATACAATGTTTAGCCAGCTCGTCGCCCTGGGTGGCGTTTAAATATCTGGCCGGGATGATGACATCCGTATCCACATTGTCGCCGTATTTAAAAACGTGTCCGCATGCTTTCATGTTCAGTCTCCTTTTCCTTTCACAATGATATTGCCTTTGTTCCGTTAATCCAGCTGGCAGGGGCAGATGATTTTACCCGCCACGGCACTTGCGGCAGCCACGGCCGGGCTGGCCAGATATACCTCTGAATCCACGTGTCCCATACGTCCCACAAAGTTACGGTTTGTTGTGGAGATACATCTCTCCCCGGCCGCAAGGATACCCATGTAGCCGCCCAGACACGGACCGCAGGTAGGTGTGCTCACCACGGCTCCGGCCTCAATGAAAATCTCCAGAAGCCCTTCCTTCATGGCCTGAAGGTAGATGGACTGGGTGGCCGGAATCACGATGCAGCGCACACCCTTTGCAATCTTTCTGCCCTTTAATACCTCCGCCGCGATTCTCATATCCTCAATACGGCCGTTGGTACAGGAACCGATAACCGCCTGGTCCACCTTTACCTCTCCTACCTGGTCAATGGTCCTGGTATTGGAGGGAAGATGGGGGAAGGATACCGTGGGCTTTAATTCGGACAAATCAATCACATATGTCTCATCATACTCCGCGTCCTCATCCGCCTCGTACACGGTAAATTCACGTTTGGAATGCTCCTTCATATACTCCACGGCCAGCTCATCCACAGGGAAGATTCCGTTCTTTCCGCCGGCCTCGATTGCCATGTTGCAGATGGTAAAGCGGTCGTCCATGGAAAGATTCCTGATTCCCTCTCCCACAAACTCCATGGATTTATACAGGGCTCCGTCCACACCAATCATACCTATAATATGTAAGATTACATCCTTGCCGCTGACCCACTTCGCGGGCTTGCCCACCAGCTGGAATTTAATGGCGGAGGGCACCTTGAACCAGGCCTTGCCGGTCACCATGCCGGCTGCCATATCCGTGCTCCCCACGCCTGTGGAAAACGCTCCCAGGGCTCCGTATGTACATGTGTGGGAATCCGCGCCAATGACCGCGTCTCCGGCCACCACCAGTCCCTTTTCAGGAAGAAGAGCATGCTCAATTCCCATGTCTCCCACATCGAAATAATTGGTTATCTCATGGCGGCAGGCAAACTCCCTGCAGCACTTGCAGTTCTCAGCCGACTTTATATCCTTGTTCGGGATAAAATGGTCCATAACCAGGGCAATCTTATCCTTATCAAATACGGTCTTTCTGTCCATCTTCTTCATCTCGTTAATGGCAACCGGAGAAGTGATGTCGTTTCCCAGCACTAAATCCAAATCCGCCTCTATAAGCTGTCCCGCCTTCACTTCCTCAAGTCCTGCGTGGGCAGCCAGGATTTTCTGGCTCATGGTCATTCCCATAACTTATTTCCTCCTTCAATATCCTTCTCTATTAATTCTTTGAAATTATTTCATCCATGCTTTACATTTTAGCATATGTATTGTTATAATAAAAATACATAATATGAATGGAATATATGAAAAAATGTTATATAGCAGGAGGGGATTCCATGGAACAGAACCTGTCCCAATACAAGATATTTTATGAAGTGGCCAAAGCCGGCAACATTTCCAAGGCAGCAAAGGAACTTTACATCAGCCAGCCAGCCATCAGCAAGGCCATCAGCAAGCTGGAGGACAGCCTTGGCCTGTCCCTGTTTACCCGAAGCTCCCGCGGAGTGCAGCTCACCTCTGAAGGTGAAATATTATTTGAACATACCAGGGAGGCATTTGACGCCCTGGACCGGGGCGAGCAGGAACTGAAGCGGATTCAGGAATTCGACATCGGCCACTTGCGGATCGGTGTGAGCAACACACTGTGCAAATATATTCTGCTTCCCTATCTTAAGACCTTCATTGACCAGTATCCCCACATGAAGGTCACCATAGAGAGCCAGGCCACGGCACAGACCCTGGCCCGGCTGGAACAGCAGAAAATCGACCTGGGCCTGGTTGCCGAGCCTTCGGTGCGCCGTGACCTGGCCTTTATTCCGGTCATGGATATCCAGGACACCTTTGTCACCACCCCCAATTATCTGGAGAACCTGTACCTGAGGGAAGGGCAGGACACCAGCCTGTTTGAGACCGGAAATATCATGCTTCTTGACACCAGCAACATGACCCGCCACCATGTGGACGAATACATGGCGGAAAACAACATCTTTCCCCATCAGATTCTGGAAGTGACCACCATGGACCTGCTGATTGAGTTTGCCAAGATTGGCCTGGGTATTGCCTGCGTCATCAAGGAGTTGGTGCAGAAGGAGCTGGACAGCGGCATGCTGGTGGAGATTCCTCTGGATATCCCCATCCACCGCAGGACCATCGGCTTCGCCTATCACCCGGCCAACCAGGCCATGGCCCTAAAAACATTTCTGGAGTTTTTGTACTGATATTCAGGACGTACATATTCCCGTACGTATCCTGCCCATTATTCTGCATATATAAAACAGGCGGATTCCCCGGATTTTTCCGGGGGCATCCGCCTGTTCTTTATTCTTACCTGTATCCGCCAAGATCCGCGGACACAGTCTATGTAGCATTAGTTATTGATTAGTTGTTGATCAGTTTGTCCGTATCATTCCAGCTGTAAAGCTTTCTCAGCTCAGCTCCCACCTTCTCAAGGGGCTGCTCTGCCTCGTTCTTCCTCATGGCATTGAAATGCGGGCAGCCAACCTGGTTCTCAAGAAGCCACTCTTTTGCAAAGGAGCCGTCCTGGATATCGGACAGAATCTTCTTCATGGCCTTCTTTGTCTCGTCGGTTACAATCTTTGGTCCGGTGATATAATCGCCGTACTCAGCTGTATTGGAAATGGAATAACGCATGCCTGCAAAACCGCTCTCGTAAATCAGATCCACAATCAGCTTCATCTCATGCACACACTCAAAGTATGCATTCTCAGGAGCATAGCCTGCTTCCACCAGGGTCTCAAATCCGGCCTTCATCAGGGCGCACACGCCGCCGCAGAGCACTGCCTGCTCACCAAACAGGTCGGTCTCGGTCTCTACTCTGAAGGTAGTCTCCAGGATACCTGCCCTTGCGCCGCCGATTCCCTGTCCATAAGCCAGCGCCATATCCATGGCCTTGCCTGTGGCATCCTGGTAAACAGCAACCAGACATGGGGTTCCTCTGCCCCTCTGATATTCGCTTCTCACGGTATGTCCCGGTGCCTTGGGAGCGATCATGGTAACGTCCACATCCTTAGGCGGAACAATCTGTCCGAAGTGGATGGCGAAGCCATGGGCAAACATCAGCATCATTCCAGGGCGCAGGTTTGGCGCGATGGACTCCTTATACATGGCTGCCTGCTTCTCATCGTTGATCAGAATCATGATGACATCTGCTTTCTTGGATGCCTCAGCTGCTGTATATACCTCGAATCCCTGCTCCTGTGCTTTCTTCCAGGAACGGCTGCCCTCATACAATCCTACGATTACATTGCATCCTGACTCCTTTAAGTTTAAAGCATGTGCATGTCCCTGGCTGCCGTAACCGATCACAGCAATGGTCTTGCCCTCCAGTAATGACAAATTACAATCTTCCTGATAATAAATCTTTGGCATTGCTTTTTTCCTCCTTCAATTCCTTTGAACTTAAATCTTAAATAATATATGTTTAAGGCAACAAAACCGACGACTCTCTGTCCGCCTTTGGCCGCCCCCTTAAGCCTCTGTTTTACGGAAGCATCCTGATATCCTCTGCGCCCCGCTCCAGGCCAGTAAGGCCGGTTCTGGCCAGCTCCAGGATTTCATAATCCTCCAACAGGTTAATAAGCGCATCCAGCTTGGACTGGTCTCCTGTCAGCATAACGGTCAGTGAATCCTTTCCCACATCCACGATGGTGGCGCGGAAGATACTGGATATGGCGCTGACAGACTGGCGGTCGCTGGCATTGGCACGCACCTTCACCATCATCAGTTCCCTGTATACGGAACGGTCCGGCTGCAGCTCCTTGATATCCCTTACATCCTCCAGTTTATTGAGCTGGTTCTTTATCTGTTCCAGGACGGTCTGGTCTCCCAGGGAAACCACGGTCATCCTGGAGTACCGCGGGTCAGCGGTGACACCTACAGTCAGACTCTCAATATTGTATCCGCGGCGGCTGAACAGCCCTGCTACACGGGCCAGCACACCTGCAGTATTGTCCACAAGCAGCGATAACACGATTCTGTCGTCCATCTAATCCCACCCTCTCATTTGATGGCAAGCGCCAAAGCAGCTGCCTTCTTAATAGTAATTTCAATCATAGCAACCATTGTTCTATTTGTCAATTGCATAATAGGAATGGTTATTATGAGCTCAAGTTATAGTGACAGAAGCAAATCCCTTAAATCCTTCACCGTCTCTGCAATCCAGGCAGGCCTGCACGCATCCATCTCCTGGCGGTCCCCATATCCGTAGAGTACGCCCACGCATTCCATGCCGCACTCCCTGGCCCCCAGGACATCGTGCTCCCTGTCTCCCACCATTACACAGCGTCCGATTGTCTCATCGTCCGACTCCAGGCCGCACTGTTCCAGCACATACCGGATTACATCCGCCTTGCGCACCCGGGTTTCCCCCATATCGGCACCGCCGATGAAATCAAAATACTCTGCCATGTCAAAGTGATCCAGTATCTTCTTGGCAAACTCCTCCGGTTTGGAGGTTGCCACTAACAGCACTCTTCCTGCTTCCTTCAGTGCTTCCAGCATTTCCTTTATGCCGGGATACTCCTTGTTCTGGACCCAGCCCCGAACGCTGAAATACTCCCGGTATGCCTGCACCCCCTCCCATGCCTGCTCATCGGAAAAGCCGTAATACCTCTTGAAGCTGTCCCTCAGAGGCGGCCCGATGAAAGGTGTCAGGCTATCCAGATCATCTGTCTGTACGCCGAAATGCTCCAGTGCATGCTGCACCGATTTGGTGATTCCCTCCTTAGGGTCTGTCAGAGTTCCATCCAGGTCAAATAAAATATAATCCTTACGGTTCATAGTCACTTCTCCTTTTATATGCAGCTGTCTGCTATATCTTTCCATCCTTAAACGCCTTCATCATCTCATGTCCCACGCTGATATAAGGTCCGTATTCCACGATTTCATCCCGTGTAAACCAGCCGGCCTCGCACAGCTCCTCTTCCTCCAGACATATGGTGTCATCCCCGTCCAGCTCTGCCGTAAATCCCACCATCTCCGTATCGGAAAATGCCCAGGGCTGGCTTTTATAGTAGCGGATATTCTTCACCCTGAGGCCCACTTCCTCCATGACCTCCCTGCGCACGCAGTCCTCAAAGGTCTCTCCGATTTCCACAAATCCGGCAATCAGCGCATAGTTTCGGTAAGCGCCTCTGGCATAGCGGGACATGAGCAGCTTGTCCCCATTGGTAATGGCCACGATGACAGCCGGACTGATTTTAGGGTACTCCGTCTGTCCGCAGGAAGGACAGACCAGGGCGCGCTCCTTCAGGCTGGGTTCTGTCTTCGCTCCGCAGCCGCCGCAGAACCGTCTGCTCTGCATCCACCGGTAGAGCTGGCTGCCCGTTATCCCCGCAAATGCCTGGTGCAGAGGTTCAAAATTCCGGAACACAGTCAGAGGCTCCATATAGAATCCTCCGAATTCCGGCACTTTCATATCCGTCACACAGTAATAGGCCCTGTCATCAATGGAAAACAGGTACTCGGCCTGTGCCGAAAAATCTCCTTCCGCCCCCAGTTCCCCGAAGGTGGGAATCACACTCCCCCTTCCGCTTTTGATAAGCATTACCTTATTATATTCGTAGTGGAGCAGGTAATCCCTGTCTTCCGGCTTCTTCCTCCTGAATACAGGGTCATATGTATGCGGCGCAATATCCTGAATCATGCATTTAGCCTCCGTCCTTTACGGTCTGTTAATCCTAAACGTCCAGTCTGTAAAAATATATTTAGTGTCTATTGTATCACAGGAACGGTTCATTGTAAAACCTTCCTTTCAAATCGGCAATACAGCAGCAATGCAGTACAAGCCGGCAGGCAAGCCCATTGAAAAAGGACGCCCTTAAATCCGGAACGTCCTTTTCACCTCTCAGTCATGAATCACAACATTCAATTTTTTATGAATCCCCAGGCTGAGAATTCCCAGTATGGACTTTCCGTCCACCATGCAGCTGCCGCAGCACACGTCGATATCTTCCGGCTGCTTCTCGCTCTGCTGGACAAACCGCTTTACATCCTCCACCGAATCAAACATAACTTCCTTAGTGGTCATATGGGCACCTCCTGTCATTTTATACAGAAAGTCTTCCCATCTCAGAATGGCTTATACACGCCGAAGCGTTTTTTAAGCGGCTTAAGCTTCCAGCGTCTGAGACTGCTGAAAAAGTAATAATAAATCACAAAGGCAACCGTGGTCAGGCTCCAGGTCAAAGGATAGCAGAAGGCAGCGCCGATGATGGTGTGGTAATGAGGCAGAACAAACATAATCCACAGCACCCGGACCGCGCACACGCCGATGCCCGTAATGATAAGGGGCATCCATGCGTCCCCCACCCCTCTCAGGGTACCGGATAGTATCTCAATGGCAATATAGGTAATAAAGGTAGGAACCATGAAATGCAGCAAATCCATACTGATGGCCTGGACCTGCTGGTCCGTGGTAAACAGCTCCACCAGCAGATGGCCGCCGTTATAAAGGACCACTCCCACGGACGCTGTCAGCACCACACCGATCACCATGCAGGCACCGGCTCCCTTGCGCACGCGGTCCAGGCGGCCGGCCCCAAAATTCTGCCCCACAAAGGTAGTGGCAGATATGCCAAGGGCATTGATCATCATCCAGTACAGGCCGTCCACCTTGCCGTAGGTGGCCCATGCAGTCACATTGTCGGTTCCCAGGGTATTGACGCCGGCCTGGATGATGACATTGGATATATTATACATGACGGACTGCATTCCCGCGGGGATACCGATACGCACAATCCTCTGGAGCATCCTCTGGTCAATGCGCACCTTCTTCCATTCCAGCTTATACATATCATCGGTTTTCATAAGGGCCAGGACCACCAGGACTGCGCTTAAAAGCTGGGAGGTGATGGTAGCCAGGGCAGCGCCCGCCACTCCCATCCCCAGCACTGCCACCAGCAGCACATCCAGAATGATGTTGGTAAAACAGCTGGCAATGAGGAAATACAGGGGCCGCCTGGAATCTCCGACGGCACGCAGGATTCCGGCGCCCATGTTGTAGACCAGGTTGACTATGATTCCCAGGAAATAGATCCGGATATACACAACAGCATGGCCCATGACATCCTCCGGCGTCTTCATGGCCTCCAGGGCCCAGGGCGATCCCACCAGTCCCACAATCATAAAGATAATGCCCCCAATAACGGAAAAAGCAATGGATGTATGTACGGCCCAGTGGACCTTATCCGCCTTCCTGGCACCGTAAAACTGAGATATGACCACCGTGGCACCGCTGGACAATCCCACAAAGAAACCCACCAGCAGGTTAATCAGGGTGCTGGTGCTTCCTCCTACTGCGGCCAGGGCCTGCTTTCCCACAAAGCGGCCCACCACCATGGCATCCGCCGTATTATAAAGCTGCTGGAAAAATGTCCCGAACAATATGGGAAAGAAAAACAGCAGCAGCTGTCCGAAAATGCTTCCTTCCGTAATACGGTTTCCCTTTACAACCTTTCCCTCCATACCTGCACCTCATGTCTGTACATTTTCGTAAAAAATCATAAAGAATAAAACAGCACCCACCAGTTAGGTCAGCTGATGGGTACTACCTTCAATTCCTATCTTATATCATGGACCGGCTTTTGTCCACTGGATTTTATTCTGCGGCCTTTTATTCCGCAGCCTCATCTTTTGAGGCTACCTCTGCTATGGACTTTACCAGGCCTGCAATTCCCTGGATATCCGAAGGAATGATAATCTTATTGGCCTTTCCGTTGGCAGCTGCCTGGAATGCTTCCAGACTCTTAAGCTGGAGAACTGCATTGTCAGCCCCGGCCTCCTTGATAAAGCGGATACCGTCCGCCGTAGCCTTCTGTACGGAACGGATGGCCTCTGCCTGGCCTTCCGCCTCTCTAATCTTCTTCTCCTTCTCTGCCTCGGCGGCAAGAATAGCTGCTTCTTTCTCACCCTCCGCATTCAGCACAGCTGACTCTTTGTGGCCTTCCGCCACCAGAACCATGGACTTCTTCTCGCCCTCTGCCCTCAGGATGGATTCACGGCGCTCGCGCTCTGCCTTCATCTGTTTTTCCATGGCCTCCTGGATGGCTGCCGGAGGAATGATGTTCTTAAGCTCTACCCTGGTCACTTTGATGCCCCATGGGTCCGTGGCAATATCCAGGGACTCCTGCATCTTGGCATTGATGGTCTCCCTGGAGGTCAGCGTTTCGTCCAGCTCCAGGTCACCGATGATATTACGCAGGGTGGTGGCTGTCAGGTTCTCAATGGCAAGTAACGGGCGCTCCACGCCATAGGCATACAGCTTCGGATCCGTAATGTAGAAAAATACCACCGTATCAATCTGCATGGTTACGTTATCCTTGGTGATAACCGGCTGGGGCGGAAAGTCCTCCACCTGCTCCTTCAGGTTTACCTTCTTGGCCACACGGTCGATGAAGGGAACCAGGAAATGAATGCCCACGCTGTATGTGCCCAGGTAGGCACCCAGCCTCTCCACCACCAGAGCCTGAGCCTGAGGCACAACTCTGATACAGGTGGACAGAACAAATAAAATAATGACTGCAATGATGATGAACGTGATAAATCCTCCGATTGCTCCAAACATATGAATCCTCCTTATGTTTCTTTATGCTTTTTCAACTTCATGTTCCTGCTTCGCCGCAGCTACCAGCAGCTTTGCCCCGCTGACAGCGGATATAACCACCACATCACCTGCTTCAAAGGTATCCCCCTCCTCTGCCGCCCTGGCAAGCCAGGTCTCACCGGCCAGAATGGCGGTCCCTGTACCTGCCACATTATCAATACGGTCCTTGACCACAGCCTTGCGGCCTGTAAGACTGTCAACATTGGTTTTTGTCCGCTTGCCGTACAGGTACTTGTAAGCAAAGGGACGGACCATAAGAAACAACATGAAGGACACTGCCACAAACACTGCCAGCTGGGGATACAGACCGCCTCCGCACACCTGCACCACCAGCGCGGCCAGGGAACCCCCTGCAAACCAGATGCTGGTCAGAGATGTGGTAACTCCTTCCACTACCAGAAAAACCACAAACGCGATAAGCCAAATAAGGGACATGTAAATCTCCTTTCATCTGCACAGAATATGGAGAAAATTGGTTACTTATTCTTATTGTATCATAGTCAGATTTAAAATCAATCAAGGGATTGTAAATTTATCATATTCTTAATATAATTGTAAGCAGTACGAAAGGTTATGGGGCAGTAAAGACGCTGCTGCTGTTATTATATGTTTTTGCAAACAGGTTATACTTAACAGTAACTTAAACACACATGATTAAGGGGGCACAATATGAAACGCATACTCTTACTGGGAACAGGCGGCACCATTGCCTGCAAGCGCACGGATAAGGGGCTTAAGCCCGTCATTACATCGGATGAAATCCTGTCCTATGTGCCTGACAGCCAAAGCTACTGTGAAATCCACTCCATCCAGCTGATGAACATAGACAGCACCAACATACAGCCCTGCCACTGGCTGGCAGTAGAAAAGGCGATTGAGGAAAACTACAGCCAATACGACGGCTTTGTCATCACCCACGGCACGGACACCATGGCTTATACGGCCGCGGCCCTGTCCTACCTGATTCAGCATTCGCCAAAGCCCATCATCATCACCGGGGCCCAGAAGCCCATCGACATGGAGAATACGGACGCCAGAACCAACCTGGCCGACAGCCTTCTCTTTGCCTCCTGTCCCGGCGCCCACGGCGTAAACATTGTCTTTGACGGCAAGGTCATTGCGGGCACCAGAGGAAAGAAGGAGTGGACAAAAAGCTATCACGCCTTTTCCAGCATCAACTTTCCGTATGTTGCCATCATCCAGGACGGTCAGATTATATTTTACCTGGACGACAAGGACAGGGACAAAGAGCCGGTCTGCTTTTACCGTCAAATGGACGGGGATGTGGGGCTCATGAAGCTGATTCCCTCCATGGACGCTTCTCTGCTTGATTACATGGCGGAGCATTACGACGCCGTCATCATAGAATCCTTTGGGGTAGGCGGCCTGCCTTCCTACCAGGACGGGGATTACCACGGCGCCATCGCCCGGTGGACAGGCCTTGGAAAGACTGTCATCATGACCACCCAGGTCACCAATGAGGGCAGCGACATGTCCGTCTATGAGGTGGGCCGGAGCATCAAACAGGAATTCGGCCTGCTGGAAGCCTATGACATGACCCTGGAGGCCGTGGTCACCAAAATCATGTGGATACTTGGACAGACTAAGGACCCTGCCCGGATACGAAGGATGTTCTACGAGACCGTGAACCGGGACATACTCTGGAAATGGAGTGAAAATTAATACCCTGCCCCTTTGGAGACAGTATATTGACAGGAGATATCCGCGATGAAGATAGCAGTAATACTAACCCGTTTTTTGAAGGACTATGTGGAGTCCTATTTTAATTCCCTTTCCCTTGACTGTGAATTATCTTATTATATCTACAATGATTTTGCCCATGCAGGGGAATTATATCTGGAATTGGAGAAATCCTACGACGGTTTCCTGGTCAGCGGACCTGTCCCCAGGGCCGCCATCTGCCGCAGGGTGCCGGTACTCACCAAGCCCATTGTTTCCTTCGGCAGCAACGCCCTCTGCTACTACGAGACATTTTTCCAGGTGCAGTTTAAAGAACAGGACTTTTATCTGGAGAGGGGGTATTTCGACCTGCTGGAATGGCTGCCGGAAACAGTTCCCCTGCACCAGTACCTGGAGCGGGGCCAGTTTAACCAGCTCATATACAAGGTGTACCAGAACACCTCCACCTATTCCCTGGAGCAGCTGTGCGAGATGGAAAAGAAAATCAAACTCAAACACATACGCCTTTGGAATGAGAAGAAAATCCAATACTCCGTGACCCGCTTCAGCAATATTATACAGGATTTGCTGGACGCCGGGGTAAACACCTATTTCGTCTACCCCAAATATGAGATACTGCAGGAATCCGTCACCCTGCTGCTACAGGAGATACATCTGAAAACCATTGTACAGAACCAGAACGCCATCACGGCCTTAAACCAGCAGTTTTCCGACGGCGCCTCTGTCATGGCTCCCCAGCTTTCCAAAGACCCTGACGCCTCCGCACCGCTTACCTCCCGGAGCCGTCAGCTGTCCCAAAAAGCCGGCATCTCCGTATCCTATGCGGACCGCCTTCTCACAGCGCTGTCCGCCATGGACCGGGACTGCATCACTTCCCAGGCCCTGGCAGCAGCCCTGCACATTACCCCCCGTAGCGCCAACCGCCTCCTTGGCAGGCTTTCCGCCACCGGTATTTTCCTGGAGCTGGAACGGCAGCCGTCCTTTACAAGGGGAAGGCCGGAAAAGATTTACCAGTTTCATCCCGAACTTATTTCATGAACGGCAGGATATGGTTTTGAACCGCCGGAAATGGTTCAGGAGCAACGGGACATATTCCATAATGGACTACATACAGGAAAACAGCAGAATACAGCAGGAAGCCGTATCTGATAACGCTGATAACAGAGAGAACACAAAACAGCAAAAAGTGAGACGTCCCGGGGAACACCCCGTCCGTCTCACTTTTTTGTCAATCCGTCTTAACCCTTATTTCCGTCCCGTTCACTTTTAATGGGCATTCAGCCATCTGACCGCACAGTGGGCAAACGCAGCCACTGCATGCTTCATGCCGCTTTCATTGAATATGACCTTGGAGTTGTGGCTGATATAGGGATACCCCTCCTGCTTGTCCCCCAGGCTGACCCTGAACAGAACGCCGGGCGCCTCCTTCAGAACCTCCGCAAAATCTTCCCCTCCCATTATCTGGGGAAGCATCATGGTTCCTTCCTCTCCAACCAGCTCCTTTACATAGCCGAACATCTCATCGCCCACCTGGAGGTCATTGACCGTAGCCGGCAGTTCACTTGGAAATTCCACCTCTGCCCGGCCCCCGTACATGGCTGCTGTCTGTTCTGAAATCTCCTTCAGGCGCCTCTTGGCCAGGCTTCTCACATTCTCCTCATAAGCCCGGATGCTTCCGCACATAAATCCCTGCTCCGGTATCACATTCCCTGCCCTGCCCGCGCTAATCTGTCCAATGGTCAGGGCCAGCGCGCTTCCCCTGGGCTTTTCCGAGCATTCGATGGACTGAAGGCCATTGTATATCTGGCACAGAATCTGCACCGGGTTGACCCCGGATTCAGGACTGGCCCCATGGGCGCTTTTGCCCCGGACCGTAATCCGGAACATATCGGCGGAGGCCATCATGGGTCCGCGGGTATATCCGATAATTCCCGTAGGCACATGATCCCTTGCCACCACCTGGTGGAAGGCCATGCATGCATCCACATCCGGCGAACGCAGCACCCCTGCTTCCACCATGGTGCGTGCGCCTCCTCCGCCCTCCTCCCCGGGCTGAAACATAAACTTGACTTTGCCCCTCAGAAGGTCCTTGTGCTTCATCAGGAGCTTTGCCGCTCCCAGAAGCATGGCTATATGGGTATCATGGCCGCAGGCATGGCTGATTCCGGGATGTTTGCTGGCATATTCAAGACCGCTTTCTTCCCCGATGGGCAGGGCATCCATATCCGCTCTGAGAAGCAGCGTCTTACCCGGCTTTTGGCTGTCCAGCACAGCAACGATTCCAGACTGGCATATGTACTCCGGCTCATACCCCATATTTTTAAGTTCCCGCTCCACAAATGCAGCTGTTTCCGGCAGGTCCATGAGAAGCTCCGGATATTGGTGGACATGACGTCTCCACCCAATCACTTCCTGCTCAATTCCTTCTGCTTCCTTTAAAAAATCCACCATGTCAATCCTCCTTACCAGGGCATCGTCATTCCATCCGGTATCGGGCACTTGTAGCTGCGGCCCTCCATCTGTCTGTCAAATTCCTCTTTAGCCTGTGCAATCAGTTCCGGCTTTTCAATGAGCTTAAGGCCGTATAACGCCATTACCTTAGCTGCGTAAATCATTCCCTTTTCACCGATGGAGCTTCCCGCGCAGGATGCAAACTGCCAGCTGTGGGCAGGCGCCCCCATGTTGGTGCAGGCCGTAAAGAAATAGGCGGTTGGAACCAGATGCATCACATCCCCCACATCGGTGGAGCCGTAGCTGTTAAAGCAGGTCACCTGGCCCGGTCCGGTGTACAAATGTGTATCCGCAGACAGGCTGTATTTTTTCGTGGTTGCCCTGGCAGCGTCCGCAGTCTGTTCATCCAGGGCTGCCGCAAAGTCCAGTTCCTCCTGTGTCCATGGTTCCTGCGGAATCTCGTTCATGGCTTCTGCCACCACACCGGCCAGCACATGATTGTTCTGGGTGTTATAGCAGCCTCCAAGGAATTCTATTTCCAGCTCTGTCTCCGTCATCATGGCCGCGCCTTTTGCCACCTTCACAAGACGTTCATACACATTTTCCACCACTTCCCTGGAAAATGCCCTCATGTAATACCATACCACCGCCTTATCCGGCACTATGTTGGGTGCCACGCCTCCGTCCACAATGGTGTAGTGGATACGCACATCCGAAGGCACATGCTCCCTCAGGTAATTGGCACCGATATCAGTCAGCTCCACAGCGTCCAGAGCACTTCTTCCGTTTTCAGGCGCATTGGCCGCATGGGACGCCTTTCCGTAAAAGTGGAATTTGGCAGAGTTCACTGCCGTGGAAACGCCCACTGTTGCCTCGTTGATTTTGTTGGGATGGAAATTCACCGCCACATCTAACCCCTCAAAGGCTCCGCCCTTTGCCATCAAAGGTTTTCCTGTCAGCAGCTCTTCCCCGGGGCATGCATAGAATACAATGGTTCCTGGAAGATTTCTCTGAATCATCTCCTCCTTAAGGCCAATCACGCCGGCCACATGGGCGGAGCACAGCAGGTTATGGCCGCAGCCGTGTCCATAGGGCTGTCCCTCCACCGGCTCCTTGTTGACCGACACCTTCTGGCTGAGTCCCGGCAGCGCGTCAAACTCACCCAAAAATCCCATGACAGGATGACCGCTTCCATAGACAGCCTTTATGGCCGTGGGAACACCTCCTGCCCCGGTTTCCACCTGAAATCCTTCCTCACGCAGCAAATCCGCCACCTTCTCCTGGGCCTTATATTCCTTGAATCCGGCCTCCGGGTGATTCCATATATATTGGCTCAGGCTGTCGATTTTCTGCCTTTTTCTCTCAATTTCTTCAATTGCAATCTGACCTGTCATATACTCAAACGTTCCTTCCTTTAGAAAATAATAGGACCAATAATACTTGCAAACGCAACGGATGCAATGGTCACTGTAACGAAACCGCCGATAATCATTTTAGGCAGTATATAATCCATGGCCTTCTGTCTCTCATCACCTTCCCACTCAAAGGAATCAACGCCTTCCGTGGTGATAATCTGGGTGGCCGGATAAGCCAGCATACAGGTTACGCCAACCGCTGCCGATGTGTAGGGAGAGCATCCCAGCACCTTGCCCACAATACCGCAGATAACAATGATGCCGATGGAGCAGATTAAAAGGATACCGAATACCGGCACGATCATTGACAGCAGTCCGGAAGGTGAAAGGGTTGCAAGGCTTCCGGGCAGCATCAGCAGCAGACCGAAAGTGATGATACCTGAAGAATTTGCTTTTGCAAAGATATCCTTTTCCAAAAATCCGATTCTGGCAAAGATAAGTCCAAACAGCAGGTAGGCAATGTTCGGGTTAAGGATATAGTTGGCCGGAGAGGATCCCGGAATCAGTGTTGCCTTTCCCACAAAATCAGCGATACAGGCCACCAGGGCCACTTTACAGATATAGATGGTATTGCTTCTCAGGTTTTTAGGCGTCTCTTTAAAAATACGCATGCTGGGCAGCTTAAGGCTGGATTTTTCTTCCACCGTATTGCTCTTGAAGAAACCGCTGCCGCGCTTGATTCTTAACTCCTTGCGGATACAGAATGTGGAAATCGGGATACCGAAAAATTTCTGTACGGACAGTACCAGCACTGCAAATGCCGCCAGCTCCGGACGGTTGGCAGCTTCCGCCGCACTTGTAACTATGATGCCTGCAACCGTGGAACCTGCCACTGGAGGCGCTGCAATCAACGCATACTCTCTTCCGAACAGCAGGGAACCCACTGTAAAACAAATCAGTGCAATCGCCGCAATGGCAAACAGTGAAATAACCACGGTTTTCCATTCCCGAATCAGGTCTTCCAGATTAATCAGCGTACCGATATTGGTAATCATGAATGCCGTACCAAAATTCGCCATAACCGCCACCAGACCGGACTGGGTGGTAATGTCCTTGGGCAGCAGGCCGCTCCAGAACCCTATGAGGAACAATACACAGGCAAACAACAGTGATGAAACAGCCCCCTTGGTCTTTTTAGACAAAAATTCACCAACCGAATAAACCACCAGGCATCCCGTAATACAGGTCAACGGATTCCAAAAACTCATTCCCATTTCCTCCTAATCATCTTTTGCTTTTTCACTTTTTACCTGTGCGCACATGTTCCATACGCATATTTAAGGACGTTTTGTCTTTAAAATTCCTTTGAATTAAGGACGATTTTATGCGTATTTTTTATTGCTTCAATAATATTATTTACCATAATTATATCCATATGCCTATATTTTGTCAATTAATATTTTATTTTTTGGACATTTCCACTATTATTCGTCTTTTATTTTGTCTAATATAATGTCCTTAAATATGTCTTTATTTTGTGGGGCCGGATTTTCCAGTTGAAATCACTAAGGCCCCCATTCCTCTCACCCACTCCGTATCTTTGCTCCTGCACCGCTTATCTCCAATAAAAATGGCATGCCCGGACTGCCGGCATGCCAATAACATATATGGGCCCGCATCAATATGGCGTTATCTTAACAACAGATTGACACGGTATATTTTTTTCTTTCCCAGGCAGGGAAGAGACAGCGGACGCGTTGGAAATGCAGCGGGTGAATGGCGGGTGAGCGGCGGGAACAGCCGCCTCCCGGACTGCGCTTACGCCTGTCACGGACGCAGCTCCTCCCGCGGGTCCGGGTCCCCTCCCCCGGCACGCATCCTCACCTCATTCAACACCGTAAAACCAAGTATCATTCCTCCTCCCACCACCTGAAACACAGTGATGGTCTCATGCAGGAAGGTCACGGATACCAGGATGGCCACAAGGGGATCTATGTAGCTGAGGATAGAAGCCTCCTGGCCCTTCAGATAACGCAGGGATGAAAAATACATGCAATAGCATATGCCTGTGTGGAACACCCCCACCACCAGAAGATTTATCACCCCAAGGGCATCCATATCCAAAAGATGGGAACCCCCAGTCAGGCATACATAGGGCGTGAGAACCAGAATGGCTGCCAGGAACTGGAAAAATGTCCGGTTGATACCCGATACATGGCGTATGCTTTTATTGAGCAGTACCACCGACGCATAAAATACGGCAGCACCCAGGCCGAACAAAATCCCAATCAAATCACTGCTGCTCCCTCCCCTGCTGACGCCTATCACCAGCACCAGTCCCAGTGTGGACATGATAAAACAGAACACCTGGCGGGCGGTAAGCTTTTCCTTAAAGAGGAAGGGACTTGCCACGGTTACGATGACAGGGGCGAAATAATAGCTAAGGGTAGCCATTGCAACCGTGGTATACCGGTATGCCTCAAAAAACAGTATCCAGTTGATTCCAATGGCCGCCCCTGACAGAATCAGAAGGTGCAGCTCTGCCTTTGCATCCTTTATCCCTGTCCCCTGGCCGCTGCACAGCTGCCAGAGGAAAATGGCGCCGGCAGCAATCAGGGCCCGGTACAGGGCCAGCTCTCCTGACGGCAGGGGTATGTGTCTCACAAAGGCTCCTATGGTGCCAAAGGCTGCCATAGACCCTATGATCTCCAGTTTTGCTTTCATTTGTTCTCTCCTTCCGGGACTCGTCCATCCCTATATCAGGCCCAGGGTACGGATGAGGTCCAGCCACAGCGTCAGGGTGAAGGCACTGCCGCAGGTTGTGATTGCCACCACACTGGAGCTCAGCACGCCTTCATGTCCCATGTTCCGCGCCATCACAAAGCAGCTGACGGTTGCGGCAGACCCCAGCATCACAAGAATCGCCACCAGCTGCTGCTCCCGGAACCCCAGGTACACTGCGGCCGGAAGGAATACGGCGCAGAGAAGTACCAGCTTTATGGCGCTGGCGCCCGCAGCTGCCCCGACTCTCTGGGATGCCTGCCTGAAGTCAAAGGACGCACCCATGGCCATCAGGCCCAGGGGCGTGGCCACTCCTGCCAGGCTGGACACGGTTTTTTCCATGATTTGGGGCTGCTTCAGTCCCAGCAGTGACCAGGCCATGCCGGTCAGGATTCCCAGTATGATAGGATTCTTAAGTATGCCCGCCGCGGTTTTCCCCAGCATCCGGCGGTCAAGGACCGCCCCTTCCGGATTTGTAAAGGACAGAATCACCACAGCCATCACATTGTACAGCGGGACGCTGCCTATTATCATGAGAGGCGCCATCCCCACATCCCCATATATGTTCTTAATGAAGGCAATCCCCAGCAGGGCCGCGCTGCTGCGGTAGGAAGCCTGTATGAATTCCCCTCTGAGCCTCCTGTCCTTAAGTGCCATGGACAGAAGAACCGCCAGCAGGATTCCTCCCAGGGTAGAGGCAAAGCAGAACATCACAAACCTGGTATCCCACACCTTCAAAAAATCAGAATTTGACAGGTCCTCAAACAGCAGGACCGGAAGAGCCACCTTAAACACGAACTGATTGGCCTTGTCCGCAAAGACACCTTCCATAATTCCTGCTTTTTTGAAACACGCTCCCAATACCATAAGAAAAAAGATGGGCATGGTCGCATTGAGACTGAATATGAGATGTTCCACCGCAGTCTGCCTCCTGTCTTTTTTGCACATTTTCCCTGTAACAATATACGCTGGCTGTTTCTTTGTCAAGTCTTTCAAGAGCCTTTAAGGATTTTCTTATTGACATTTTATCCGTCAAGTGATTAAATAGAATTGACTTATTAATATTATTTTAAAAAGTTTTTTAATAACGATGTAAAAGGAGAGAATTTTTCATGGCCCAGGAAGAACCGGTCACTGTAAAACAATTGAATAAAGAACATATACGAGCTTACATGGGTAAACATGCGTCTGCTTCCAAAAGCCAGATTGCCAGAGAGCTGGGATTAAGTTTCCCTACGGTCGGACGTCTGATTGACGAACTGTGTTCTGACGGGGAACTGACCGAGCAAGGGGCCGGCTCTTCCACCGGGGGCAGGTGCGCCTGCATTTATGAGCTGAATCCCCTTTTCAGCCTGTATCTCCTGGTACAGGTTGAGTCGGACCGGGTATGCTGGAACCTGAAGGATTTAAGGGAGAACACCGTGGAGCAAGGGTGCCTGCCCTTTGAAATCCTGTCCCTGGAACAGCTGGATGCCCTGATTTTAGATATCCATCACCGCTATCCCCGCCTGAAGGCTGCCGCCGCAGGGATTGCTGCCCTGGTAAATCACGGAGTGGTGGAGGAGACCAATCAATATATCGGACTCAAAGGCCTGAACCTGGAAGAGCATTTCCGGCGCCTGGTTCCCATTCCCATGACAGTGGGTAATGATATGAATTTCCTGACCATGGGATGCTGGGCTCAGAAGCACCCCGATGCCGGCTCCCTGGTCACACTCTTTATGGGAGGAAACGGTATAGGAGGCGGAATGGTCATTAACGGCCGGCTGTGGACCGGCGCCTCAGGCTATTGCAGCGAGGTCGGCTTCCTGCCTGTCTATGAACGGTTAAACAAGGGCAGCCTGGGCCTTCCCCCTGCCGAGCACATAAGCGAGCTGTACGCCCGCCTGATACAAATTTATGCCGTGACGGTAAATCCCCACATGATGGTGCTCTACCGCCACCCCCTGCTGGAGGGAAGGTTAGACGAGATCCGCCGTCTCTGTGCTTCTTATCTGCCATCCAAAGCAATCCCGTCCATTGAGCTGTCCTATGATTACCAGCAGGATTATGAAAAAGGCCTGTTTACCGTGGCAAAGTCCATGGGGCAGGCTGTAAGCGAAGGAGGTTTATAATGCGCTACACCCATTTTGTGTTTGATATTGACAATACGCTGATTAATACCACAGGGGCCGTGCTCCACGGACTCCAGAGAGCCCTCAGGGATGTAACCGGGGAACACTGGAACTTAAGCCGGCTTACTCCGGTTCTGGGCATACCGGGGCTGGATGCATTTGAACGTCTGGGCATACATTCCCCTGAACAGATATTCCAGATTTATCCCCGTTGGGAACAGTATGAACAGGAGTATCAGTACACTGCCTATCTGTATGAGGGCATTGTCCCTCTGTTGGATTCCCTGAAAAAAAAGGGTTGCGTCCTGGGCATCATCACTTCCAAGACAATGCCCCAGTACACCAGCAGCTTCCTTCCTTTTCAGATATCCGAATATTTTCAAACCGTCATAACGGCCGATGACACGGTCCGCCACAAACCGGACCCCGAACCTATGCTTGCATATATGGAACGCACCGGAGTCTGCCCCCGGCAGATTCTCTACATCGGGGACAGTATCTACGACATGCAGTGCGCCGCCCAGGCCGGAGTTGACTCCTGCCTGGCTCTGTGGGGATGCCACTGTCCGGACGGCATCTTATCCACCCACCGTTTTGAGGAACCGGCTGGAATGATGCGCTGGCTGGAATGATGCACCGGCCCAAGTCGGATTTTTCCGTCAGCGGTGCCAATCTGGACTGGTTAAATATTATCTAACTGGATATTTCACTCAGTCCACCTTTCCGTTATAGTAGGTATCAACATTTAAGTACTTTAACTTTAGGAGGTATCCCTATGACGGAACGTTTCTCTACTAAAAAACTGGTGCTGTCCGCCCTCTTTGCAGCCCTGGCCTGTGTGGCCACTATGTCCATCCGCATCCCCACCCCCGGTACAGGCGGTTACATCCATCCCGGCGACGCCATCGTGATTCTCTGCGGCGTGTTTCTGGACCCGGTATCCGCATTCCTGGCAGCCGGCATCGGCTCCTGCATGGCGGATCTGCTGGGAGGTTATTTTATCTATGTCCCCATCACTTTTGTCATTAAGGGACTGGTGGCATTCTCCGCAAGCCATGTCTGCGGCAGGTTAAGGGCCAGAGGCATGAATCCGTATGCAGCCGTGGCCGGCTGCGGTGTGATTGACATTATTCTGGTGGCCGGAGGATACTGCCTGTGCGAAATATTCCTATATGGATTAGGAGCAGCCCTGGCCAGCGTTCCCAGCAACATTATCCAGGGAATCAGCGGCCTGATTATCTCCAGCGCCTTGTATCCGGTCCTGCAAAAGCCGCTTTCCATGGCCTTAAAGGCTTAGACCGCATCCTGCATCTGCACTGCGTCCTGCACCTGCACTGCATCCTGCATTTAGACCGTGTCCAGCATTTCAGCCACGGTCTCTCCGTAAATGGGATGGCGCTTATATGGCGCTATCTCGGCCAGAGGTTTCAGGACGAAATCGCGCTTGTGCATCTGTGTGTGTGGAATGCTCAGCCGTTCCGATTCATACACCAGATCGTCATAAAAAATCACGTCCAGATCCAGGGTTCTGGGACCCCAGTGTATGATCCGCTCCCTTCCCGCCGCTGCTTCGATTTCATGAAGGGCATCCAACAGCTCCTCCGGTGTATAGAGTGTTTTTATTTCCATACAGCCGTTGAGGAAATCAGCCTGGTCCGTCACCCCGTAAGGAGGCGTTTCAATAAAGCCGGATACCCGGCCCACACGGCACTCCCGAAGCTTTCCAAGGGCCTCCACCGCCCCGGTAAGATACGCCAGCCTGTCTCCCATATTAGAGCCCAGGGCAATGTATGCCTGATGCCATCCCCTGGTGATCCTGACTGATACATATTGAAGGGGAAGGCCTATGGGGGCCCAGGGCTTTCTTATCTCTAATTCCACGGATTTCAGGCTGTCAGGATACATGAGCAGCAGTTCCTCCGCCAGTTTTTCCGCTGCGCTCTCTATGAGCTGGAAGGTATGCTCCCTCAGATAGCGTTCCATGAATTTGCTTGCCCTGCCGTAGCTGATGGTCTGGTCCAGCTGGTCATTCCTGCCCGCCTTTCTCGTATCTGTAAAGAGCACTGCCGATACCAGAAACTTCTGTCCCAGTACATTTTCCTCCGGTATGGCCCCGTGTTTTGCAAATACCTCCAATTGTTCAATCCTGATTTGGTCCATGTCCTGCCCGCTCCCTTTCTGTTTTCTGTATGATTTGATCCCATGTCTGCATTTCATATTCCGGTTCCTCATTTAAACTCCGGGGCGCCCATAATAGACCGGGCCATCCTGACAGCCCTTTTATTCCCCTCCACATCGTGTACGCGAACAAAGGAACAGCCAGAAAAGACGGCGGCCACCGTCGTAACCAGGGTTCCCTCTTCCCGTTTGTCCACAGGAAGATCCAGAGCAAGGCCAATCACAGACTTCCTGGACGCCCCCAGAAGAACCGGATAGCCGAAACGCTTAAAAGCAGACAAATTCCTTATCACTTCCAGATTCATCTCATATGTCTTTCCAAATCCCACACCGGGGTCCAGCACGATTCTGTCATCCTTTATGCCGGCCTGTTTTGCAAGGAGAATGGTTTCATTCATCTCCTCCAGGGCGGTATTCATAAAATGGTGTCCGACAGGGTTTTGCCTGTTATGCATAAGGCAGCAGCACACCCCCAGCTCAGCAATGGTCCCCGCCATGTCCTTATCTTTTTTCAGCCCCCATATGTCATTGACCATGGCGGCGCCGGCCTCCACAGCCCGCCGGGCCACCCCGCTCTTATAGGTATCTACGGAGATGGGTATATCAAAATTTTCATGAATCAGCCGGATGACGGGAAGGACCCGCTCCAGTTCTTCCTCCTCCCCAACCGGCCTGCATCCCGGGCGTGTGGACTCCCCTCCCACGTCTATGATATCTGCACCGTCAAACACCAGTTTCTCCGCCTGTCTGAGAGCCATCTCCCGGTCACAGTACCTGCCTCCGTCGGAAAAGGAATCCGGCGTTGTATTCAGGATGCCCATGACATAGGTTCTGTTCCATACATCAAATTCTTTTTGTCCTATAATCATCTGATTACCCCCTTACCATTTGGAAAAACAGGTTTACCAGGTCCTCCCGCTGACAGAAGCACCCCCTCTTTACCACCGTGACAGTCCGGCTGCCCGGCTTTTTGATTCCCCGCATGGTCATACACATATGCTCTGCCTCCATCATGACCATAACGCCCCGGGGCGCCAATCCGTCCATCAATGCGTCTGCTATCTGGGCGGTCAGCTGTTCCTGGATCTGAAGGCGTCTGGAAAATACCTCCACCGTCCTGGCCAGCTTGCTCAGTCCCGCCACCTTCTTATCCGGCACATAGGCAACATGCACTTTCCCGTAAAAAGGAAGAAGATGATGTTCACAGACAGAATAAAAGGTTATGTCCTTCTCCACAATCAGGTCATTATTTTCCGCCCGGAATGTCTTTTCCAGATACATCCCTGGGTGTTCATCCATGCCGCTGTACAGTTCCTCATACATCCTGGCTACACGCTCAGGCGTATCAATCAACCCTTCTCTGGACGGGTCCTCGCCCATTCCCTCCAGCAGAAGCCTGACAGCCTGCTCCACTTTATTCCTGTCTATCATCCCTGTTCCTCCTTTCTGTCTCCTTCATAATCTGCCCCAGATAAGACAGGGAGCCAAAGACCAGTACGGCTCCCTGCTCTCCGGCGTCTTTCAGTGCCATGTCCAAGGCTGTTTCCACCGAATCCACTGCCTGCGTTCCGGCACAGTATTTTCCGGCCTCCCTTGCAAGTATCTCCGGATTCAGGCTTCTGCCGCGGTCCGGCAGCCATACCGTATAGATTCTTTCTGCCAGGGGAGCCATGATTTGCGTCATCAGGCCGTATTCCTTGTCCCCAAACACTCCCATAATAAAAATCAGACGCCTGCCGTTCAAACAGGTTTCCACACATTCCCTCAGCCTGAGGGCCGCGTCCCTGTTATGCGCTCCGTCCACAATCACCATGGGGGATTTCTTAAGCATCTGGAACCTTCCCGGCCAGGAAACATTGGAAAGTCCCTTTCTCATGGCAGATTCAGGTATGTGGATGCCTTTGCGGCTCAGGGCAGAGGCTGCCTCCAGCGCAAGAGCTCCATTCTCCAACTGATAGGTCCCCGGAAGGGATATTCTGATTCCTTCCATGGCCTTATAGATAAACACATTTTCTGCATACTCCCCGCGATTCTCCTCCCTCTCCGGACAGGATAGGGCGCTCAGGCTGCTCATATCCACCTGGGTAAAGACGCATCCCTTTTCACCGGCGCGGTCCTTCAGTACGCTGAGCACTTCCAGAGGCTGATGCGCCGAGACAACTTCACAGCCCGGCTTAATGATTCCCGCCTTACAGGCAGCAATTTGGCCCAGGGTATTTCCCAGCACACCCATATGGTCCATGCTGATGGAAGTAAAAACAGCCGCCAGGGTATTCTCCACCACATTGGTGGCATCCTGTTCCCCTCCCAGCCCTGTTTCCAGCACCACCACCCGGCAGCCCTTCTCTTTAAAATACAGAAAGGCCATGGCTGTCTCTATCTCAAATACAGTGGGGATTCCTCTCCCCTTTTCTTCCATGCGCCCTGCCGCCGCCTTCACCCGGTCCGCCAATAAGGCAAATTCCCTTTCCGTAATCCAGGAGCCGTCCACCTGATACCGTTCCCGCACCGAGATAACAGCCGGCGAGGTATAGGTGCCTGTACGGCAGCCCGCCTCCTTTAATATGGAAGAAAGGCAGGCTGACACGGACCCCTTTCCATTGGTCCCGGCGATATGAACAAATTCCAAATCCTTCTGCGGGTCCGACAGCTCCCTCAGCAGATTTCTTATGGAATCCAGTCCCATGACGCTTCCCAGCCCAGACCTCTGCTCCAGAAAATCCAACGCCCCGTCAAAGTCCATCCTCTCCCCAGAGTCCGCCGTCACCCCAAAATCCACCGCCTCATTAAAATCCATACCTGCCTCCTTCCTGCCATCCTTACATCTTACGCCTTCTGCACGCAGCATCCCATTCTGCAGCCTGAGGGGGTTGCGGCGCAGCCGCCCAGGGCTGTTTCCCTCAGCTCCAGGGGAAGCCCTCTGCCAACTGCATACATGGCTTCCAGCATTTCATCAAACGGAATCAGCTGCCGTATACCGCTGAGCGCTGTCTCCGCGCAGACCAGGGCGTTTGCAGCCCCTGCCCCATTCCGGTTCTGGCAGGGGCATTCCACCAGGCCGCCCACAGGGTCGCATACCAGTCCCAAAAGATTCATCAGGGCAGCGGACGCAGCGTCCAGGCTCTGGGCGGGAGTTCCTCCCATAAGCTCCACTGCGGCAGCCGCCGCCATGGCGCAGGCCACGCCCACCTCTGCCTGGCATCCCCCTACCGCCCCTGACACGGTGGCGTTGCGCATGGCCAGGTATCCGACGGCAGAGGCTGCAAACAGGCCGTCCGCCACCAAGTCGTCCTCCAGGCCGTATTCCTCCTGGAGGGCCAGCAGCAGTCCCGGCACAATGCCCGAAGACCCGGCTGTAGGTGCTGCCACAATCAGTCCCATGGAGGTATTAACCTCCAAAACAGCCATGGCATATATGACAGCCCTGCCCAGGACGCCGCTTAGGATGGAGGTGCCCTTTCTGCGCCGTTCCTCCATCCTGGCCGATTCTCCGCCAATCAGGCCGCCGATGGATGTGACCGGTTCTCTCAGCGGAAGGGTGGCTGAATCCCTCATGACCGCCAGTACATCCTTCATCCTGGCCTCCATGTCCTCCATGGATACGCCTGTTAAATCACATTCACGCTGTTTCATCACTTCCGATATAGTCATTCCCCGGACAGCGCACTGCTCCAGAAGCTCTGCCCCGCTCTTAAAATCCATGTCCATCCCTCCTTATACCTGAACCAGCATGGTATGGTATACATGCGGGTTGCTGTTAATCCAATCCGTAATCTCCAGAGGCAGGCGTTCATCAGACTCCACGATGCAGTAAGCCTGTGCTCCTTTTTCCTCCCTGAAAAGCTTCATGAAGGCGATGTTCACATTGCAGTCGCTGAGGCACTTGGAAATATGGGCCACCACCCCCGGTTTATCCTGATGTATGACAATCAGGGAACTGTACTCGCCTGTAAAGTCCACATCCACCTGGTTTATCTTTACAATGCGCACCTTTCCTCCCCCCAGGGATTCCCCCCGGACCGTCATCTCCTGGTTCCGGTCATTTACCATGCGGATATCCACTGTGTTGGGATGTACGTCCTTATCCTTCTCGTTTGTCAGGAAGGAATACCGCAGTCCCCGTTGCTGCGCGATGGAAAAGGAATCACGGATCCGCCTGTCATCTGTCTTAAATCCCATGATTCCCCCCAGCAGCGCCCTGTCCGTGCCGTGTCCGCGGTAAGTCCTGGAAAAGGAACCGTACAAGGTAAACTCTGCCTCGATAATCTGTCCTGCTATCATTTTCTGGGCCAGGAGGGCTATGGCCACCGCTCCCGCCGTGTGTGAACTGGAAGGCCCTATCATATTGGGGCCTAATACGTCAAATGCACTGATGACTGCCATAAACTTATTCCTCCTGACATTCTGTTCTTCTGATTACTGTCTGCTCTTAAGCTTGCCCGGAGCCTGTCTGGGAACCGTGTGGATGCTGCCGCCTTCAAGCTCCTCCAGCGCCTCTCCCACTGCCTCATTGTAGGTGGGATGGGCGCGCATTCCCAGAAGCAGCTGTGGTACGGTCAGCTTGTTTGCGGCTGCGGTTGCCATCTCCCCGATCATGTCCGTGGCCCTGGCGCACATCATCTGGGCTCCCAGCACCACCTTGGAGTCGGCTTCTGCGATGATTTTGATAAAACCTCTTTCCTCCCTGGATATCTGTGATTTCCCGTTGGCAGACATCAGGAATTTCCCCACGGATACAGGTATTCCAGCCTGGGCCGCCTCGTCCTCCGTAAGTCCCACGGACGCAATCTCAGGGCTGGTGTACACACAGCTGGGAACTACCGATAAATCAATGGAGTGTCCGGTTCCCGCCAGGTGTTCCGCCACCCACACGCCCTGGGCACTGGCCACATGAGCCAGCTGGATTCCCTTAATCACATCTCCGATGGCGTACACGCCCTCCATGGATGTCTCAAAATTGGAGTCCACTGTGATTCTTCCCCGCTCCATGGCAAGCTCTGTCCCCGGTCCCAGCAGCTTTTCCGTTTCAGGCACCCTGCCGGCGGCCGACAGCACATAATCTGCTTCCTCCCGCTTCTCCTCACCCTTTTCCTCAAAGACACAGGCCAGACCATGTTCCGTCTTTTCAATTCTCTTTACCATGGCCCCTGTATAGATTTTGATTCCCCGCTTTTTGAGAATCATTTTCAGATTCTGCGAAATGTCCTTATCCAGGTTTGCCAGCAGCCTGGGAAGGGCTTCCACGATGGTTACACGGATGCCAAGGGATGAAAATACAGATGCAAATTCAGCTCCGATTACGCCTCCGCCGATAATCAGCAGGCTTTCCGGCGCATGCTGCAGCCCCAACAGCCCGTCGCTGGTCAGAACCCCCGGCAGTTCCAGTCCCTCAATGGGCAGGTTCATGGGTTTTGAGCCTGAGGCCAGCAGCACATGCGTTCCTTTCAGCACCCGGCTCTCCACTTCCCCTTCGCACCCTGTCACCAGCACGGTTTTGTCCGCCTGCAGGGTGCCGGTTCCCTTAACCAGTGTCACGTTGTTTGCCTTAAAGAGCTGTTCCACTCCCTGTCTTAAGCTTCCTGACGTTCCCTCCTTATATTCCAGAATCTTATCATACTCATACCGGACATTCTCTGCAAAGATGCCGAACTGCCCGCCCTCCTTCATCTCCCTGTAAAGCTGGGACGCATGAATCATGGCTTTGGCCGGAATACAGCCACGGTTCAGGCAGGTTCCCCCTACCTCCCTGTTTTCCACCACTGCCACCGAAAGTCCCAGCTTGGCGCCCTTGATCGCCGCCACATAACCGCCGGGACCTGCTCCTATAATAACCAAATCAAATATATCTGCCATCTTTCCTCCTATTGCCGCCAAAGAGCGCTGGAGCGTGTCTGAAAATTCATTTCAACACGCTCCTGAGCACTGCCTGTATTTTTTCGTAAATCAGTTACTTACTCCCCGATATAGCGCAGCACCGGCTTTCTTGCCGCAGTTACCTCGTCCAGCCTGCGGACCGGTGTTTTGACCGGAGCCTGGTGAAGGCTCTGCGGATCTGCCTTTGCTTTTTCATATATGCTGCGGAACACCTCAATGGCTTCGTCCAGGGTTTCCTTTGACTCTGTCTCAGTGGGCTCCACCATCAGGGCCTCATGGACAATCAGCGGGAAATACATGGTGGGGGGATGGATGCCGTAATCCAGAAGTGCCTTGGCAATATCCATGGCCGACACATTGATATCGTGCTTCAAATCCTCCAGCGTCATCACAAACTCATGCATGCAGGTTTCATTGTAAGCCATCTGATACAGGTCTGACAGCTTATTCATCATATAATTGGCATTTAACACTGCATTGGATGACGCCTCGGGAATGCCTTCCCTGCCCAGGGTCATGATGTAGGCCAGCGCCTTTACCACCACCCCGAAGTTTCCATAGAACATCTTCACGCTTCCAATGGATTGCGGCCCCTTAACCATAAAGCCCGGAAGGAAGGGACGCAGGAATTCCTTGCAGCCGACAGGGCCGCTTCCCGGACCGCCCCCGCCGTGAGGCGTGGAAAATGTCTTGTGGAGGTTCAGGTGGATTACGTCAAATCCCATATCTCCCGGCCTCACAATGCCCATGACCGCGTTGAGGTTGGCTCCGTCGTAATAGCACAGCCCTCCCCCATCGTGGACAATGCGGGTAATCTCCAGGATATTCTTGTCAAAGAGCCCTACCGTGTTTGGATTGGTCAGCATCAGTCCTGCCGTGTCCTCCCCCACTGCCTCCTTAAGCTTATCCAGATCCACACATCCGTCCTCCCTGGAGGGGATGCTGACAACGCTGTAGCCGGCCATGGTGGCGCTGGCGGGATTGGTGCCGTGGGCAGAGTCCGGAACAATGATTTTCGTCCTCTTTTCATCCCCTCTGGAGTGATGGTAAGCCTTGATCAGCAGCAGACCCGTAAATTCCCCATGGGCGCCTGCCGCGGGCTGGAAGGTCATTGCATCCATACCGGTTATCTCGCACAGATACTGCTCCGCCAGATCGAATACCCTGAGGGCGCCCCGGACCGTATGTTCCGGCTGCAGCGGATGGATGCCCGCAAAGCCCTCCAGCGACGCCGCCTCCTCATTTACCTTTGGGTTATACTTCATGGTGCAGGAGCCAAGGGGGTAGAAACCGTTGTTGACGCCGTGGGCGCGCCCCGCAAGGCCGGTATAATGTCTGCTGATTTCATTTTCAGAGAGCTCCGGCAGATTCAGCTTCTCCTTCCTGCCAACTCCTATCTGATGGACCGGCACGTCGCAGTCCGGAAGCAGGTGGCAGTGCCTGCCGGGAGTTCCTTTTTCAAATATTAATTTCATGCTCCGCATACCTCCTTCACGATTTGAACCGCCTGGTCCATATCTTCCTTCCGGTTCTGCTCAGTGGCGCACCAGAGAATCTCCCTGTGGCTCAGAGGCAGTCCTCCCAGGATTCCCTTCTCCTCCAGAGCTTTTAAGATTAGGCCGCTGTCCGTATCGCTTTCAGTGACGAACTCATGGAAGAATTCCCTGTCATACCTGGCCGTGAGGCCGGCCTGTTCCAGCTGTTCCTTCAGGTAATGTGCTTTGGAGGTACAGAGAACAGCGGTCTTTCTTAATCCATCTGCTCCCATGGCCGCCATATATACGCTGGCAGTCAGGGCGCAGAGAGCCTGGTTGGAGCACACGTTGGAGCTGGCCTTTTCGCGTCTGATATGCTGTTCCCTGGCCTGAAGGGTCAGCACATACGCCCTCCTGCCGTCCACATCCTTTGTCTCTCCCACGATTCTGCCCGGAAGCTTCCTTCCCATAGCTGATGTGGCTGTCATAAAGCCCAGGTACGGTCCTCCGAAGCTGAGAGGCATGCCCAGGGGCTGGCCGTCTCCCACCGCAATGTCCGCCCCGCATTCTGCCGGCGTAGGCAGGAGCGCCAGGGAGATGGGGTTGCAGCCCATGATATATTTGGCTCCCTTTTCATGGGTGATTTCTCCCAGAAGGCTGCAATCCTCCAGATTGCCATAGTAGTTAGGCTGCTGCACATAGAAGCAGGCTGCCGTGCCGTCCATTAATTCCCTTAAGGCGTCCGCGTCCGTGACTCCGTCCTTTTCAGGAACCATCACCACCTGGGCTCCGCTTCCGAAGCAATAAGTCTTTACCACCTCCGTGACCAGCGGATGGGTGGTTTCGGACAGATATACCCTGCTTCTCTTCCTGTCCCTGCACATGGCCGCTGCCTCGGCTGCTGCCGTGGCCCCGTCATAGACAGAAGCATTGGACACATCCATGCCTGTAAGCTGGCAGAGCATGGTCTGATATTCAAATATGGACTGAAGAATGCCCTGGCTGATCTCGGCCTGGTAAGGGGTATAGGATGTAAGAAATTCCTCTTTGGATACCACGCTCTTTACGATGGAAGGTATGTAATGGCTGTATGCTCCCGCCCCTCTGAATATATGTTTAAACACCACATTCTGTTTTGCGATTTCCTTCATCTTCCCGATGACTTCCATTTCGCCAAGCCCCTCAGGAAGCTTTAAACCGCCTTTTACACGGACCTCCCGGGGTATATGGGAAAACAGCGCCTCAAAGCTGTCAAAGCCGATTTCCCTGAGCATTTCCTGCTGCTCTTCACTGGTATTGGGTACATAAGAACCCATGGGTCCACCTCCTTTTCAAGATGTCTACAGTGTTTCCAGATATGCCTCGTAGGCCTCCCCGTCCATCAGTTCCTCTTTGCCGCTTACGTCTTTTACTTTGATGAACCATGCATCATAGGGGCTCTGGTTTACAGATTCCGGACTGTCTAACAGTTCCTCGTTGATTTCCTCTACCTGGCCGGTAACAGGAGAAAGTACATCTGATACTGCCTTCACAGACTCCACATCTGAAAATGCCTCGCCTGCCGTCACATCGTCTCCCGGCTCCGGAAGGTTTACAAACACCAGGTCTCCCAGGGCATCCTGGGCATAATCCGTAAGTCCTACTGTCACGGTTGTGTCATCCACTGTTTTTACCCACTCATGGGATTTTGTATACATTAATTCCTTTGGCACGTTCATTTTTTATTTCCTCCTTGTTTTGAGCATTTCATAATCCCTGCTTATTTCTCTCTCTTATAAAATGGAAGCTTCACCACTTCCGCTCCAACCCTGCGGCCTCTCACATCCACCTCGACCTGGGTGCCCGGCTCCTTGTATGCAATATCCACCAATGCCATGGCTGCCGGATATCCCAGATACGGGCAATGGGTGCCGGACGTGGTGGTTCCAATCTGCTGTTCCCCGGCAAATACCGGCTCATGCTCTCGGATGATGCCCCTGCCCGTAACCTTAAGTCCCACGCGCTTCCTGGTAAGAGGTCCCTTTTCCTGCAATGCCTTTTTGCCGATAAAGTCCTCCTTATCCATCTTGACAAAGATGCCAAGACCTGCCTCCTTCGGAGTGATGGTATCATCCATCTCATGTCCGTAAAGGGGCATGGATGCCTCCAGACGCAGGGTATCCCTGGCGCCCAGGCCGCAGGGTATCAGCCCTTCCTCCCTGCCGGCCTCCAGCAAAAGCTCCCACAGCCTGGGAGCGTCGTTCCCGGCCATGTAGATTTCCACTCCATCCTCGCCTGTATACCCTGTTTTGGAGATGATGCAGGGAATACCGTCTATGCAGCAGTCCTTCTTAAAGGTATAATACTTATCCGGGATGGCATCCGGGTCCGCCACCTTCTTAAGTACATCCAGGGCTTTTGGTCCCTGAAGGGCAAGCTGGCCCACCTGGCCGGATATGTCCTTAAGCTCCACATCACCGGACACATGGTCCTTCATCCACTGGTAATCCTTATCCTTGTTGGATGCGTTGACAACGATGAAATAGCTGTTGTCCTTAATTTTATAGACAATCAGGTCGTCCACCACGCCTCCTGCCTCGTTGCACATGGGGCTGTATCTGGCTGTACCGTCCTCCATGACCGTATAATCATTGGTCAGAAGCATATTCACATTCTTCAGGGCATCCGGCCCGCTTAACAAAATCTCGCCCATATGGGACACATCGAAAAGGCCGCACTGCTCACGCACTGCCATGTGCTCCGCAATCACTCCCTTTTCGTACTGAACCGGAAGGAGGTAGCCTGCAAACGGCACAATCTTTCCCTTATACTTTACATGCATGTCATACAGCGGTGTCTTTAATTCCATATTCTCTGCTCCTTTTTTCCATATTCTATGATTGTATCTCAACAGTTCCCCAACTGCTTCGTCTCATTTCCAGTTTCCCGGCAGCTTACTGGTACAGCGGATATTTACCGCAGATTTTGTCAACCTCGCCTCTGATATAATCAGCCTTAGCCTCAAAATCAGTGGCTGCCAGCCAGATGCACTCAGCAATCTTTTCCATATCCTCTTCCTTCAGTCCCCTGGAGGTGACTGCCGGTGTTCCGATGCGCACGCCCGAGGTGACAAAGGGGCTTCTGGGATCATTGGGAACCGTGTTCTTATTCAGAGTGATGTATACCTGGTCGCAGCGGTTTTGAAGTTCCTTGCCGGATACGTCCATTCCCCTCAGGTCCACCAGCATCAGGTGGTTATCTGTTCCTCCTGTGAGAATGTTAAAACCCTGCCTTTTAAGAGCTGCCGCCAGGGCTGCTGCGTTCTTAACCACCTGCTCCTGGTAAGCCTTGAACTCCGGCCGCAGCGCCTCACCGAAGCAGACTGCCTTGGCTGCAATGACATGCTCCAAAGGTCCGCCCTGGATTCCCGGAAAAATGGCCTTATTGAAATTGAATTTGTCTGCCGCTGCCTGGTTGGCCAGAATCATGCCGCCCCTTGGACCCCTTAAGGTCTTGTGGGTCGTTGTGGTTACCACGTCCGCATATGGAATGGGACTGGGATGCACACCTGCCGCCACCAGCCCGGCGATGTGAGCCATATCCACCATCAGGTAAGCTCCCACCTTGTCGGCCACTTCTCTGAACCGCTTAAAATCAATGGTCCGGCAGTAGGCGCTGGCCCCTGCGATGATAAGTTTCGGCTTGGAGGCAACTGCTGTTTCCTCCAGTTTGTCATAATCAATGTACCCATCCTCATTGACGCCGTAGGGCACAATGTTGAAGTACAGTCCTGAGAAATTCACAGGGCTTCCGTGTGTCAGATGGCCGCCGTGGTCCAGGTTCATGCCCATAACCGTGTCGCCCGGCTTTAACATGGCTACGAACACAGCCATGTTGGCCTGGGCTCCGGAATGAGGCTGTACATTCACATAGTCGCATCCAAACAGCTTCTTTGCCCGTTCAATGGCAATGGTCTCCACCACGTCCACAAACTCACATCCGCCGTAATAGCGTTTTCCTGAATATCCTTCCGCGTATTTGTTGGTGAGAACCGTTCCCATGGCAGCCATCACGGGCTCCGACACAATGTTCTCGGAAGCAATCAGCTCCAGATTCCTTCTCTGGCGTCCGCACTCAGCCTTGATTGCCTCCCCTATCTCCTTGTCATATCCTTCAATAAAATCCATTACCTGTTCAACCATTGGTTCATATCCTCCTTTTTATTTTTCATCACGGACATATCCATATGCCCTTCATCACAAACACATCCATATACCCTGTTTCCGCCTCCGAAACCATACCACCTCCCTGTTTGTACCGCGCGCTTTTTTTGAAGGAGGCCCGTATACACACATGCCCTGTATCCATGACCCGGATATCAAAAAAAGCGCACGAACAAATAATGTTCATGCGCTCTGTCTTTGTACCTGAAAGATTTGGCTTCGTCGGTGCTATCGCTTTCCAGAGTTTCGTCCAGTATCCGGTTCTTTTGCCTGAGAGTTCTTCGCTTCCCCTTCGGCGCTGCCTGTGCAGTCTCTCCCGAATCCATCATCCGATTATATAAAATTGTCAACAAAAGCATTTCTATATGATTCTGCTTTGTGCTAATGTCATAGTATCACACTTAATATTTTCAGTCAATAGGTAAAATGTGTTTACTTCAATTCGTAAAGTAAAAAAATCTCCCAGTGGTGGGAGATTTTTGTCTATACT